>JAAYVR010000285.1 GCA_012517065.1 Verrucomicrobiota bacterium | reverse complement strand
TCGCGGCGCCATTGCTTTCTCCACCGCGTGCAGGAGCGCGGGCATTCTTGCCCGCCCCCAGCCGGTGAATGTTCGGGCGCAGGGTTTGCGTGATTGAAACAGGTGCACGATCGGTCGTCGGCCTGATGCGGCCGGGGACGGCCGCGCTCGCGGCGCCATTGCTTTCTCCACCGCGTGCAGGAGCGCGGCGATTCTTCTCCGCCCCCAGCCGGTCTATGTTCGGGCGTCGGGTTTACGTGATTGAAGCAGGTGCACGATCGGTCGTCGGCCTGATGCGGCCGGGGACGGCCGCGCTCCCGATCGCCGTTGTTTTCTCCAGGGCGCTGGTGGCGGCACGCCGGTTCTTGGAATTGACTTGGGGACAGACACGTAGTTGGTTCGGGGATCCGCGGGCCGTCCCTTGGTGAAGGCACAAAGCGCTGGCGTACCACAATCAGGACCAGAAAGCTTTCAGCTCTCGCCGTAAACGCGGCACTGTGGCAGCGATGGGTTGTCCGGCGCATATGGCGATGCCACGACTGTGGCTGTTAGAATCCCGCCTTTAGAGCCGCGCCAAAAACATTGGCCTGCCTCTCGGCAGGCCAATGCTCCAACCATTTACTGAACCTTTTTACCCGCTACTACGTGCTTGCCGCTCTGCTGCGTAAATCATCCCAAACAACTCCAATGGCGTTAAGGAGTTCCATAGACAGCCGTGGTTTTCCGCGGCGTATGATAGGAGTACCAATACAGATCAGGGTCTGTTTTCGGGGTCGCAAGATTGAGCTGATACGCACCGTCTCTGGCGTTTACCTTCAGCCGCTTTATTGTCGGCCCCTTCCATTTGTGGACCTCAGAATGTCCGTCTGCGAAAGCAAAGCCACACGCCGCGTTGTGATAGTTTGCCGGTATATCAACAATGTTCACGTCACTGTTCGGGGCAAAGCACCCGGCGTCATTGATGCTGTCTGGGTGCTCGTCCACATACACCCATGTCTCCGTCGGACCGGGAATGTTGAGATCGGATGCTCTGATGACATGCTGATATATTGAGCCCGCCGGTCCTGTTTCGGCGTTGCCTTCACCGACGAATATGTTCCCCGACACACTGCGAACGCGTTCGGTCCAGCCTCTCGCTCTTTGCACAGACGCAAGGTATTTGTCGGCAGGGCACTTGTACACATTCTTCGAGCTGCCGAAGTAGGGTGCCAGTGCCGCATATTTGGGATTCAGCAGATAGATCGTGTTGGTGTTGTCCGAGCTTGTCGTCCAATCCAGATAACCGGTCACCCAAGGCTTCTCTCGCGGATCAGTGCCTGAAGGGACAAAACCGCCGTGATATGCCATTGGAAACTTGTCCTGGTTGTCGCCTTGGTACATATGATTGGCGAGCATCAGTTGCTTGGTATTGTTCATGCACATGATGCCCTGCGCTTTCGTCTTCGCCTTTGACAGTGCAGGCAACAACATGCCGGCTAGAATCGCTATGATCGCAATCACCACCAACAGTTCAATCAACGTGAACGCACGCCGCAACTGCGCCCGTGACCACCTGTTATTGGTATTTCCACGCTCGCTATTCATACAACATCCACATTAATGATTTTCCGCCGACCGATTTCAGACTGCCATCCAGCAGTCCCAGCCCGGTTCTCAGCCGGCTTCCATTACTGCAACCCACCTGATTGATACCATCCACTTTCGTAGTCAACAATGTGCGTCTTACCGCACACTCAATCACACCCGGGACTTGGCAATCGTGGGCCCGGCCCGTGCAGTGCGCACGCTCGGTCGCACATCCTTGGAACATGCAAGCTCCCGTGTATATCCCCATAATGCCGGTCTGGCTGCAGCAGTCCTTTGGTGAGGTGTGCCAGGTACATCGAACGGCACCAGTTGGGCATTATGCCAATGCAGGTTTGCCGGTCTGTGGTGGCGCCTCACTTACCCAGAAATCCCACCGCCCCCCTCAGCTTCACCCATCCCTTCACTCCGGTGAGATTCCATGGCTGAAAAACAAACCCGCAGAGCATGAACGCCCTGCGGGTTGCAAAACCCCCATCAAAAACCAAGATTACGCCCCGTCATCACCAATGGCTTCCACAGGACAGCCTTCTTTGGCCTCCTTGCATTGCCTTTCTTCTTCGGGGTTCTCAGGCTGCTTTGACACATAAGAATGTCCGCCTTCCTCGTTCCGTTGAAAATTGTTCGGCGCAGTTTCGCGGCACAGATCGCAGTCTATGCACTGGTTATCGACGTAGTATTTTCCCGGAACGTTTTCCGGAAACTTGTTCGCAATATTTGCCATAGGTTTTGTGATGTTGTCTTCGGCCCTACTAATGCCATCTGAACGAATAAAATCAAGTTCCATTTCTTCAGCCGCGCAGCCTCAACAGCACGATTCCAACGTTCGTTCCGCACTTGTCATCGACGCTCTCCATCGTGCTTCACCACCTCGGCAATTGCCTGACGAGATGGTGCGATGCTCCCAACTGCGCCTGAACTCGCCCGAATAAGCCGCCCGGGAAAAAGCCCCAGCCAGACCAACCCAACCATCAGCATTATCAGCGCCACCCGTTCGGATCGGGTCACGATAATTGATTTTCCATCCTTCGAAGGCGCAACCCAATAGACAGCCCTGATTACCCCAAAGTAGTAGTAAATCGATATCAGAATCCCCACAACCATTACCCCAATCAATACAACAAGCCCCGTCTTCAACCCCGCCGACCCAACAGCCGACTTCACCAACAGGAACTTTCCAAAAAAGCCGGCCAATGGCGGTATTCCCGCGAGCGATATCATCGACAATGTCAACGCCACAGCCAGTAATGGGCTTCGTTTGTAAAGTCCTGCAAGCCCCACAATCTCCGCAGGTTCTGACGCGCCAAAAACAATCGATACCACCGTGAAAACCGCCAGCGCTGCAAACGTGTACGCTGTCATGTAATAGAGACTCGCCCCAATCCCCGCCTCGCTTCCAGACGCCAATCCAATCAGCAGGTACCCCGCCGTCACAATGCTCGAATACCCAAGCAACCGTTTCAGGTCCTTCTGGGGAATTGCACAGAGCGCACCGTACAGGATTGACGCTACTGCCGAAACCGCCAACAAGACCGCCCACAATGTTTCGCCCTGCAGCATCGTCGAATTCATCACCCGCACAATCAAGACCAACCCCACGGCCTTCGATCCGCTGGCCAAAAATGCCCCTACAGGTGCTGGTGCTCCTTCATAAACATCCGGCGCCCAAATCTGACTCGGTACCGCAGCCAGCTTGAATCCAACCCCGACAAAAACCAGAACAAGCCCAATATCAAACAGTTGCTTATTGCCAACATCAATCGGCGCCACCCTCAACTCGTCGAAATTCATCGTCCCGGTTGCGCCATACACAAACGCCATCCCCAACACCAAAAAAGCCGAAGTAACAGCGCCAATAATCAGGAATTTCACCCCCGCTTCCAAACTCCGCCGCGTGTTCCGCGCAAAAGCAACCAATACATAAAACGTCACCGTCACCAACTCGAGCGCGACAAACAACAGAATAAAACCACCCGCTGAGGCGGCAAACATCATCCCCGCCAACGCAATCAACACAAGCACCGGAAACTCGACGCCAATAGCCGTCTCTCTCGAGCTGCCTGACGCCATCACAAGGACAAACCCCGCTGCAACCAAAAACAGCCTCTTGAAAAACAGCGCAAGTCCGTCCACCAGGTATGTCCCCTCAAAAAAGGCCTGCTTTTCCGGCCATGAAACCAAGAACGATGACAGCAGTACCAACCCAACGAACAACGCCGCCACGTAGCTCAAGAAAGACCTTCGCTCTGAAGACACGCAAACGCCAATCATCAAGATCGCCAGCGCACCAACCACAACAGCTAGCTCCAGTCCTATGGCAGAAAACCCGCTCATTGACGCACCCCAACACCTGCCGCCGCGACAGCGCCCCTCACGATGCTCCCAACTTCACCAGCGGCTTTCATCTCGATCCCTGTCGCTATTGTTCCCGACACTGCTTTGGCGTCTGGCTCTATCCGCGCTATCAGCAGTCCCGGCACGACCCCGAACAACAGCAGGGCAACAACAAGTAACGCGTAAGCAGACCTGTGCCATGCGCCAGCGGGGTCGGCTACAGTCGCCAATTCGGTGCGCAATGGCCCGTGCAGAATTGTTCGCACAGCGCGCAATGTATAAACCGCTCCAACCACCAAACCCGCCCATGCTGCAACAACAACCCACGTCTTGTTAGCTTCCCACGCCCCGAACAACACCAGCAGCTCGCCTACGAAGTTCGCAAAACCGGGCACGCCGCATCCCGCCAACATGGCCATCACCAATAAAGCCCCGATAAACGGCACCTTATCCAACAGTCCGCCCATCCTGTCCATTTGTGTCGTGCCGGCCACTCGACGCAGATAGCCGCTCAGCGCAAAGTTCAGTCCCGCCAGGAAGCCGTGGGCGATCATCACAACCACAGCGCCCGTCACACCCAACACGGTCAGGCTCGCCAGACCCAAAAATGCAAACCCCATATGCGCAACACTCGAATACCCAAGAAGCCTGTTCAGATCAGATTGCCGCATGGCGACCCACCCGCCGTACAGCAGGTTCCCAACAGCCAACACACCCATTACCGGAATCCACTCGCGCGCGCCCTCCGGCAGCAGCGGTAACGCCACCCGGATCAGACCCAGCAACCCGAATTTCTTGATCACCCCGGCATGCAACATCGCCACGCCCGTGGGCGCAGCAGCGTAACCGGTCGGCGCCCAACTATGGAACGGCCAAAGCGAAACCAATACCCCAAACCCGAACATCAACAGCGGGAACATCCATCGCTGCGCCGCCGCCGGAATCGGGGTTTGCGCGACGTGCCGGTGAAGTTCCACCATGTCGAACGTGTTGGCGCCACACTGAACGTACACGGCAATCAGCCCAACCAACACCAGCAGCGCCCCGAAACTCAAATACAGCGTGATTTGGTATGTGGCGTAAACCCGGTCGTCACCACGCCCCCAAATCCCTATCATCAGAAACGTCGGCACCAGCGCCAGTTCATGGAAAAAGTAAAACCCAAACATGTCCCACGAAAGAAAAGCGCCAAGTATCCCCCCAGCCATTAGCAACAGAAGTACGTAGTATTCCTTCACGCGCTCCGCAATCTCCCTTGACACACACGCGGCCGCAAAAGCCACCAACGCACCCATCAAAACCAGCCCAACGTTTACTCCGTCCAACCCGACGTGGTATCCAATTCCCAGAGACTTCACCCAAACCGATCTTGTCTCGAACTGAAGCCCGCTCGCCCCTGGTTCAAATTCAGCGAACACCCAGATCGCAACCGCCGCCGACAACAATGTTGCCAGCAGCGCTATTACGCGAATCAAAAACCGGTAGTTGCCCGGTATCACCGCAACCAAACCGGCCGCTGCAAGCGGAGCTGCTATTATGATCGTCAGCGGGTCCATGTCATCAATGCCGCAACACTATCAACAGCAGAATCGCAATTCCTGCCCCCAACAACACCGCATGAATCTGAATGTTCCCAGTCTGCGTGAGGCGCAACAGCCGCCCGGCCAGCTCGATGCTGCCATGCACGCCCCGGACCATGATTCCGCTGATCACCCACCGGTCAACGCCATCCGCAAGCCGGGACAGGAATTCATGGGTTGCCTCGTTGAGTGCCGCATAAAGTTCATCGAAATAGAATCTGTTCCGAGCCCAGCCTGCCACCAGTCCGAGTTTCTCAGGTAAACGGTCAGTGGCTGCATTCCAATAGACTGCAAGCCCGGTCACAATGCCCACAATTGCGGCGCCAAGACCCCATAAGGTAGCAACAGGCGAGTGCGTAAATGCCGCGGCGATTCGTCCGAATACCCCTGCGTGTTCAACCGCAGCGCCTTTGAACTGAGACGCGTAAGCCGAGTCTATGCCCCAGAAACCCGCAAACGCACTCGGCACCGCCAGAATAAGCAGCGGAATTGTCAGAATCATCCCGGACTCTCGCGCTTGCCCCGCAATCTGCGTACGTTCCGGTCCGAAAAAAGTCACAGCCACCAGCCTCGTCATGTAAAAGCCCGTAAGGGCCGCAACCGCAACGGCAACAGCAAACAGCGCATGCCGCGCCGCAACGTTGCTCTCCAGCACAGAAGCCAATATTGACTCTTTGCTGAAAAAGCCGCTCAAAGGCGGAACCCCCGCAAGCGCGAGCGCTGCAATCAAGAACGTCACAAATGTCACCGGCATCTTCTTCCCCAGCGCGCCCATGCGCCATATGTTCTGCTCATGATGAACCGCACAAATGACCGATCCAGCCCCGAGAAACAACAGCGCCTTGAAACAAGCGTGCGTTGACAGGTGGTACATCGCTGCCACAGGCGGCTGCGACACACTGCTTGCGCCCACCGCCATCACCATGTACCCAAGCTGCGAAAGGGTTGAATACGCCAGAATGCGTTTGATGTCGTCTTGTTGCGTCGCAATCACCGCCGCAAGCAGCGCAGTGAAAGCCCCAACCCATGCGATCAACTCCAAAGCCGCCGACCCCGGCAGGGCCAGCAGAAAAAACACCCGGCACAGCAAATACACACCCGCGGCAACCATCGTCGCCGCGTGTATCAACGCGCTCACAGGTGTTGGCCCCTCCATCGCGTCGGGCAGCCACACGTGAAGGGGGAATTGCGCCGATTTGCCCAGCACACCGCAAAAAATCAACAAGCCAGCCGCCGTGGCCAGCGATCCTAAAAGTCCAGGGTCAAGCGCCAACTTGCACTCCAATTCGCTGATGTCCACCGTGCCGGTCTTGCTCCAAACCAGCAGCAGCCCCACCAAAAACCCAAAGTCACCCAGCCGGTTCAACAAGAACGCTTTCTTGCTTGCATCGGCCGCCGCAGGCCGTTGATACCAAAACCCAATAAGCAAGTAGCTCGAGACACCAACCAGCTCCCAGCCGATGAACAGAACAAGCAGATTGCCCGCAAGCACAATCAGCAGCATCGAGAACAGAAACAGACTCAGCCCCGCGAAGTACCTCCCAAAACCGCGATCGCCTCGCATGTAGCCGAGCGAGTAAACGTGGATCACGAAACTCACCCAAGCCACAATCAAACCCATCGTAAGGCTCAGCGGATCAAACCGCAGCGCCACAGGCACATTCAACTCACCAACCGACAGCCACTCCGCGCTGCATTCCCACCATTCGCCAAAAGGGGTCCCAGTGAATACCAGCAGACTGAGAACCGCCACACCAGCAGCCGCACCAACCGATAACACCCCGGCCAATCTTGGCCGACGCAAACCAAAAAGGGTGATCCCCGCCGCAGAAATCAGCGGCAACAACAGAATCCCCCACACCAATTGTTCAATTGCTGGCACAGAACTGATCAATCAAAGTTTCATCCCCGCCAACTCATCCGCCGTCGGTTTCAAACCGCGCCGGCAAACGGCAACTATCAAAGCCAATCCAACAGCCACTTCCGCAGCAGCAACGGAAATCACAAGCAACGCAAGCACCTGCCCGTCCAGATCGCCCCGGAATCGAGAGAATGCCACCAACGCAAGGCTCGCCGCAGCCAGCATCATCTCAATGCACATGTAAACCACCAGCAGGTTCCGCCGAAACAAAACCCCCGCCAGCCCGATGCAAAACAACAGGCCGCTTACTGCCAAATAGTGATTCAAACCCACGGTCATTTGCTTCAACTCAAAACCGCTCTCGCAAACGAATTCACTTGTTGTCCTTCCTGCCCAAGAAAACAGACCCAATCACCGCTGCCAACAGCATCAAAGCCATCAACTCGAACGCCAAAAGGTGCCTGTTGATCAACAGCTCACCCAGCGAACGCGCGCCGCCTTCGGTCAGCCCAACCTTTGTGTCCTGCCCTGCACCTGTCAATGCGCCGCCCAACAGCGTCAAAAAAACTGCAAGGCTCGCGCCGCCAACAACCATGGCAAACTTGCGCAGCTTCCCTCGCTCGACGCCATCTCCACCCCACACCATGACCACAAATAGAAACAGCACAATAACCGCCCCGGCATAAACCAGCACCTGCACCGCAGCCAAAAAAAACGCCCCCAATAAGACAAACAACCCGGCCACCGATAGAATCGTCAGAACCAAAAACATCGCGCTGGTGACCGGATTCCTGCTGATTGGGTTCGCCACCACCAGAAACCCGGCCACCAGCGTCAGAACCGCAAACACTGCAAACACTACCGGTTCAATGCTGCTCCCAATGTTCACAGCCGATTCTTTCGATTTAAGCGTGCCCGACCCAGACACGGGACGCTGCAACACCAGCGCCACGAAAACTCTCACTCGGCCGGCTTCAGCAGAATGTAATCGAGCCCGAACATATACGCCTTGACGGCCTTGTCATTCGCGCCAACCACTGTCACCGCCAACTCGTTGCCTCGTTCCTTGAGCTCAAAAGTGCCGAGCTCGACCTCGTTGCTTGCCCGCACGTCGGGGTTGTAAAAGTCAATCGGATTACCCGCGTTCACGCCGTTGATTGCGAGCTGGTGAATCCCGTAGTCCCGTGCGCGAAGAAACTTCGCGATGACCTTGTACTTGCCGGCCTTGGGCGCGCCAAACTCAAGCGCCATTACATCGCCCGGTTTCATTCCGGCATGCCACCAAAGATGACGCCCGCCGCTGAGCCCGTCCCATTCTTGAGGTTCGGCCGTCCCGGCGACGCGGACTATCTTCAATTCCTCTCCTTCGATTGCGCCTTTGACACGCGGCACGACGTACTCGGGCATCGGGCGCAGGACAACATCTTCGGCGCGGATCGGCTTGAACCCGTCAGTCGCACCCGGTCGCGCATACCAGTACGCAACCACGGCCATGTTCACCTTGCACTTCTCGTTCCAATGCCACAGTTCCATGTCGAATTTGAAATCTTTCGTGAACGGAATCCGGTCAAGAATGTGGAACCGGTTCACGCTTGTCCGGCCATAATTGCCCGGCCCATCCACACGCGGTTGGGCATGATACGCATGCGTGAACCGAACAGGCCAGCACCACGCGTACCCGTAGTAGTCCTCCGTTCCGGTACCGAAATGACTCGGGAATGTCTCGCCGTCCACGTAAATCTTTTCGTCTCCTTCACCCCACCAATCCCGGACCGGGTTATCGATCGCAAATGCAACACCGACAAACACGCCACGGCCCCTTGCGTTGAGATAGTTCCAATCAACCATCGGCCGGGTCGGAACATCAAACTCAGCCCGCCATTTCGCGTGGAAAAGCATCATCTCATCCGTCCATTTGCAATCTTCAACGTCAAGCTCGCCGCTGAGCGTCACCTCGTCCTTGCCAAAGTTTTCAAGTTCAATGATTGCTCGATCCCTGAAAGGCATGTACCAATGACAGTACATCACACCTTCAGCGGTCATACCCAAGGGCAGACCGGCGTATGGATTGATCCCCGGCGCACTCCCGAAAAAGTCCCCCAACGGAGCCTCGACAGTGCGTTCTCCATCAAAAGTTACCCTCAGGACAATGCTCCGAAGCGCCAATTCGCGATCGCGCGCCCCAACACGCACAACGCCACGCTTGATCGCAGCAGGCCCGTACATCTCGTGCCGCATGCTCTGCCCCGGCCCGATGGCCAGCTCGAATTCCTGCGACCCGTACTCGCCCGGGCCAACCGCCTTTCTCGGGTCTGACAGAATCTCAACAAGTCTCTGCACTCTCGGCTTGAGCGCTTCCAATTGATCCAAACTGAAAGACCGCACCGCCGTGCCCGACTCGTACGTGCGGTAATTGACGTGGTAATAAAACCCGCCCTTGTCGCTCGTCACCTTGCAGCTCTTCGCGTACGGTATCGGAAAATACAGGTTCCACCCTTTGCTGTACTCGCCCGCAATCGGCCGTGGCAAACCCGGAAACTTGCCCCCCAGAAGATCCGACATCGGCGATTCAATGACCGGTTTCTCCGAATCATCAATGTAGATTCGCAATGTTCCGGCAGGGTTTGCCGACCAAATACGCACGATTGCACCGGGCCCGGGCGTGTCCATCATCACATACTCGGTCCGCCCAGCCCTTTGTTCCTCGCGTAAGTAATGACCGCAATCGTTGTTCGCAAACCAGTCTTCGGAAGGCGACCGCGCGTTCCGATCGTACGATGAGAACTGCTTGCACGTGTAAGACGGATGCGGGAATCGCGCCAGCCCTTTGAGGTCCGTCATCTCGTCCAGCAAAGATGCCACGGAAATCGCGCCTTGTTCACCTGCACTGGCAGCAATGCAGCCGATGGTTGCAACAACACCAACTGCAATCCGAAAAAGAGAAACGATCGCGTTCACGGCGCGATTCTAGCGCGTTTCCCTGGGGCACAGTCAAGTTTCGCCAGAGCAGCCCTGAAATCCCACGGTTGTGTGTGGGCAAGAACCGTCGCGTTCCCACAGGGCGTTGGGCAAAGCAATCGCGTCGGGAGCGCGGCCGTCCCCGGCCGCATCAACCCGACGACCGATCTTGCACATGCTTCAATCACGTAAACGCGTCGCCTGGTCTTTCGCCGGCTGGGTGCGGCGAAGAATCGCCGCGCTCCTATCGACGCGTCGGAGAAAACAACGGCGCCGGGAGCGCGGCCGTCCCCGGCCGCATCAACCCGACGACCGATCTTGCACCTGATTCAATCACGTAAACGCGTCGCCTGATCCTTGACCGGCTGGGTGCGGCGAAGAATCGCCGCGCTCCTATCGACGTGTCGGAGAAAACAACGGCGCCAGGAGCGCGGCCGTCCCCGGCCGCATTAACCCGACGACCGATCTTGCACCTGTTTCGATCAAGCATACCCGCCAGCCTTGCATTCACTAGAACCTCAAGTCCATCTGCCCGGTATGAATCTGGCCTTCGGCCCTACAATCACCGCCATGCTTCATATGCTCGTGAAGAAATATGGTGTGAAATGCAATGAACCTAATCTGTGGGATTGAACATTCTTCGCCGACTTCGGATTCACGCCAGCCCGGTGGCCGGACCAGCTACCAAAGCGCCAACGGCGCGGTCTCATACCAGCGTGGGGCGCAGCCCCACGAATGGCGCCCACATTTCCTTCCACCATCCAAGGGCTGAAAGCCCGCCCTATTACATTCCCTTCCGCGTGTTTCGCGTTCTTTCGCGGTTGAAACCTACCTGGGGCGTTGCCCAAGCCCGGGAATCGCACCGCCTAACTAGACCAGGACACCCAAAGCTTCATTCCGGTGCGATTACCGGGCCAGGCTGGTATGAATCGGGCCTTTGGCCCTTCTCGACCCGTGCTGACCGGCAGCAGTGATTACATTGAGACCCTTGTTGCTGTCCCCTGAGCCCTGCCTCCTGTCCCCTGTCCTTTGTCCCAAGTCTTTGGTCTGTGGTCTATGGTCTATGGTCTCTTTTTTTGCCCGCGCTCCTGCCAACGCGAGGCGCAGCAGATATTTCGCAGTCAGGCGTGCGAGACCACGTCAGGGGGCGCAGGAGTCGGGGACGCTGCCCGTCAGGCGGCTTTGGTTGCAGCTACGCTGGGCTGGGAAATCTACGGGCTAAGGACTTGGCAATTGGGCAGATATCGGTAGGCTTGCCGGCGTGGCGGCGGGCCAAAGATATACGACAGTACGGTTTTGGATCATTCTGTTTACTGCATTGACGAGCGATGATTAATCAGCCACAACGGCCGATACTTCTCCTGATTTCGGCACCCTCGGGCGGGGGGAAGACCACCGTTTGCCAGCGAATGCTGGCGTCAACTCCCGGACTCAAGCGGGTCGTGACTTGCACGACACGCGTTCCTCGGCCGGGCGAGCGCAACGGCGTGGATTACTGGTTTCTGGATGCAAGAGAATTCGAAGAGCGGATTGCAGCAGGCGACTTTCTCGAACACGCTGTTGTTTACGGTCATCTCTATGGCACTCCGCGTTCGGAAGTGCAGCGCTTGCTGCAAGGGGGCTCAGATGTACTTATTGCGCTGGATGTCCAGGGCGCGAATAGCGTCAGAACAATTGCCAGAAAGGATCCGCTCTTGTCGTCGGCGCTTGTTACGGTGTTCTTGACCCCGCCGTCGATCGAGGAACTGGCGGCGCGATTACAGCGCAGGGGACAGGACGCGCCGGACGTTGTTGCAAGACGACTCGAAGCTGCCCGGCGCGAGATTGAGCACTGGCAGGAGTTTGATTACCTGCTCTTGAGCTCTACGATCGAGGAGGACCTCAGAAGAATGCAGGCAATCTATCTTGCGGAGAAGATGCGGGTTTGCCCCTCGGCCGGAGCTGGTCATCGGAGCATGTGATTTCACAACCATTCTCTTTGCACTTGCAGGTGGCACGTCAACAATCAGAACCGGAGGCAGCCTGATGCGAAAATGTGCATGTTCAGGGCGATGCACGCCAGCGCCAGAGGGTTACAGTCGGCGTGAATTCATCGAGCTCATGGGCGCTACGGCCGCCGGAGCTTTATTGGCTCCGGGCGCAAGAGCCGATTTTTCGATGCCCGAGCAGGAATTCAATAGATGGAAGGCAAACCTGTTCGAGGGCGGCCAACCCCGGGTTTACACTTCCGAGAAACACACGGATGCGCGGCTGCATCTTGGCGGGATGGGCACGGGGAACCTCGAGATCGGAGCAGACGGCCAGTTCACAACATGGCAACTGTTCAACACTTTGCGGGATGGACATGTGCCTTTGTATTTTGCCGTGAAAGCGGGGAAAGTTACGCGGTTGTTGCAGACCGCGGGCGGTCCAAGTTGGCCCCGGATTGCGAGGATTGAGATGATCGGCGAATATCCCGTGGCAAAGCTCAGGTTCATCGATGACGCGCTCCCGGTGGAAGTTGAGCTGACGGCTTTCAGTCCTTTTGTGCCGCTCGACGCGCGTGTTTCTTCGATGCCGCTTGCAGCTCTGGTCTTCAGGTTGACCAACCCTGCTACTGAACCAATCACGGTGTCGCTCGCCGCGTTCATGCAAAACCCTGTCGGGTACGACGCGCGTGGCACGACGGAAGACAATCGTTATCCCGGCTGCGGATGGAATGTGAACGAACCTATCTCCGAGGAGGCTTTCTCAGGTCTGTTGTTCAGGGCCGAGCATGGGAAACCCGCGTCGATCGATCGCCCCGTTGACATACTTGCCAGTGCGAATCTCAAGGAGCTGGACAGCCCGCCAACGGACCGGCCCGGCGAATTGGGGGTGACCTGTTTTGGCGCAGACGCATCTGAATTCAAGAAGATCGCGGACCCGGCACGGACAGTAATCTGGTTCGAAGACGCGCCGGAGAACACCTCCGAGGTCGTGCTGCGCGCCGCGCAGGAAGCGGTTCGCGGCGGAGCGGTGTTGGTGTTTGGAGGAATTGATCAACCGCTCTTACGTGCTTACTCGGCGTTCACAGGGGGCAAACCGATCGCGCGCGTTGATTCAAGACCGGACATTTTATTCGAGGATTTCGAACAAGGGTACAGGGATTGGAAGGTCGAGGGCTCGGCGTTCGGGTCTTCGCCCGCCGGGGGGACACTACCAAATCAACAGCGTGTTACGGGGTTCCATGGGAAAGGGTTGGTTAATACGTACCTCGGGGGAGACGACACAGAAGGTCGGCTCACCAGCAGGGCTTTCAAGATCGAGCGCAACTACATTCGGTTCCTTGTTGGGGGCGGCAGTCATGCGAACACGCAAATCCGCCTCATTGTCGATGGTCGTGTGGTCCGCGCCGCGTCGGGCAAGAACAACGAGAAGCTTGAACCTGCCATTTGGGACGTGCGCGAGTTTGCCGGACGTGAAGCGTGCATTCAGATAGTGGATGAACAAAAGGGCGGATGGGGCCACATCAATGTGGACCACATCGTGTTCTCCGATGACCCCGCGAACCGGGCGACGTTCCAGTTACTCGAAGAACTGTTGCCAATCCGATTCAGCAGAATTCGCGCAGACGTCACCGACGCGAAAGGTGCGCCTCAGGTCGAGTTCGCCGGTGTAACATTCCAACCCGATTCGGCCGAGCAGGCTGGATCAGATGGGCGAAAGCTGTTTGTTCGTTCTTTGGGCAAGGGCAAAGTCATTGTCGTGCAAGGATCGGTTCTCGTTCCTGCCGAAGCAGGCTTTGTTGCGCCACGGCAACGCGCATACGAATTCCTGTGTTCGCTGTTGGGGGTGCGTTTTGTTCGGATGCAGGGCCAGCACCAATTGTCAATGGGATTTGGCACAGTCGGGCTCGGTGTTCTTACAAACCAGCCATCGGAAACGTCCGGGGGCAAAACCGGGAACACTCCTCGTGTGACAGCTTTGGTTTCTTTTGGTTCATGGGATGGTGCGTGGGACAGGTTTAGTTCTGACGGCGCGTTTGATCCCGTGGCAGACGGGATGCCGTCTTCGCCGACGCCCGAAGGGCAGACATCACGTGGCGCAATGGGAGCCTCCGTGCTTATTCCTGCTGGGGAAAGCGTCGAAGTGCCATTCATGCTCACATGGCATTTCCCGAACAAGTACAACGACGCGGGCAAATGGATGGGATGCCGTTATACGACGGGATGGCGGGATGCACGGGCGGTCATGCGGAGCGCCGCTACGTCGTGGCCGGCGCTAAGAGACAAGACCGAGCGGTTCCGACACCTGTTCCACAGTGGCACATTGCCGTGGTGGTTGCTTGATTGCATTAGCGCGAATGCGGCAACGATCCGGCACGTGGGCGTTGTCTTTCAAATCGAGAACGGCGACGTCTATGGCTGGGAAGGATCGAACGGATGCTGTCAGCCCACATGCACGCACGTTTGGGGATATGAGCAGTCACTTGCGCATCTGTTCCCGGACCTCGAACGCGAAATGCGCAGGATCGATTTCAAACATCAACAACGCGAAGACGGCGGCATCAATAACCGCACGGAGGTGCCGTCGCCGCCCCGTCCAACGGGCGAACAGCCGTTTGCCGATGGCCATGCCAGTTGCGTGCTGAAAGCGTATCGGGAAGCCCTCAACTCGACCGACGAACAATTCTTCGAGGAATACTGGCCGCGGGTTCGCAAAGCTGTCGAATACCTCGTGCAGCGCGATGCTTCATCACACAACGGCCGGCCTGCGGGTTACCTCGAAGACGACCAATGGAACACTTACGACGAGGCTTTGCACGGCGTAACCACGTTTATCAGTGGCTACTATTTGGCTGCGCTTCTTGCGGGAGAGGCATGGGCGCGGAGAATTGGCGACACCGCTGCTGCCGATCGCTGGCACGAAATCTTCGAGCGCGGTCAAAAGAACCTCATTGATCTGTGTTGGAATGGCGAGTACTTCCAGCAGCATCTGCCCGGCTACGAAAAGATGCCCGGGGAAGTCGGCCCCGGCTGCATGTCCGACCAGCTCATCGGCCAATGGTGGGCACATCAACTCGGCCTTGGCTATGTTCTTCCCAAAGACAAGATCGTTTCGGCACTTCGATCCATCTTCCGATACAATTTTAAGACGGACCTCACTGGATGGAGACATGCGCCCCGGGCGTTTGCAGGTGCGGGTGACAAAGGACTGATTATCTGCACGTGGCCGAAGGGCGGGCGTCCGCCTCATGTCATGCTTTATTCAGATGAGGTGTGGACGGGCATCGAATATCAAGTGGCCGCGCATATGATTTACGAAGGGCTTGTCGAAGAAGGACTCGCCATCGTCAAGGCTGCGCGGGAAAGATACGACGGCGTGCCAAGGCCGCCAATAATGCGAAACCCGTGGAACGAAATCGAATGTGGCGGGCACTACGCTCGAGCGATGTCTTCATGGTCGCTGCTTGTTGCATTGAGCGGTTGGCACTATGACGGTCCGCGATGCCATTTGACGATTGAACCACGCTACAAACCCGAGAGTTTTGCGTGCTTTTGGTGCGGCACGGAGGGGTGGGGCATGCTGGCCCAAGAACGCAGCGGCCAAGCCCAGCGCAATGATGTTTCTGTCGCTGAGGGTCGGTTGCGACTTCGCCGGTTTGCGTTGCCGGTCAACAGCTCGTTCCAACAAGCCCGCGTTGAAATCGGTGGCAGCGAATGTCGAGCACAAATCGAGGTCAGCGGTGGCCGGGTAAGAATAGACTTCCAAACACCGGTGACGCTCGAGAGCGGCCAGAGACTGTCCGTGTCGATTCAGTAAGGCGTGAGGAATTGGCGCAACGCTGCCTAACGCTGTGATGGCTGCGAACGAAGCTTCTTGCCCAAAGCCAGCAGGAGCATCAGCCCGCCCACGGCCAAGCCCGTGCTAGGTTCGGGAATGGCCACATTGTCCGACAGGCCAGCGTTGATGAGGTCGCTGCTGGAGAGCCCGAGCGGGTAGTCCTTGTTGATGTTATTGTGATCTGCAGAGGTGGTGAACAACAATCTAGCGGAACTTGTGCCCGTGAAGGCGACGAAGGTCGAATATGGAATGGCAAGGTCAATGTAGGATGCATTTGCGGGAAACACATTTGCATAGTCTGCTCTTGCGCCTGTCCAGAGAATGTCGGTGGTTTCAGTTCCTACAGATACTTGCTCCAGCGTTGGGCCTCCTGTCACCTTCGCGAATTCAACCCTGTTATCGACTTTCAAATCCAATTGCAGCACATACTCGAGGGTATTTTCGTTACCGTCTGTGTCGAAGAATACCTGCCAAACAGCCTGCGGGTTCTGCGATGTGCCACTCATCGCTAGCCTGAACTGAATATGATTGTCGTGCAAGGCCCAAAAGGCGCAGGCAGGTCCAGACGCATTCCCGAGAAGATCAACGGATGCCGGGTTGATGTCATTCGGGTCATGGTAGTACTGTGTGCCCCCGTTGACGGTCATTGGTGTCCACTGCGTGGTCCAATTGAACAACGCCCCGTGCACGGTTGGCAACAGCGCTGCTGCCAAGGCCGCTGTTACGACGTATCGAAGTAAGTTTCTTTTTAGCAGATTTGAAATAGCGAACAATCCCACGTTTCCCATGTTGCTATTTTTCTTCATGCGTAGCTCGGAAATAAAATGTGTCAAATAAAAAGCCACGCATGACTATAATCTAGATATCGGTGCATTCGGTTTGATTTGGCGCCCTCAAATTGTCCCTTGATCCAATCTGCGGTTGCGGAGGTCTGCGGAGGAATCCATCGCATGGCGATACGGGGACAGGCACATTGTTTTCTCCCTGGCGACCGAGTCGCAGCAGGCATTCTGAAGCACAACGTGGCTGGCAGCTCTAGTGAGAAGGTGCAGGAGGCGGGTGGGTGGACGTCAGGCCGCTTTGATTCAAGCTATCCGTGGCTGCGGGGCATCGTCCGGATTGAATTCCTGAAAAGCGCCGCTTCGACCCCGAGACGATGCAATTGGGAACAAAAAAAGAATAGACTTGAATCGATCAAGTGGCGTGACCACCCGTCACCAGCCTGGGACCGGGCGGCCATAAGCTTTCGAAAAAGCCGAGACTGAAATGCAGTGCGGTTTGGGTTTTCAAAGGCGCTTTTGGATTTCTGTCAAGAGTTGCTGGGACGCCGACTGATCACCAAACGTGCCAATGCGAATGCCAATTGCAGTCGTGTGGTCGGTCACTCGATTCAACTTGACTGTTACCCGCTTCCCATTTGCCATGCGGAAGAGGCGTTTGGATTGAAGTCCGTCTTCCGTTGCTGTTTCCGACCGGAGCGACAGAGCTGCGGCGGCGCCGTCCACCGCCTTGCAAGCTTGACTTAACGAAGCATCCAGAGTTGCTTGCAACTCGCCGCGCACGTAGGCAACAGCGCCAGCTCCGCCCGCGGCTGCCCCTCCCAGAAGGACGGCAGCGCAGCCTGTGCAGACGAGCATAAGTGCTGCAATTACTGCCATGGACAAGTTCGTTTTCGACGCATTCATAAATCGTGCTTTCATTTCTTTGGGTTATTCTCGTCGAAGCCGGCGATTGGCGCTTCGATCTGGTGGTTCACAACGACCTTCAGAGTGCCGGGCCTTGGCTGGGAGGCCTGCGTTATCGCTGAGGCGGTTTGCGTGAGCGGATACTGGTGGGTAACCAACGAACGCACATCCAGCTTCCGTGAAAACACCAGTTGTGCGACCTCGTCTTGAATCAGAATGTCTGAGGAATAACTGCCGATCAAATCCTTTTCGTCCACGCAAACCGACGCCAGATCGACCTCGGCAAGAGCACCCCGCTTGGTATTTCCGAACACCATGACTTGCCCGGCTCCCCGGACCCAGCCTACTGCTTCGCAGGCAACACGTTCGCTTGGCGCTGTGAGGACGACAGCATCAGCGCCGCGTCCACGGGTCCATTGCAGTATCTTTTCGGCGAGGGCCGGGTCGTCTCCCAGCCATACCCGAGTTGCTCCGAACGATCTTGCTCGAACGAGCCTGTCCGGGATCAAGTCACTGGCGCCGACCTCGACCTCCGACAACGCAAGCAGCCGGGTAAACATCAGTCCTATTGGTCCCTGTCCAACGACAAGGACGCGGTCGCCTTTCAAAAGCCTGAGGCGTTTGACGGCTTTCAGGACTGTGTTGACGGGTTCGAGCATTGCCCCTTCGAGCAGTGAATTTCGTTTGGGGATTCGCACGACTCCCGGCAGCGCAATGGACATCACTCGAACGTACTCGGCGTAGCCACCGCCAGCCGGTTCGAATCCGGCGGTGACACCTGTGCGCTTGTAAGTTGGGCATTGGGCGAACGCGCCGTGCCTGCACATGTGACACCTCATGCAGGGCACGTGATGATGCAACGCAACGCGTTCTCCCACCTTGAATCCGCGCAGGCGCGATCCAACTTGCACAATCACACCGGCTGTTTCATGACCGAATATGCGCGGCGGTGCCACTGTCCCATGAACCACTTTCTTTATGTCGGTGGGGCAAACGCCACAAACACCCACGCGCACAAGGAGTTCATTCGGCCCGATTCGCGGAACCGGGAGTTGTTCGATCCGCAAATCGTTTGGCCCGCGGTACACAACCGCTCGCATGGTTTTGGGAATCCCAGCCGGCCTATTCGAGGCTCTCATGCCGAATTGGTGGATACCGATTCTCGGTCCAGTTCACTCGAGAACAACTGCGTTGTTCAGGCTGACGTAGATTGGCATCGGACCCAGTTCGATCACCAACGCTTCGCGCCCGAACGCCAGTTTGCGGTTCGCAGGCGATTGGTTGGCGCCGGACTTGGATTCACTCTGTTCTGAAAGCTGTTGCGCAGCGACTTTTTCGCCAAGACCTGTTACACCGGAGATTTCGGCGCCGTCGCTCACCCGAGCTTTGACAGAGACTGTGTGCCGATCGCCAGTTGTCCATGCCGCCAGTTTGCGTGACTGTTCCGGCCCAAACATTAGCAGGACGTAATCGTTGGGGTTGCCAACGTCGATTCGCTTCGAGATGCGGTGCCCGGCCAGCTCTGTCGTGAGGGTCTTGATGGCAGTGTAGGCCGGCTTTGCATTCAAGTCTGCCGTTACCACGCCGAAATTATGTTCGCGCTCATCGGGGTCCGGGCCGTCGTTTTTCCAGTCGTACCAAATGGACAGTGGCACATCGGCCAGCAAGTTCGCCAATTGCTGTCGTACTGCGAAGGCGGCTTGAGTATCCAGCGATACCCCTCGTGAATGCGTTGCATACCCCCATTCGCCGCTGAGGATGGGGATGCGTTGTTTGGACTCACTCTTGGCGTATCGGCCGATAAGTTCGCGCAGCTTGGCGTAATCCTCCGCTGCCGTTTCGGGTGGCTTGCGATAATCACGATACGGATGAACGCTGATGGCGTCGAAAACGTCCAGCAGCCCCGATTCGAAACAGCCTTCGAGAAACCTGATTGGCACCTCGGAGGTTGCGGGTCCGACTACAATCGATTTCGGGTTTGCCTCCTTGATCGCACGAGTTGTCTCGAGGGCGAGCGTCGAGTACTGGCGCACGTCGGGTTTGGGTTGCCAGAAGAAAATGTTTGGTTCGTTCCAGATTTCCCAGATGACATTTCGGTCTCTGAAATGCGCAGCAGCAGCGGCGGCCCAGCGCGCAAACGCTGCGACGCTTTCTGGTTTCTGGGGTGAAGCGGTTGCTTTGGTCTCCTGTCCGGTGATTGGGTTTTTGGATACGACTGTTTCCTCATACAGCGGATTCGAGTAGTCGAGAATATAGAGGGCGCGCAGTCCGCGTTTCTCGAGGTTGTCGGTTAATTCTTCATAAGCCGACCAATCATACTGGCCTTTGGATCGCTCGATGCCGGACCATGCGAAATCCATCCGGACCCACTTGAACCCGGCCGCGGCGATCATATCGAGGTCTCGAGTGTGTCCGCGGGTAAAATGTATGTTCACCCCAACACCTTCAGGAATGACCAGCTGCGGCAACTCGGCACAATTCGCGAAGACAGACAGTGCCAGCGAACCAAGAAAAGCAGTTTTCTTCATATTGGAAGCAGGAATTCTGAACTGTTAACTCTAACGATTTGCGAAGCCAACACAAACTTTCCCATCGTTCAATGCTCTTGTTGGGCGCATCTCGGGTTTGCCGACGGGGGTGCAGTTGCACACACCCAAACAGCGCGGTCGTCTCGACGGAACCATTCCGTTGCGGCTGCGTTTTGCTGTGGCTTCTTCATCGGCGGCTCACACGCAGCAAACGCAAGAGCTGCGCCCGACTAAAACCGACCAGAAACTTGTCGCCGACGACTATGATGGGAAACACGGGGCAGCACAAGCTAACAAACTCGAGCACTGCCTTCGGATGCACAAGCACGTTAATCTCGCGGAATCGGACGCGGCGCTGCAAAAGGTATTCTCTGGCTTGCCGGCACATTTCACAGCCCGGTACCGAGTACAAGATTACCTCATCCAGCGTCGGCCTCATAGCTGCCTTTCCCCGGTCGGGCCTGTCAAGCAGCGATGCCAGGCTCCTCCTGCCCCAAGTTTGCTGTTAGATTGGTGGAGCCGAGGGGAGTCGAACCCCTGACCTTCTCATTGCGAACGAGACGCTCTACCAACTGAGCTACGACCCCACAACCAA
Source organism: Verrucomicrobiota bacterium (assembly GCA_012517065.1). Taxonomy (GTDB): domain Bacteria; phylum Verrucomicrobiota; class Verrucomicrobiia; order Limisphaerales; family J093; genus JAAYVR01. The sequence continues at coordinate 3,502 of JAAYVR010000285.1, read as the reverse complement.
TTGCTTCGGCCTTCTCAACATGGCCGGAAACAGGTTTCAAAATACACGAGCCCCTGTTTCCCGCAAGGCAAATTGTTGGCTGTGCACGGGCGGGCATTGCAGTTTCTGTTTCCTCGACGGCCTCATTGTGGCATCGTTTGTCCGGCAACCGTTCCATGCGCGTCTTGTTGATCAATCCGAACACGATCAAGCCGCCCGTTGCGCCAATCGGCATCGATTACATTGCTGACTGCGTTGTTGCCTCGGGGCACCAACCGCTTTTGTTGGACCTGTGCTTCGAACCGGACGGTGAATCGGCAGTTCGCAGACAGCTTGGAAATGTTTCTCCTGAGCTGATCGGGATCACGATTAGAAACACGGACGACTGTTACTTCTCGAGCCGCAGGTTTTTCCTCCCCGGAGTGCGCAAGCTAATTTGCAATCTGCGTTCTCTGTCGAGTGCACCAATCGTGCTCGGCGGCGTGGGCTATTCAGTTGCGCCTGCCGCGATACTTCAGTTCTGCGAGGCAGATTTCGGCATTGCCGGTGACGGCGAGTATGCCCTTGTCGAGCTTATCAACGCGCTCGACAGACACGAAGACCCGCGCGGCATCCCTGGTCTGTGTTATCGAATGAGTGGACAGGCCCGATTGAATCCGCCGCGGGCGATTGACCTTGGATTGCTGCCGCCGCGTTCGAGGGCGTTCATCGACAATGCGCGTTACTTCAGAGAAGGCGGGCAGGGCGGGTTCGAAACAAAACGCGGTTGTCCGATGGAATGTTGTTATTGCGCCGACCCAATCGCAAAGGGCCGCAGAGTGCGAACCGTGCCCCCGGTCAAAGTCGTCAAAGAGCTGGAGGCTTTGCTTGATCAGGGCGTGGACCATCTCCACACATGCGACAGTGAGTTCAATCTTCCGCCGGAACACGCGCTTGCCGTGTGTGAGGAGATTGTGCGGGCAGGGTTGGGCGAACGAATTCGCTGGTACGCTTATTGTTCCCCAGCCCCGTTCACGGCGGACATGGCTGAACAATTCAAACGCGCTGGTTGCGCCGGCATCAATTTCGGCGCGGACAGCGGCTCAGACGAAATGCTTGCCAGATTGGGCAGGCATTTTCGTGCCAATGACCTCGAACGCACGGCCATGATATGTCACGAACATTCAATTCCGTTCATGTTTGATCTGCTGATCGGCGGCCCCGGGGAGACGTTTCACACCGTTGCTCGAACGATCGAGCTCATGCGGCGCCTTGACCCGGACTGCGTTGGTGTTTCCCTTGGCGTCAGGCTTTATCCGGGCACACAATTGGCGGATCGGGCGGCTGCTGCAAGGCCCGAAGAAAACAGTCCTCTTCACGGCGCAACAGCCGACAATCCGGAAATGCTTGAGCCGGTGTTTTATCTTTCAGCCGATTTGGGCGACGACGCACGCTCGGTCTTGACCAGCCTTGTTCAAGATGACCCGCGTTTCTTCCTCCCCGAGTCTGTCGGTACAGCGCCTGGATATAACTACAACGACAACATACCGCTGACCGAAGCAATTCGGAACGGTTCACGCGGAGCATACTGGGACATATTGCGCAGGCTCCGCAAAACCGGCACCATCTGAGATCGAAACCTGCTTCTGTTTTATGAGAAACAACCCTTCCAGCCAAAGCGTCAATCCGCTCTCCGGAGCAATTACCAGACGGGGATTCATCGGGACAGCCTCGCGTGCAATGTCGGCAGCGGCGCTTGCCATTGCGGGACTTGATACTCGATCACAAGAGCCGGGGCAGCGCCCCCGAAAACCTGATAGCGTCGCAGTTCTCAATCCACGCTGTCGTGTTCCGGTGGGACTGATTATCGATGATTCCACGTGCCTTGTTAACCTGAACAGATTTGCAATGCCGCAATTTGATCGGGCGCACCGCGGCAAGAACCCGGCCTACAAGAAGCCGTGGCGCGATTGGCCGCCGGAAATCCCGGACAGCTTCGTTCGCAGGTTCGCCGAATGGAGCATCGCCACAGGCGTGAGAGGAAAGTACAGCGTTGTGCCTTACCCTGCATGCGTGGGACGACTCGATCGCCTGTTGCCCGGCTGGTCGCACAGCGATCTGGAAGACAGCCTCGATCTTGTACGCACTCTTGTTGCCCAAAACTGGGATATCCATCCCGAAATGATAACGCACACACGGGTGATTGATCTGCGCACCGGCCAGCCTTACCAGGACGATTCGCTCGCTTACATGGAAAACTGGGATTGGAGCGCGGGTAAATCAGCCGCCGAACTGGCCGATTATCTCGCTTATGCGCTCCAGATACTCAAGAACGCCGGTCTCGAATGCGAAGGCATAACCACGCCGGGCGGTTTCGGGAGTCGCGCAAGGCCGCAACTTGCGCAGGCCACACTCGAAGCTGTGCGCAGCGTATTCGGCGCTCAGGTCCCGCACTACTTCCGTGATGTGCACGACAAAGGCGATGAAAGCGTTGCGCCGCGCGTCGAACTTGCATCCGGTTTGGATGGCCCCGACCCGAAATGCGTTGTCAGTGTGATCGGTTGCACCGGGGATTGGACCGGCGGATGGGACTGCAGCGAACCCGAAGGTGCAGACCGGTTCATTTCTTCGGACCTCAAAACAGGTCGAATGGTCGAAGTGATCGAAAGGGGCGAACCTGCGATGATGCTCTGCCATTGGACAGGCATTTATTGGAACGGCCACGAGTTCGGTTTCAAGATTCTCCAGGAAGTTGTTCGGCGATTGCACGCGCGTTATGACAACCTGATTTGGATGAAATTGAGCGAACTGGCGCGGTACTGGGCTGCGAGGGAATTGACGCGCATTGCCAGTGAAACCGGGATCTGCCGATTCGACGCGCCTTTTGCGTGGCGGGATTTCACGGTTGAGGTGGATAGGCCCGTCTCGACAGACCCAAAACTGCGCACTGATCAACAGACAATCGCCTTCAGGGAAGTCGGCGACAGACTGAAACTTGTCAATGGAACATGGTGCCGGGAAAACGGCAAATCTGTGTTTTGTTTTGACCTGCCCGCGGGCACGAGCCGACTGATAATGTGACCGGCGGTCGTTTGCGGGTTTGCTTGGTATGGATTGGGACGGTCAAGTCCTGATTTAAATTTTTCACCATGAGTTGCTGGTGTGTGCTGCCGTGTCCGGCAATTCTTATCCCGGGGTTATACTGGTGGCGCGGTGGAGAGGATAGGGCTCTGCAGGAGTGCAACCCGAGCGCTCCGCAGGGCGCTGGAAAAGGCAACGGCGCCGGGAACGCGGCCGTCCCCGGCCGCATCAATCCGACGACCGATCTTGCACCCGTTTCGATCAAGCAAATCGGACGACCGAACATGGACCGGTTGGGTGCGGGCAAGAATGCCCGCGCTCCTGCACGCGGTGGAAAAAGCAACGGCGCCGGGAGCGCGGCCGTCCCCGGCCGCATCAATCCGACGACCGATCTTGCACCTGTTTCAATCATGCAAACCCGGCGCCTGATCTTTGACCGGTTGGGTGCGGGCAAGAATGCCCG
>JAAYVR010000039.1 GCA_012517065.1 Verrucomicrobiota bacterium | reverse complement strand
GGACGGCCGCGCTCCCGAGGGCCGTTGCTTTTTTCCAGCGCGTGCAGGAGCGCGGGCATTCTTGCCCGCCCCCGGCCGGTGAATGTTCGGGCGCCGCATTTGTGTGATCCAAACGGGTCGTAAGGTCGGTCGTCGGGTTGATGCGGCCGGGGACGGCCGCGCTCCCGAGGGCCGTTGCTTTTTTCCAGCGCGTGCAGGAGCGCGGGCATTCTTGCCCGCACCCAGCCGGTGAATGTTCGGGCGCCGCATTTGTGTGTTTGAAACGGGGCATAAGGTCGGTCGTCGGGTTGATGCGGCCGAGGACAGCCGCGCTCCCGGCGCCGTTGCCTCTTCCAGCGCGTGCAGGAGCGCGGGCATTTTTGCCCGCACCCAGGCGGTTAAAGATCGGGCGGCGGGTTTGCTTGATCGAACCGGGTCGCATGACGGGTCATCTGGCTGATGAGGAATATGGGATATGGGGACAGGCACGTTGTTTGGGCAGAAAAACAAAGCGGCAGCAAGCTGCCGCACTCCAAGCGCTTCGCGCCCACCAACGCCCAGTGCGGCCGCGGCACCGCGTTAGAAGCCATTGGGATCAGCGGCGAGATCGAATGAGGCCGTATGGGGGCGGACACGTAGTTGGCTCGGAGCGCCGCAGGTCGCGTTTTGGCGCAGGGGTAAAGCGCTGGGGTACCACAGTCAGGAACAGAAAGCTTTCAGTTTTCCGCGTAAACGCGGAACTCGAACGGCGATGGGTTGTCCTGCACATTTGGCGATGCCGCGCCCGAGGCAAGTTAGGGTCCCGCCTTTAGGCGGCTTTGAAACGAGCATTCATCGAGCAGTGATAACTCTGAACGTTGCACGTTGAGCGTTGTACGTTAAACGTTCTCAAGAATACGTCCAAGCTGATAAACCTATGAAAACTTTCAACGTACAACGTTCAACTTACAACGTTCAACCGGGCCGCGGGTTTGCCAAGCGAGTGGCGCTGTCTCCCGCGTCGGTTCCAGTCTCGCCGCGAGGCGGCTTTGAATGGGGCGCTTGTCAGCTGGGCCGCTGGCCGAAGCTGGTATGGGACCGGGCCTTCGGCTTTCGAGTTACTGGTCCAGGAACACCAATGGTCTGGAACACAGTGAGGGGTGTTCATGGCTGAAAAAATCAACTACGTTGCCGCGCACAAGGCGGTTGTCTTTGTCGGTCATCGAGGCGCCAACGGGGCGGTTCATACCAGCGTGGGGTGAAGCCCCACGACAAGAGCGCTCTCGAGATCACTTTCCACAATTCAATGGCTGAAAGCCCGGACTATCACAGCAGTGCTTTCACGCCCGCGGGTTGGTGCCGTGATGTTCAGTCTTGACATGAGCCTGACTTTGGCGAGTCTGGGTTAACGTGTGGCTTGACGATTCGAAGTCGCGAGACTCGGACATTTTCGTGTGCATGGCGTCAACGCAGAACAGGCTGGTTAATTGGGGGATAAGGGCAAGGTTGCCGGCATTGCGGCGGCTGGCGTCGTGCATTCGAATGCTTGCCACGCGGAAGCCAACTCAAAGCCAGACCCAATGTCTGGGTCAAGACAGAAAGGAAGGATACCCCTATGAAACCAATCAGATCGTTGTGCATCTTTTGTTCTGCTGTTTTGCTTACGGCAGTTGTTGCGCGTGCTGATGTGCGGCAAGGGCTTGTTTCTTACTGGCCATTGGATGCCATCTCGGAGGACTGGACGACCACACCCGACGTTGTCTCAGGAAACGACTTCGTGCTCACGGGAATCGCTCCGAGCGATCTTGTGGACGGGAAACGCGGCAAGGCGATGCATTTCGACGGCAGCACGCAATATGCCTATTACACCGCGACGCCCGGGGTCGATACAGGCCTGCCGATTTCGAGTTCCACAGTTTGGACGGTGGCTTGCTGGGTCAAGGGCGCCCCAAACCAATCAGATCGCCGTGTTTTTTCCGAGAGCAACAGTGGTGATTTTAATAACAACCCACTTGTGAACATTGGGACCCACAACTCGGGTGCAGACGGAACTGTGGACCTGTATTTCCGCGACTCGACCGGCGTTGTCCAGATCAATCATGCTCATTCCCCGGGTACGGCGTATGACAACACATGGCATCACATCGCGCTGGTCGATGAATACGGCAAGGTCACGCTTTATATTGACGGCAAGGTCAACATGACCGCAACTTACACCCGCTCGACCCCGGCCCAGGACACAACCTCGATTGGCGCCATTGTTCGGGGTGGCGGTGGCTCGATCTCAGCGTATTTCAGCGGGACAATCGACGATGTTGCTGCATGGAACCGTGCATTGACGCTTGAAGAGATTCAAGAGGTCATGAACAACGGTATTCCAACGCCGGTGCCTGCCTCTCCGCCGTTTGTTACCATGAACCCAGTGGGTGCGACCAACCTTTACGTTGGGGATTCAATCACACTCATTGCGGGCGCTGGCGGAACTCATCCGTTGAACTATCAATGGCTCAAGAACGACACGCCGATTCCTGATGCAACTTCGCTGACACTCACGCTTACCAACCTGCAACCTGCCGACTCGGGGCAATACTCGTTGCGCATAAGCAATTCTTCCGGAACCGCAACCTCCGCGCCGGCAACAGTCACAGTCAGCGATTGGCCGGCTCCAAATCTGACTAACCGGGTGGTTGCTTACTGGCCGCTGGACGAAATCCAAGGGTCCAAGACGCCCGATATCGTGAGTGGTTACGACATGGACCTTGTCAACCTGACTGCGGCTGATCTGGTTGCAGGCAAGTGGGGCAAGTGTTTCACTTTCGATCTTGCGCGCCAAACGATGCTCACCCGTGTTCACAGCGCAGGCGAAGCGTTGCCAATCTACCAACACCCGAGTTTCTCGGTGTCGCTTTGGGTTAAGGGCGACATACAGACCGACAAACGTGTTTTCTCCGAAGGCTCGACAAAATCAACTCAACCACTTTTCTGCATAGGCACACACAACGGCGGTAGTGATGGAACTGTTGATAGTTACATTCGAACCGACGCAGGCGCAACCAGTGGCGACCATCGGCATTCCACCGGGGTTGCGTTTGACGGCACATGGCATCATATCCTGTACACACAGCGTGAGGTTGCAGGCGCCATGACAGCCAAACTCTATATCGACGGTGTCGAAGACGATGTGGTTCTCGGGCCAGTCCGGCCCCTGTCGATGAACACCACAGCAATTGGCGGTATTTTGCGCGCCACTCCGTCTGCATGGTTTACGGGCCAGATCGATGACGTGATTGTTTGGGACCGTGCGCTCTCGCCTGCAGAAGCTCAACTGCTGGCTACTTCGGCGATGCCGACACCGCCGCCGAACCTCCAGCCGCTGAAAATCAATGTGTTCAAATCCGAGCTCCCGCAGATTGTTCAGGGCGATTCGGTGATGCTCCTATGGGATGTGAGTAAGACAGCCACCGAAATCCGGATCGACAACGGAGTCGGTGACGTAACAGCCAGAACAGTGGCGGGGGTGGGTAGTGTCAGTGTCTCTCCTGCCACAACTACCACGTACACCCTTACGATCAAGCGCGGGACCGACGAACTCACAACCAAAGTGACGGTGCATGTGCTGACCGGTGTCACCGAAAACTGGGCTGTGCTTGACACGTTTGATGAGTATCCACTCGGTCCTGTTGCCGACACCGGTTGGTGGTCGGACCTGCGCGGGCAATTCGCCCGTGTCGAAGACTTCAATGGCAATCGCATGCTCAGCATGATGAGCACCGACAGTGCTGCAGTGTTCCCGATCGGTCCTCTCAAAATCACTGAAGGCCAGGAACGGACGCTGTTCTTCCGGATGATTGTTCGGGGTGATCCCACTGCTGCCCTGCAGCAAGTTGTGGGATTAACCGACAAGAACCTTCGGTGGCACGGCGACGCAACTGCAAATGTTGGACCGGTGCTGAATCTGAGCTACGACCCGGCCAATCCTGGCTGGTTTGTCGGAGTCATCAACGGAGTTGGCGGCGTACTCGAGAACGCACCTGACGCGCTCGAGAAAGACACGGTTTATTCCGTGTGGATTAACATAAAGAACGTGCCCATGAATGATCCGACGTGGCCTTACGATACCTTCTCGGTTTACATCCAGAAACGCGGTGAGGCCCAACGGAAAGAGCTCTTCATCGATTATTCCAGCGACCGCGACCCGTACAATCCGGATCCTGTGCTGGGCATGATGATGCCCAACCTTGACAAACTGTTTGTTGCTGGAAACAGCACGACAGACAGCGCATTGTTTGACGATTTCTTCGTCAGCAAATCGGGATTTAATGCGACCGAGCCGATCCCATTCGGTGAAGGCGCGCCGCCAACCCTCAGCGTTGGCCTTGTCGCCGGCCAGGTCGAAGTGAGCTGGAGCGGCGGTTCTCTTGAATCAGCACCTTCGATTACCGGTCCGTGGGACAAAGTGGCTGGTGCCACAAGTTCACCGTATCGTGTGACGCCGACCGGCGCCCAGATGTACTTCCGTGCGGTCCGATAACGCGCACGACACAATACTGCCTGTTTGATTATGGCGCGGCGGGCACGCCGCGCCCCGCCGTTCGTGGAAGAATACATCACACAGGGCGGGCGCTAAACGCAGGCCGGACGAATAATTGGCCAGGTTCGAAGTGCAAAGCTCGATGCCAAGAACCGGCCTGCGGTTTAACGCTGCACGTTGCACGTTGAGCGTTGTAGGTGAGCATTATCAAGAGGACCACCTGACTGGCAGACCGATTGGAAACGTTCAACGTGCAACGTACAACGTGCAACTTCGAACGGGCTGATTGATGCTGCTTGAGGTTGGGGGTGATGGGCTAATGGTGACATTTAGCTGCTAGCACATTTTCTTATGTTTATAGTTTGATTTTCTTAATCTTGACCTTCGTGGTTGTCTTCGCCAACCTCACCCCCCGTGACAGCGATGTCCCGGTCGGCACTCAATGGCAACATGCGGTTGCCGGGCCGGGTTGATTTGTCCGAAGATGTGTATGAGAAAACCGTTTTTGCCACGGGCTAGGTTTCAGCCCATGTCAGTGTTGTTTGTGGCCGGGTCAGCGCTCGGGGCCGTGCTGGCTGCGGGCGCGGATGCTGTGTCACCGGATGCGAGTGCGACGGCAGTTTCCGGCGCTGCGGTGAGAGCGGCATTGCACGATGCTGCGGCTTCTGGTGTTTCATTGAACGAATACGTGGCGATGCTGTTTGTTTTCATGCTGGCGACGTTCGTTGGGTTGGACGTCATTCGCCGCGTTTCGCGGCTTTTGCACACGCCGCTGATGTCGCTCACCAACGCAATCTCTGCTGTTGCGGTGGTTGGGTCGATTCTCATAGCGGGTGGCAAGCACGGCGAGGGGTGGACATGGATCAACACCTTGGGCACTGTTGCGATTGCGGCCTCGATAACGAACATTGTTAGCGGCTTCCTGATTACCGACCGCATGCTCAAGATGTTCAAGAAACGGGAGGAGAAGAAGCCATGAGCGATCCTGTTGTTCAACTGGCTTACCTTGTTTCGACGGGGTTGTTCATTTTTGCCCTGAAATGGATGAATCACCCCGAGACGGCGCGGCGGGCGGTGTTGTCCGGGGTTGCGGCGATGGCGCTTGCGATTATTGGCACGTGTTTGAGCCCCGGCCTTATTAGCTCGCATTTCAAGTACATAGCGCTTGCCGCGATTATTGGGACCGTCATTGGTGTACCGCTTTCATGGGTGCCTCTGACGGCTGTGCCGCAGCGAACAGCTTTGTCGCATGCTTTTGGTGGACTGGCAGCGGGGCTGGTTGGTGTGGCGGAGTTTTACAAGCAGCATGCTGAGGGCGGACATGCGCTGGGCCGGTTTGAGACATCGGCGTTGTGTGCTGAAGTATTGCTGGGATTCCTGACTTTTACGGGGAGTTTGATGGCGGCAGGCAAGCTGCAGGAGCTAAAGTTTATCCCGAGCAGACCGGTGACGTACAAAGGGCAAAACGTGGTCAACCTAAGTCTTTTGGGTATCGCCGTGTTTTGCTGTGTTCTGCTTGTGATCGATGGAGCAAGATTCCAGCATCTTTTTCCTGTTGTTGTGATTCTTGCTCTGCTGTTTGGGGTGTTGTTGATCATTCCGATAGGCGGGGCGGACATGCCCACGGTGATATCGCTGCTGAATTCGTATGCGGGTCTTTCGGCGGTTGCGATGGGCTTTGTAATGGGGAACAAGCTTTTGATTACTGCAGGCGCGCTGGACGGTTCTTCGGGCTTGATTCTGTCCATCATCATGTGCAAGGCGATGAACCGGAGTTTTGCGAACGTTCTGTTTGGGGCGTTCGGCAAGGTTCAACGGGCGGAAGCCGCCGCTGAGAATAAGATCATCAGGAGCGCAACCCCAAGGGACGCTGCCGAACTCATGGAAAACGCTAGTCTTGTGGTGATTGTGCCCGGATACGGCATGGCAGTCGCCCAAGCGCAGCATCGGGTGCGCGAGGTTTATGATCAACTCACCAAGCGCGGTATCAGGGTCAAGTTTGGCATTCACCCCGTGGCTGGCCGCATGCCGGGTCATATGAACGTTCTGCTTGCCGAGGCGGACATTCCGTACGAGGACCTTGTCGAGATGGACGAAATCAATCCTGAAATGCCGCAGTGCGACATTTGTCTTGTGATTGGTGCGAACGACGTGGTGAATCCTGCTGCGCGCGACAATCCCAAGAGCCCGATTTACGGGATGCCGATCATCGAGGCTGACAAAGCGAAGGTTATCCTCGCGGTCAAACGCAGCATGAACCCGGGTTTTGCGGGAATTGAAAACGATCTCTACTACAACGAAAAGACGCTGATGGTTTTCGGCGACGCGAAAGCTGTGGCTGGCGAGATAGCAAAGCATCTTGCCGGCGACAGCTCTGAGTAGTGCCGCGCAAGCCCAAGCTAGCCCGCATATTTCATACCCTGAGCAGTCTGCGAAACGGGTGTCTTTAAGAAATCAAGGAATATGCGGGTCCCGGGAAATCTTACCGCCTGACCGAGCCAAGACACCCAAAACTTCATTCCGGTGAGATTTCCGGGTTTGAGTTCCGCGTTTACGCGGAAATGAGAAAACTCTCTGGCGCAGCGCCAGCACGCCGAGGACGGCGCGCCCGCCATTTCATGAAACCCTGCATGAGCCAGCGCGGGCGTTTTGCGCACCGGGCAAACAATGTGTCTGTCCCTATGTCAGGTTGCGAGGGTTCCGCACAGACTTCGGCAACCGCGGATTGGAATGAGAAGCAATTTGCGGCCCACACCGCAATCCGGGGGGCGAAACCGAAGCAACGAGCCTGTCACTTTATCCGACACTCCCGAAGGCCGTGCCGTTGTGACCGCCTTACTGACGGCCAGGGAAGCATGCCACAGGGGCCGACATTGCATAGTGTCCTGCGCTGGAGGCACGTCCATGGGGCGAAAGGTTGTGATTGCCTGCCTCGGTTTCACGGGTGATTCTTCGGGGCAAGTACAGGAGTGCGTTTTGGTTGCCTTATGAGAAAATTAGCTTTGATCCTTGCGGTGGCAGCCTCTTTGGCCGCGGCTGAACCAGTACGATTGCGGGTGGACTTCTCAAGACCTGACGGCAGTTGGAACATGCCTGCGCTTGGTCTCGGCCAAGGCGGGCTGCAATCTGATCCGATGATTCAGCCCCACATCAAAGAACTGCGTCAACTGCGTCCGCGCACAATCCGGCTGTTTCTGAGTGAATACTACCGCATATACCCGGCGCACAACACCTACGACTGGACCCGGCTGGACCGAGAACTTGAATCTGTCCGGCTGGCGGGTGCGAGGCCGACGCTGGCACTGGCTATGAAACCGCCGGTCCTGTATCCGGTCGTGGACCATTTCATTGTGCACCCGAACAACTACGAGGAATGGGAACGGCTCTGTGAAGCTTTGGCAAGGCACTGCCGCGAGCGAGGATTCAACGTCGCAGCATGGGAAATCTGCAACGAGCCCGACATCGGTGAAATGGGGGGGACGCCTCACTACTTCCGCAGCGCCGCCGACTATAATCAATTCTACACCCGCACGGTGGCTGGGCTGCTTCGAGGCGATCCAGAGGCGCGGGTTGGCGGACCGACGGTGGCTTCGCCAGACAGCTTTCTGATCGAAGGGTTGATCGGTCATTGCGCGACGAACAATGTGCCCCTGCATTTTCTCTCCTGGCATTTGTACTCGAACTCGCCGGAGGCTCATGCTAGCAACATCACCAAACAGCGCGCCAGGCTTGCGAAGTTTCCACAGCTCAAGGACGTCAAGCTGTTCATCTCGGAATGGAACATGGACCTGATGCATCCGAACCTTGCTCCCGGTTTTCAGCCATGCTTTGTGCTCGAAACGATGCGCCGCTATGCGGAAGCTGGGCTCGACATGGCGGCTTATTACCATATCCGCGACTGTTTTGTGGACCCGGCAGATTTCGACTGGATGTCTGCGGGAGGACGACGCTTTATGGCCCACTGGTGGAACACGATGCCGCAGTACAGCGCGCTTTTCGATCATCATGGTCGCGTGCGTCCGGCGTGGTATGCTTTCCGCCTGCTGGGCCAACTCGATGGACCGCGCTATGTCGTCGCGGGCGAGCAAGGGGGGATTCGAGCCATTGCGGGGGAGGGCGACGGGTACAAGCACTTGCTGGTCTGGAGATATGATGGAGGAGAGCCCGCCGAGGTCGAAGTGCGCGTGGAACTTTCAGGCGTCGAAAACAGGAACAGCCGCGTAGTTGAACTGGATGCCGCGGCGCCGGTCAACAACATCAAGGTTGTGCGTTTTGGACGCCCCGATGATCTGGGCAAAGTTCTGCTGAAACTTGGACCGTGGGCTATCCGCTGGATCGAGGTTGAATGAGCGGCAAATTGGGGGCGCGCTTGACAGCCAGAGCAAGCCCGGCCCGGGAATCTCACTGCCTGACCGGCCAAAGACACCTAAAGCTTCACTGCGGTGCGATTTGTAGGCCAAGTGCTGACACGCATTGCGAGACACTCCTTGCTTTCATGTGATGGAACAGCCAGAATCCGATCGTTTTGGAATGTGACTTTTGTGTGGGGCATTGGCAGCTAGAATCGGCCCAGCCGTGAACGCGCGGTGTGTTGCGTTGCTGTTGGTTGCATCGACGCTGGTCTTGAATCACGTGTCGTTGTCTGGGGATTGGAACCAGTGGTTGGGACCGAATCGCGACGCCATTTCCACCGAACGCGGTGCTCAACGTTTGCTCTCCAATCCGGTTCGCCTGTGGACCAATGCTGTTGGTGCGGGCGTTTCGTCGCTGGTCGTGAGCCGGGGCAAGGTTTTCGCCATGGGCCATACCAAGGGCCGAGACAAGCGCGGGACGGACACCGTGTTTTGCCTTGCGTTTGACACGGGCAAAATCCTCTGGCGGCACTCATACGATTGCCGTACCTGCGTTTCGCAAGACGTGCAATTTGATGGCCCACGCAGCACACCGACGGTGGACGGGGACCGCCTCTATACGCTGAGCTTGGAAGGGCACTTGTTTTGTTTGGAATCTGCCAGCGGCGATGTTGTGTGGTCGCGCCAGTTGGTTCATGACTTCGGAGGGCGAATTCCAATCTACGGCTACTGTTGCTCACCGCTGGTTTATCGCAATCTGCTGTTGCTCGAACTCAACGCGCCGGGTGTGTCGCACGTTGCTCTGGACAAGAACACAGGGGAACTTGTTTGGGAAGGCGACGGCCTCAACGTGACCTGTGCCTCGCCGGTCCTAACACGCATTGACGACCAGGACTATGCTGTGTTCCTTGGCAGCGACGCGGTGTTGGGCGTGGACCCGCTCACGGGGCGCACACTATGGCGGCACGGCACATGGGGCCACGCATGGATGGGCCACGTGGTACACAGCAATCTGGTCTTTGTGGCCAACGCTTCTCTGCCGCGTGGCTGCGGATTGATTCGCATCGAGAGCGGCAAACCGCGTGTCGTTTGGGAGGACAAGGGCAAGAAGTTCCAGACTCTGCACAGCAACGCGGTCATCCATGAGGGATGCATCTACGGTGTTGACAACACCGGCACCGATCTGCAGAGCAACGACAACAACCGTTCCCGCCTCAAATGCATTGGGCTCGAGACGGGTGAAGAGAAGTGGGTCCAAGACCGTTTCGGTTGGAGTAACCTGATTCTCTTTGACGGCAAGTTGCTGATCTTTCGGCAGGTTGGCGAACTAGTCATTGCCGATGCCACGCCTTCGGGCTACCAAGAGACTGCGCGCCATGCGCTCTTGGACGGGCGTTCATGGACCGTGCCCGCTCTTGCCGACGGCCGATTATTCCTGCGCAACAACGCAGGCGCAGTTGCTTGTTATCAACTCATTGCGCCATGAACTTTTTCCGCTCGCTGCTTGCCAGAGCCGCCACATTGCTGACTGCCACAGTGGCGATCGGCTCATCGGCGACAGACCTAGCGCCCGCCGGCGAGCTCGGCAGTCCCGCCTCCGACTCTGTGTTGCCGCGGATCATCATTGCCAACGACACCTGCCCTGACTATACGTGGGGTTTCACCGAACCAGAGACCCGCAAGGCGTTTGCCGACCTCATCGCCGCGCACTTGGACGAGATGAACCGCACGGATGCCGGCCCGGTGGAAAGCCGCAATCACTACAATGTGATGGCGTTTGTCGAGGTCGAAGCTTTTCTCGAAAGATTCCCTGCGCGCCGCGACGAGTTTATCAGGCGGGCGCGCGAGGGGCGCGTGTGCATCGGCCCGTTCTTGTGCAACACGCTCTGGGGCTTTCAGAGTGTGGAAGGTGCCCTGCGGGCGTTTTATCCTGCCAGCCGATTCGCGCGCGACTGGGGGATTCCGTTCGACGTGGCGAATCACACCGAGTTGCCTTCTCTCCCGTGGGGGATGGCAACGCTGTTGGCAGGCTGCGGTTTCCGGTGGGTCTCGGTCCCGTTCCTCGACTACGACTGCACGTTCAGCAGATTGAAGAACCCGCCGCTTTTCAGGCTGGGAGGTCCGGACGGCAGCGAGGTCCGGGTGATTCTCGATGCATGGGCCTCACGAAAGGCGTACTATGCGCAAGGCGGTTGGCTGTTGCAGGACACGAAACGCATCGCGGCGGAATGGCTACCGCATTACGCGGGGCTGGGGCCCTTGTGGCCGTTAAGCATCACGTACGCCAGCGGCACGCATTCGGATATCAACCCGGGCAGTGCCAAACAAGCGCGAGGCTTTGCTGAGGCCATCGCCCGCTACAACGTCAGCCGGACCAATCCAGCAACACTCGTGAACGGCACACTCGCCCAGTTTTGCCAGGAAGTCGATGCGGTCGAGGCCAGGAAGCCGTTTCTCCCAAAGCTGCGGGGTTGCTTCGGCCATTCTTGGGAGCTTTGGCCTGTAAGCCTCGCGAACATTGTCGCTGCAATGCGGCAGAACGAACGCGAGTACCTGGCCGCGGAATCGCTTGTGGCGCTCGCCAGTCGAAAAGACTCTGACTTGGCCGTGCGCACTCGAACGGATCGCCAGCGAGCGGAATGGTGCTGGGCGATGCTGGGCGACCATGCTTGGAATGGCACCGACCTCAACAACAAGCGCCAGAACGCGGAGCTGCGGCGGCGCTGGGCTACCGAACTGGGGCAGGCGAGCCAGAAGCTGGCAACAGAGGCGTGGCTTGCGCTCGGCTTACAAACGGATGCCAATTACCTGACGGTCTTCAATCCACTCAGTTTCAGCAATGACATCTTGGTTGTGCGCGAGGTCAGCCACACGGTCACTGGCGTGCGCGGTGTGCCGTCCGCTGTTCAGGAATTGGACGGCCGGCGCCGACTCAGATTCATCGCGCGCCGAGTCCCGCCTTTCGGTTTTCGCGAGTTCGAGTTTGACTCTGCGACGCCAACTCCTGTGAATGCGCCCCTGTTTTCTGCTCACACCAACTGGCTTGAAGGTCCGTTCTATCGGCTCCGGCTGGACCCGGTGACAGGGGGCCTTGCAAGCCTCGTTCACAAAGCCAGTGGCCAGGAGCTTGTTGTCCCGGGATCAACCCGCACGCTGTGTCAGACAGTCTTTCTTGACGGACGCGAAAACACCATGACTGACGTGGCATGGCACACCCAACTCGATAATTGTGCTGGGCAGCTTCGAGTCGTTGGCCGCATCGGAGATATCCGTGTCACCAACACGATCACCCTTTATGCCGAGCTGGACCGCGTCGATTTCGACGTGCGTATCCAGAAAGCGCCGACGACGAATCAGCAATGCATCCTGCATTTCTTCCCCGTCACCATTGGCAACCGCGGCCTGCGAATCGAAACGACGGCTGCTGTCATTCGGCCGGGCCCTCAACCTGAGGGCGATTTGTTGCCGGGCGCGGATAACAGTCGGTTTGCAGTACAAGGTTTCCTTGAAGCTTCGGTAACCGGCCGCGTGGATGTCACCGTAGCCGCGTTGGACGCCTTCATGCTGCGACTGGACCATGGTGTGCCAGCGTTTGAAGCTTTGGGCAACGACCAGAACTGGAAGGAGGTTACGCAGGATCAGGATGGTGAGCGCCAGTTCCGGTTCCGTTACTCGGTGCGTGCCCACGCTCCTTGCTACGACAACTCAGCCGCCTTTGCATGGACTCGCGGTGTTGCGGCGCCACTCATCTCGATGGTGGGGCGGTTGCCGCGAGAATTGCTTGACCGGCCACATCTAGCTGTTGACCCGGCCCGCGCGTTCGTCACGTGCTGGAAACCTGCGGATGCCGGCTTGGCTGGTCGCACCTGCGTGCGGCTGTGGGAAACTGCGGGCCAGAGCCAACCGTTGGTTGTGACAGTGCCGCACTGTCGCTCTGTTGTTCAAACCGACCTCTTGGAAAGGGAGCGCGGCCCATTGCCCGTGCAGTTTGACGAAGTTTCAGTGCCTGTGCGCGGGCACGGCTTTGCCGCTATTCAGCTTGAATACTAAAGGAAATTCTACCGGAATGAAGTTGCGGGTGTCTTGGGCAGGTGAGCCGGTGAGATTTCCGGGCCAGGCATCTTGCGCTGCTTGCGCAATTCTTTCGAGATAGCAGTTTGAAAAGCGTGACGTGGTTTATGGGAAGGCGGGCGGTTGGATGTTCGATGACATTAACGCGTTTTATTCTGTTGGTGGCTGTCTGTACTCGAACATTTGCCCCTCGTAGTTGCGGATAAAAATTCTGTCAGTGGCCCAGATTGCCACCGAATCCTCGCAGATCGGCACTTTGCCACCGCCACCGGGGGCGTCGATCACGTAGCTAGGAACTGCGTAGCCGGTCGTATGTCCGCGCAGGCCTCGCATTATCTCCAAGCCGGTGTTGACAGTCGTCCGCAAATGTGCGGTGCCTTGGACGGGGTCGCATTGGTAAAGATAGTAGGGCCGGACTCTGCACATGAGGAGCTTCTGGACATGCGCTTTCATGACCTCGACGTTGTCATTGACGCCGCGCAGCAGCACCGACTGGTTCCCGAGAGGAATGCCGGCGTCAGCCAGTCGCTCCAAAGCCGTTCGAGCCTCGAGGGTCAACTCGCGAGGGTGGTTGGAGTGAATGCTGATAAAGAGCGGATGGAACCTGCGAAGAATTGCGCAGAGCTCTTGCGTGACGCGCTGCGGCAGGAAAATTGGAACTCGTGTGCCAATCCGGAGGAACTCGACGTGGCGAATGGCGCGCAACCTCTCGAGAATCGATTCGAGTTTTTGATCGTTCAGTAGAAGGGGGTCGCCGCCGCTTAGCAGGACATCCCGCACCGCGGGCGTTCGTGCGATGTAATCGATCTGCAGGTCCAATCGGCTTTCGAACGATTCACTCGCGGCGCGCCCTACCAGTCGCGACCGCGTGCAATACCGGCAATAAGACGCGCAGCGATCGGTAACCAGCATCAGCACACGGTCAGGGTACCGGTGAACAAGCCCCGGCACGGGCGAATGGCTGTCTTCGTCGCACGGGTCTTTCAATTCACCCGGGGCGGTTTGTGTTTCCTCGATGCGCGGTATCACCTGTCGTCTGATTGGGCAGCGCTGGTCTTTGAAGTCGATCAGGTTGAAGAAGTACGGCGTGATTGACATCGCCAGTTTCCTTCTGGCGGCGAGGGCTCCGACCACTTCTTCGGGTGCAAGGTTGGGCGCCAATCTCTGCAACTGATCGAGACTGGTAATCCTGTTTTGGAGCTGCCAACGCCAGTCTTGCCACTGGCACGCGGGCAAGTCGGCCCAATGGCCTTGGCCCGCTGACACAAACTTTTTCAAATTCTCCACTGACTGGGATGATGGAGGTTCTTCAATTTGTGAAGAAGGTTCGACTTCCAACATTGTTGGAAACTATAGACCCGGTCGGTACTCTGTCAAGGGAGCGAATCCCGCTCGAACATGCTGGGGATCAGCGAGAAACAAGTTTCCCAAGCAAACACGATGTCAGAATGAATACTTGATGCCGAGCGTGGCCAAATGTCGTGTGAACTCGCGGCCTTTGGTGTTTGGAACGAGACTTTCGACCCAGTCGTATGACCAGGCCAGCTCTGCCGTGAGTTTCTGCCACGTGTAGCTCAGGGATGCGCTGGGTGTGTAAATCCAGTCTTCACGGTTTACGGGCGCTTGCCAATCGCCAAGGTAGGCCTGAAAACCCGCTGCGGCAGCCCAGTGCTGGTCAAACTTGTGTCTCCATGTGAGTCCATAAGTAATGTCTTCATAGACGCTCTGGCTGGTGAACGCAGGCTGCTCGTAGCGTCGGTTGAACAGTGTGATTGTATCGGCTTTTGTTGGCAGGATTGTCACGTTCGCATCGATCCAGTACAGCATCTCGGCCGGATGGAAACGAGGCACCTGATGCGCTTGGTCCGAAAATGTGCGGATGTCGGGCCCGCCAAGAACTGCAAGTTTGAGCCACGGAAAAGGTGTGCCCTCGATGCCCGCCAGAGCTCGATGATACTCACTGTCGAACGGGCTGTCTGCGAATTGTGTGGGGTCAAATATGGAAGGTCCGCGGTACTGGTCCTGACGCCCATAGCGGTACCCGGCGACAAGGTGAGTTTTTTCGGCGATTTTGTATCCGAGATCAACGCCGCCGTTGACGTCCTGTCTGTCGTTGAAATTGACGTATATGAAAGGGTCAGGCACTTCTGCGCGGAGCTTCTGGGTTGTCCGGAAATCGTGAATGTAGGCAGAGCCAACGGGACGGACAAAGAAATCCCCGACTGTCCATGTCAATTTGAAGCTGCCGCGATAAAGCAACGCGTCACGGCGTTCGCGCAATGGAATGCCGCCGACCGCCGGCACATCCTGTGGTCTTGCAAACATCGGTCCAAGATGGCTGCCGTCGGTGAAGACAATGCTGTTCGCTTGTTCCCAAACAATGTCTTTTGCTTTGCCACCCAGCGTCACTCCGCCTCTGTGGGCGAAATAGTCTTCGGAATGAGCGTTGTGGAATACGACAAAGTCAGGCGCGTAAGACACGGTTGTGTGCAACAGGTCGCAAGGCGCGTAATCAAACGATACGCGCGGGGTGAAGGTCGTGATCCATGAACCTTTTTCAGCGGGCATTGCGCCTGCGACTCCCGGGTCGGTGTCTTGGAGATAGACGTTGCTGTCGTAGGTTTCCTTTACGGTGGCATCGGCCTTGAACTGCCACGGGTTATCACCGGCAGCGCAAGTGGCGGCCACGCTGCAAAGGCAGCAGAGCGTGAAACGGAGCGTTTGGCTCCGGACAGTTGGGGTGCTTGACCTGTTGTTCTCTGTAACAATTTCAATTAAACGGACCGTCTTTCGTTGCATTGTTGACTCCCTATTAGATCAAAAGTGCAATTCCCAAACGAATCAGACATATCCTGCCAATAAAAGACTCAGGCCTGTTTTGGTTCTTTTAGAGGCGCTGGTGGACACAAGGTCAAGGCGACTGCTGCCATGACAAGGCACGCCACACCAGCCGGGACAAACGCCCACATCCATGCTTTTGCATCGCCCATGACACCGCCGAGCACAGGCCCGACCACGCCGCCGACGCCGTATGCCATGAAAACCCACGGATAGTTTATGCCCACGCTCTTGTTCCCGAAATAGTCTGCAGTCGCCGCCGGGAAAAGAGCAAAGTTGCCGCCGAAGTTGAACCCGATGATTGCGGCGCCAAAGTAAAGTCCGAGCTCTCGCCCGCCGATAAAGTAGAAGACGATCATCATCAAACCTTGCAGGCCGGTCATTGTTGCAATGGCTGCTTTGCGGCCCATTTTGTCCGACAAGGTGCCCCAAATTATGCGCCCAAGGCCGTTCAACAGCGCGAAGAACAGGCCCATTGCAGTGCCGGTAATGATGTCGGCGCGCTCAGCGGGGATGCCGTTGGCAGTGAGCGCATCTTTTCCGAACAGTTGGATAACTCCTATCACCATGAGGCCGGCGGTGGCGCC
The DNA here is from genome assembly GCA_012517065.1 of Verrucomicrobiota bacterium. GTDB lineage: Bacteria > Verrucomicrobiota > Verrucomicrobiia > Limisphaerales > J093 > JAAYVR01. The sequence goes on along the minus strand of JAAYVR010000039.1, from coordinate 5,882 downwards.
AACGAAGAACGTGAGGAACAGCTTCAAGAACTGGGCAGTGCGCGCCATTTGGTTGGGGGCGAACTCGACGCCGCCAGTGCTGCTTGCGGTTGCACCTGAAGGCGGGCTCCAACCTTCGGGTTTCCAGCCATCGGGCGGGTTGACGAGCACAATCGAGCCGAGCCCGACGATCACGGCAAAGAGAACGCCGTAAAGAATCCACACTTGGCTTACCGTCCAGCCCATTCCGTACAGGCCGGTCCATCCTTTCGTGAGATCGATGCTGCCGAATTTGAAACCGCTGGTGAGCTTGATCCACAGCAGCGCGCCGAAGCCGAATCCGGCCACTGCAAGGCCTGTGATCATGCCTTTCTTGTCAGGAAACCACTTGACCAACGCTGCAATTGGGCAGACATAACCCAATCCGATCCCAGCACCCCCCAAGACGCCGATGCCGAGTAGAATGCCCCAAAAGCTGTTGCCCACCAGGCCGCCGAGCACGTAGCCAAGGCCCAGCACCAAACCGCCGGTGAGCGCCACGATTCTTGGACCGACTTTTTTTTGCCAGTTGCCAGCCACAAGCGCCATGACAATCGCGAAAGACAGAAGTCCTACGGAAAAAATCACTTGTGTCTGAGTTTTTGTGAACTGGAAAGGGCCGCTGGCAGCCGTGAGTTTGCCCGTGAAAGCGGACCATGCGTAGATGCTTCCAAGACACAACTGCACCAGTATTCCTCCAACAACGACCCACCATCGGTTCATCACCTTTTGCGTAGTCATTGGGCATTCTCCTTTCATGTGAGTAGGAGCCGGGACGGATTGCTCCGTCCCGACTCTCTGGGTTGGTTAGGTTACATGCTAAGTGCTATGCAGGGGCTATTGGCGGCCTTTGACGAGTATTTCGACCACGTGTGGATCGGCGAGAGTTGTGGTGTCGCCGATTTGATCCACCTGGTTTTCGGCGATCTTGCGCAAGATGCGGCGCATGATTTTGCCGGATCGTGTCTTGGGCAGCGCTGGCGCAAACTGGATTTTGTCCGGTACTGCGATTGGGCCGATTTCCTTGCGGACGTGCATCGCAAGCTCTTTCTTGAGCTCTTCGCTTTCTTGGACGCCTTCCTTGAGCGTCACGAAAGCATAAAGGCCCTGGCCTTTGATGTCGTGTGGCATTGGTGCCACCGCGGCTTCAGAGACCTTCGGATGGCTTACGAGCGCGCTCTCGACCTCTGCGGTTCCGATGCGGTGGCCGGATACATTGACCACATCATCGATTCGCCCCATCAACCAATAATCACCGTCCTGGTCGATGCGCGCGCCGTCGCCGGTGAAGTAGATGTTTGGGTACATCGTGAAGTAAGTGTCAATGAAACGGTCATGATCGCCCCATGTGGTGCGCATCATGCCCGGCCACGGTTTCTTGATGCACAACTTGCCGCCCTCGTTTGGAGCGCACTCTTTTCCGTCATCGCGCAAAACAACCGGTTCAACGCCGAAGAACGGCCGGGATGCGCTTCCCGGCTTGAGCGTATGTGCGCCTGGCAATGGTGTAATTAGGATGCCGCCTGTTTCGGTTTGCCACCATGTGTCCACGATTGGACAGCGTTCCTTCCCGATGACGCGGTAATACCAGATCCATGCTTCGGGGTTTATTGGCTCACCGACCGAACCGAGGATGCGCAAGCTGCTCAGGTCGTATTTGTTCGGCCATTCTTCGCCCTTCATGATGAGCGAGCGGATGGCTGTCGGTGCAGTGTAGAAGATGGTGACCTTGAACTTCTGTATCACCTGCCAGAACCGGCCGGGGTCGGGATATGTTGGCACGCCTTCGAACATGAGGCTGGTGGCGCCGTTGCAAAGTGGGCCGTACACGATGTAACTGTGGCCGGTGACCCAGCCAATGTCCGCGGTGCACCAGTAAACATCGTCGTCGTGCACGTCGAAGATGTACTTGTGGCTCAGAGCGCAGTGAACCAGATAACCGCCAGTTGTGTGCACAACGCCCTTCGGTTTGCCTGTTGAACCCGAGGTGTAGAGCATGAAAAGCACATCCTCGGCATTCATCACTTCGGGTGGGCAATCCGAAGACGCCTTCGCCATAAGCTCATGGTACCACAGATCGCGTTCCGGGGTCATCGCGCATGGAGTTTCATTTCGTTTGACGACGATGACTTTTTCGACGGACGGCGAGTGTTTGAGAGCGTCATCGGCTATCGCTTTGAGAGGGATGCTCTTGCCGGCGCGCAGTGACGTGTTTGAAGTGATAAGCAGTCTGCAGGTGGAATCGTTAATGCGCCCGGCGAGCGACTCTGCGCTGAACCCGCCAAAGACGACCGAGTGAATGGCTCCGATCCGCGCGCATGCAAGCATTGCAATCGGCAGCTCGGGTATCATCGGCAGGTAGATCGCAACGCGGTCGCCTTTCTTGATCCCGAGCGACTTTAGCACATTGGCGAACTTGCACACTTCCTGATGGAGTTGCGCGTAAGTGATTTTGCGTACGTCGTTTTCAGGTTCGCCCTGCCATATGAGTGCGACCTTGTCGCGCACGGGAGTTTTCAAATGACGATCAAGGCAATTGTAAGATGCGTTGAGCTGGCCGTCTTCGAACCAGGTGTGCTTTATGATTCTGGCGGCTGTGTTCCATTCATACCGGCGCCCGAGCGTGGGCTGCTTGAACCAGTCCAGAATCTTGCAATGCTCGAGCCAGAACCCGTCGGGGTCTTTGATCGAGCGTTCGTACATTGCTCTGTACTGCTTTGCGTTTATGTGGGCCCGTTTTACCACCTCAGGTGAGGGTGGGAACGTTCGGTTTTCCTGGAGTAACGAAGTAGTTGATACGGTTTGATTTGTTCTTGCCATGGTTTTGTTGGTTGTTTCTGGTTAGTGTTTTTTGTTTCGGTTCGGACAAAATTGGTTGGTTTAAGTGCAGGCACCTTTTGGAGCCGCCGATTTGGTTTCAATGCCGTGTATTGGAAACAAAAGACTGGTCACGCGTTCAATGCTGTTTGCCAGAGCGGGCTCGACGCTGGCGCGTTGTTCGTCGCTGACAGGCAGTTCGCGATCTCTGAGGCCGCCAGCCCATTCGCTGCTGCCGAGCATCACTCCCCCAAGGGCAAGACCGAATCCGTCGTCCCCGTCAGGGTCTGCGACAGTGCGCCATGCAAGAGCCCATGCGCGGACGGTGTTTTCGACGTTGTAACCGCCGCCGCCCAGAACCAAAATGGGCCGATCAAAACCAATCAAACAAGTCATCAGCTCGACGACGACGTTGTTTGTCATGCGCAGGTGGGTGAGGGGATCGCCTGCGAGGATGTCCATGCCAAGCTCGAGCACGATCACATCGGGCGCATATGCATGTAGGAGGGGGATGGCGACCCGCCTCAACGCCATTAGGAATGCATCGTCGTACGCGCCAGCCGGCAGCGGGACGTTTACGTTATAGCCGCGGCCAGGCCCTTCGCCGATCTCGTCCTCGAATCCGCCCCACGGAAACAGCGTTCGTCCGCTTTCGTGAATCGAGATGGTGAGAACATCCTGCCGCGCGTAAAAGCATTCCTGGACACCGTCGCCGTGGTGAGCGTCCACGTCAAGATAGGCTACGCGGCGACCGGCGCCTGCGAGGTGGAGGCACGCAAGTGCGGCATCGTTCAGGTAACAAAACCCCGCTGCCATTGCGGGTTTGGCATGGTGGAAGCCGCCGAGCAAACTGAATGCGATATCGGCATCACCCCGGGCGAGCAAGTCGGCTCCGGTCAAGGCTGACCCACACGCCCACGCGCCAAACTTGTACATTGCGGGGAACACGGGCGTGTCTGGCCCGCCGAATCCCATGTGAAGTCCCTCGACGGAGAGTTCGCCCGAGGCCGCCCGCTGCATTTCGTCGAGATAACGCGCCTCATGAAATCGCTCCAATTCATCGCGAGTAGCTTCACGTGCTGGATGTTCGGCATGGTTCTTGTCGCCCAGGAGACCAAACGACATGAGCCGTTCCCTTGTCAAGCCGGTGCGTTGGGTTTTGAAAGGGCAATCGGGCGGGTAGGTGTACCCCTCGATCTCTGGTGAGTAGATGAACGCCAGCTTGCGATCTCTCATGCGGTTTTCGCGACCCAAGTTCAAAGAACAATAAGAACCATGCTGCACGTGGGACTTTTCTATTTTTGGCAAAATCTGTCCATTTTTTGTTTGGCGCTGCTTGGCGTTGCGAATTGCGTCGGATGGGCCGGGTGTGTTGCGGGTTTTGTCGCGTTGAGAAAAGGGCTTGCACGGTTTTGTCTTTGCCGCTACTTTAAGCCCGCGACGTTGCGAGAGCCAGCGCGACCAGTTTGCGCTGGCTCGCGTTTTCGGCGGGGTTGGTAGCTCAGCGGTAGAGCAGCGGCCTTTTAAGCCGTTGGTCCAGGGTTCGATCCCCTGCCAACCCACCAACCGCGGGTGAGTTGGCTCGGCCCCGGGGGCTGCTTGGTGGTTGCAAGCGGCGCTCAGGGGCGGAAAGGCCGATTGTAGCGGTGTTGACGACCCTATCGTCTAGTGGTTAGGACACCACCCTTTCACGGTGGCGGCCCGGGTTCGAATCCCGGTAGGGTCGCCAGTTTGTTCTGGTCCCCGCTTTCATCTCCACGCCCAATATCAGCAGAGTAATTGGGTTTTGGTTTTGCCGCACTGAATCGAACTGCGGTTTGAGGTTGCGCAGCAGATCAATTTGTCGGTTTGATTTCCGATTAGCGTTTGGCATGAGACTAGCTTAACTTGGTTTATGGCCGTTTGCGCTTATTGTTCCAACACGATTTTGTTCGGTGGAATTTCGGCAGAAGGCAAACTCTTCTGCAGCGAACGATGCCGCGAAAGCGCGAGGCTCCTGTCACTCTCGGAAAAGGTGCCGTACCGGCTGCTGATTAAAAAACTCGACGAGCTTCACAAAGGGTCGTGTCCCAAGTGCGGCGGGGCTGGTCCCGTGGATGTTCACAGGAGTTATCGGATTTGTTCGGCCATAGTAGTGAGCAGGTGGACGAACATTCCCGAGGTGTGTTGCAGGAAATGCGCGACCAAGAGCCAGATTCTGGGGATTCTTTATTCGCTGTGCCTTGGATGGTGGAGCATTCCGTGGGGGTTGATTCTCACGCCGGTGCAAGTGTTCCAAAATCTGAGGGCGCTTTTCCGCGGCCCACCGCCGGGTCGGCCTTCGGTTGAACTCGAGCATGTTGTCCGGGTGGGTCTTGCTGCCCGGATAGGACAAGAAGCCGCCAATCCTAAAACTGGAACGCACCGCAGTGGTTCCCCTGAAACGGCAAAGATTTGAACTGCAAAGGGCGAGCGGCTCGAATGTAACAACTGCGGGGGTGCATCGCCAGCCCGGCCCGGAAATCTCACCGGCAAATCCCTCGCGTTCAGATTCTACGGATAACCAAAGCCTGTTATTGGCATATGGGGACAGGCACGTAGTCGGCTCGGAGCTCCGCAGGTCGCCCCTTGGCTCAGGCACAAAGTCCTGGGGTACAACAGTCAGGACCAGAAAGCTTTCAGTTTTCCGTGTAAACGCGGAGCTCTGACGGCGATCGGTTGTTCCGCGCATTGGGCGACGCCACGCCCGCGGCTGTTAGGGTCCCGCCTTTAGGCGGCTTTGAACCAAGCAGTCATCGAGCAGTAATACCTCTGAACGTTGCACGTTGAGCGTTGCACGTTGAACGTTCTCAAATAGAAGACCAAACTGATCAAGCTATGGGCACTCTCAACGTTCAACGTACAACGTTCAACTCACAACGTTCAACGGGTCGCGGGTTTGCCAAGCGAGTGGCGTTGTCCGCCCGCACGGCCGTTAGAGTCCCGCCTTCAGGCGGCTTTGAAATGAGCATTCATCGAGCAGTAATACCTCTGAACGTTGCACGTTGAGCGTTGTACGTTGAACGTTC
>JAAYVR010000284.1 GCA_012517065.1 Verrucomicrobiota bacterium | reverse complement strand
TGCCATTGCTGACAACTACGCAAAACTCGCTTCCGGCTGGTGGTTAGCCTTTGCCGGGTGGGATTGGTTACCCACAGAGTTCCGTTTGAGAGTTTTGTGCCTTTTAAGCACGCCCCTCTCACTGGGCTTTTCATGACGCGACATGGGGACAGACACGGAGTTGGGTCGGAGAGCCGCAGGCCGTCCCTTGGTCCAGGCGCAAAGCGCTGGCGTGCCACAATCGGGACCAGAAAGCTTTCACTTTTCCGCGTAAAGACGGGACCCTCACAGCGATGGGTTGGCCCACGCGTCGGGCGATGTCGCGCCTGCAGGCCAGGTTTGACTGTTTCGAAGGCTTGTGGTGAACGCGCAAACCGGCTACTGTCGCACCGCAACAAAACATATGAAACGTTTCTTTTCCAAATTCATCGTCATGGGCGCTTTGATCGCGCCCATGTTTGTGCCAAGTCTGTCGATTGCCTCAGACGGGCAAACAACAAAGGCCGGAATCGGCCCCTGTTTCAAAGGCCCAATAGGCCTGCAGCTCTATAGCTTGCGTGACTCGTTCAAGAACGATGTGCCCGGTACTGTCGCCAAAGTGCGCGCATTCGGATTCCGGTACGTCGAACTGGCCGGAACCTACGGAATGGAACCAAAAGCGTTCAGAAACCTCTTGCTCGAGCACGGCCTCAAACCAATCGCAGGCCATTTCCCGTATGAACAGTACAGGGATAATCCGGAATCCGTCGCCCGCGAAGCAAAAGCGCTTGGTCTGAAATACGCAGGATGCGCCTGGATTCCGCACGATGGCGACTTCGACGACACCGAATGCAGCAAGGCCATCGAGGTCTTTAATCGCGCAGGCCGTGTCCTTGCAAAACACGGCATAAAGTTCTTCTACCACGTCCATGGGTATGAATTCCAACCGCAGGGAACAGAAACGTTGTTCGATAGAATGATGCGCGAAACCAACCCTAAACACGTCACATACGAAATGGACATTTTCTGGGTGGTTTACCCCGGCCAAGACCCGGTCAAACTACTCCAGAAGTACGGCAAAAGATGGGAGTTGCTGCACCTTAAAGACATGCGCAAAGGCGTCAAAACCGGTTCGCTCTCAGGCAGCACCGACGTAACAAATGACGTCGCACTCGGCACCGGCCAAATCGATCTGCCGCCGCTGCTCCGCGCCGCAAGAAAGGCCGGCACAAAGTGGTACTTCATCGAAGACGAATCGCCGTCCGTTGAACAGCAGTTGCCGGAAAGCCTTCGTTACCTCGAAACCGTGCGATTCTGAACAACTCATTGTCTCCACATCGCGGCGCAGCAAAATCCCGAAACGCCAGCCCATTGCACCGCAATGGCTTCGGCGAGTTCGTCGCCCGTGGCAAGAGGAAGCTTTGGCGACTAACCCCTCTGCAATCAAAGGTCGTGAACAAACAGATGATTTGAGACGGCTCCCCAAATCTTTGGAAACAGCAGGGCACATCGAAAACTTCGATGCCCGGCAGCACGCCTGCGACGTGCACTGGATGCGCCTTGCCTTGGGCCTCGCAAGAAAAGGCTGGGGCCGAACCTCGCCAAACCCGATGGTCGGCGCAGTGCTTGTCAAGGCAGGGAAACTCATTGGCAAAGGCTGGCATAAACGCGCTGGCCAACCACACGCAGAAATCGAAGCCCTCTGCGATGCAGAATCCAAAGGAATCAGCCCGGAAGGCTCGATGTTGTACGTTACACTCGAACCATGCTCGACCCACGGCCGCACACCGCCTTGCACAGACGCAATCATCGCCGCCGGAATCAAGCGAGTGGTCATGGCAACAGTTGATCCAAACCCTCGCCATAGCGGCAGGGGAATCGACCTGCTCCGCCATGCCAGCATCGAAGTGATCACCGGTTGCCTCGCACACTCAGCAGAGCGCCTTAACGAATCATGGAACCACTGGATTCTCCACAGAACCCCATGGGTCATTGTTAAAGCAGCAATGACCCTCGACGGCAAAATCGCCACCGTAAACGGCGAGTCGAAGTGGATCACAGGCCCCCTTGCCCGAGCATACTCAATGCGCATCCGAAGAGGTGTCGATGCCGTCTTGGTCGGCATTAACACTGTGTTGGCTGATAACCCATCTCTCACGCCGCGTCATCCCGACGGCACAATTTTGCCGCCCGCATCCCGGCTTCCAAAACGGGTCGTGCTCGACACCCACGCGCGCACGCCGCTGTCGGCCCGACTCGTTTCAGACGACTTCCGCGATTCAACTTTGATAGTTGTGGGTGAAAATGCCCCTCATCGCCGAGTCGAATCGCTGAGCCGGCAGGTGACTGTGTGGAGCGCGCCACTGCAAAACGGAAGGATTGATCTGCATTGGCTCTTGAATCGCCTGGGCGAAGAGGAAATCACAAGCGTCCTGGTCGAGGGAGGTGGCGAGGTTAACGCCTCCTTTCTCGCGAACAAGCTCGCGCATCGGGTCGTTTTTCTTTATGCCCCGAGGATTTTGGGCGGCCGCGACGCGCCAAAATCAGTCGCCGGCCTCGGTGCAGGCAACTGGCACGAAGTGCTCAAACTAACTGCTGTGAAGTGGCGCAGGATCGGCCCCGACCTTCTTCTTTCGGCCCGCCTCGCGTACTGACAGCCTGACGGGTCGCCCGCACCGCGTCGCCCAGAGCGCGGAACAATCCGCCGACACTTGACATGTCACCCTCGCCTATCGACCAATCATCCAACCGCCCCCCCCATTTTTCTGCCCCCCATCTTTTTGCCATTGATTTTTTTGCCAATTATTTTTCTGCCCCCCATTTTTCTGCCAGCAATCTTTCTGCTAACGATCTTTCTGCCGAAAATCCTTCTGCCAATATTATTGCTTGAACCCGACTTTGTGATTATGAAGTCCGTCTGGCGTGCGCCTTGTACCGCACACAGCATTCAAGTATGTTCACAGGCATTGTCGAAGAAACAGGCGTTGTGGAATCGATCGAGCCCACCGAACGCTCGATAGTATTAACAATCCGCCCCAAATTGTGCGCAAAAGGGCTGAAGGTTGGCGACAGCCTCGCAGTCAATGGTTGTTGCCTTACCGTTGTCGGAACACCACTGCGAGGCCGATCCAAGCTGGCAAAGTTCGATTTGTTGCAGGAAACATGGAACAAAACCAACTTCCGCGAGCTTGGTACAGGTTCGCTCGTCAACCTTGAACGCTCGCTCCGTGCCACCGCGCCCATGGGCGGCCACTTCGTCACTGGACACATCGACGGAGTCGGTCGAATCACACGCTGGGAAAAAGTTGGTCAAGACTGGGTCCTTGAAGTTGAAGCGCCGCAGGAAGTAATGCGATACGTAATCTACAAAGGTTCAATCGCAGTTGACGGCATCAGCCTTACAATAGCCGACGTCCTGCCAAAGGGCTTCAGAATCTGGATCATACCCCACACGTTCGAAGTGACAAATCTCCGGGAGCGCAGACCGGGTCAGCTTGTCAACCTCGAGGCCGATCTCATCGGCAAATACGTCGCACAGTTGCTGCAGCAGATCGATCTCCGCCCCAAATGAACCAAACAATCCCAGGTGGATTCTTGATCGCCATCGAAGGCATCGATGGGGCAGGTAAAAGTCTCCAGGCACGCGAAGTGGGCCGCATCCTGCGCGAGCGCGGGCTGAACTGCATCCTGACCCACGAACCTACCAACGGCCCGTGGGGACGCAAACTCCGCGAATCAGCCGTAAACGGTCGTCTCTCGCCGGAAGAAGAACTCCAAGCGTTCATGGAGGATCGGAGACAGCATGTCGATGAAGTCATCCGTCCCGCCCTGTCGGCAGGCCAGATTGTGATTACAGACCGCTATTACTTCTCGACCGTCGCCTACCAGGGCGCGCGCGGTTTCGATCCCAACGATCTGCTCAAACAGAACGAAACCATCGCAATCGAACCAAACTTGTTAATAATAATCGACCTCGACCCACAAACCGCGCTCGCAAGGGTCGGAAATCGCGACGGCCGCACAAACGACTTCGAAACCATCACCCAACAATCAAAGTCTCGCGACATCTTCCTTGCCATCCGCAAACCATACCTTGTCCGGCTTGACGGGAATACCCCACCACGAGAACTGCGCGACCAAATCCTTGTGGCCTTCAGCAGATTCGCTGTGGAAAGAATTGCGGCACTGCCAGGGCTGACACCACGCCAGCGCCTTAACGCAATTCTGGCCATTCACGGCGCAAAACCCATCGAGGAGTAGTGAGGTCACCCAGGTAGGACCGTTCTGACCGGTCTGGCTGCGTCTGGTTTGTTCATCAACGTTTCACCGGCTTGTGCTGCACCGCATTATGTTCATGCCGGTTCTATCTTCCCCCCTCGAACAATGCGATATCTTTGGCCGCGCCACTCGACTGTGTTTCCGGCAAATGCCAGTGCCCATTGCACAGCCGCAAGCAGGTCTTTCACAAGCGGCATCCAAAACCACGGCAAATGCGCCGCCGATTGCACAAGTCGCCGCTCGTTGTCAAAGGCTGTAGCCAGCCTTGCCGCCAAACAAACTGCCGCCAAAACGCCCGTCCATGTGCATGGCGCTGAAATGAAACATGCAAGCGCCCACAAGGTCGTGTTTGACACAATGCTCAAACCGTAGGCAACCGGTCGGCACGCACGAATCGTCCGAGCCCACCTGAGCTGACGGCGCCAAACTTGTCCCCAATTCTCACGGCCATGACAACAGTCCACAACCACCGGCAAGAGCTCGACAATCCCGACACTCTCAGCCGCGCGCCGCCCGAGTTCGAAGTCATCGGCCAAATAGTCCAACAACGCGGCAATCCCACCAATCCTCCCGACGTCCAACCGCCGCACGCACATCACGGCACCCAACGCAAATCGAGTTGGCTCGATGCGCCGCGACTGTAACACGCTCGTCCAAAAATCAGCGTTAACACTCACCCCTTCCCAACGCCCGGCAAAGTTCGGTCGAGCAAGCACACGGTAAAGCGGATTCAGCAAGCCTGCACGAGCATCCGCCGAATGTGCTGCAAGCTCGGCCAATAGGTCTTTCGGCGCACGCACATCAGCATCGCTGATCACCAGCAGATCGTTGCGCGCCAGCCGTTCAAGCTGAACCAACGTGGAAACTTTGGCATTCGCTCCAAGCCGCTCCCCGCAAACAATCAACCGAGCGTCCACCTTCGGGAATTCAGCAAGCAACTTCCCAACGACCGCCGCCGCATGGTCATCCGCAGTGTGAACTCCGAAAAGCAACTGAACTTCGCCGCGATAATCCTGCTCAAACCAGCTCCGCAAACAACTCTCCGTCTGATCATCAGCGCCCTTCAGCGGCTTCAGCACGGTGATCGGAGGCGCAAATGAATAATCGCGCTTGCGCTCGTGCAGCGGGAAAAGCCGACATTCAACCCATTGCCACAATGCCAGCGCCAAACTCGCCAGCGCAACCCCAGCCAGGATCAGCGGAACAAACATTTTACCGTGAGGCGATCCGACAATTCAAAACACATCCGCCGCCAAAACACGAAGGATTTCTTCCATTGTGGTCTCGCCACGGAGGACGCGCCGAATGCCGTTTTGCCATAGTGTCTGCATGCCCTGCCGAATAGCGATCTCTTGAAGCGCGCGCGTGGGCAGCTTCTGCAAAACCGCATCGCGTATCACCTCGTCCACCACCAGCATTTCTGTCAGTGCCGTGCGCCCGCCGTAACCTGTCTCGAGGCAAGTCGCGCACCCGCCGCCGCGGCGCAGATTCGCAGATGGCAAAGCCTCCTCGGGCAGATATTTCAGAATCGACGGTTCGGGTTCATACGGTTCCGAGCAGAACGAACAGTTGGTCCTGATCAATCTCAGTCCAAGCACACCACTCAAGCTCGAGGCTAACAGGAACGGTTCGATCTCCATGTTGATCAGGCGCGCAAAAACGCCAGCCGTGTTCCCCGCGTGAATTGTGCTTATGACAAGGTGCCCCGTGAGGCCGGCTTGCACCGCAATCGCCGCAGTCTCTGCATCGCGGATTTCCCCTATCATGATCACCTGTGGATCCTGCCGCATCAGCGACCGCAGTGCACGCGGATATGTGAATTCTTTGGCCGGGTTGACCTGGGCCTGGCTTATCATCGGCAGATTGAACTCGACCGGGTCTTCAACCGTCGAAATGCTAATTGTCGGGCCATGACATTTCACAAGATGCGTAAGTGCCGCGTAAATCGCGGTCGTCTTGCCCGACCCGGTTGGCCCGGTTAACAGCAGCATCCCGTTTGGCTTGGCCAAAAGCCGCACAAAAGCCTTCAGAGTGTCTTCTTCGAACCCAAGGCCGCTCAGCTCGAAGTTCCGGCTCTTGGGATCAAAAATGCGAATGACAATCTTCTCTCCGCGAACGGTGGGAAAAGTCGAAACGCGCAGTTCCACCCCACCGAATTCCGGGCTCGCCGGCACGTGCCCTTCCTGCGGCAGATCGTTCACGTACGAAATCAGTGTCGCCATTACTTTCACCCTGCCGCTTATCTTTTCCATGAGCTCGAGCGGCAAATGCACAAGCTCCTGCAGCACACCGCCAAGCCGAACGCGCACCACTATCGTACTCTCCCACGGCTCGATATGAATGTCGCTGGCGTTCAGTCTTACCGCGTCGATGATCAGATAATTGACAAGCACTGCCACCTCGATTTCGCGGTCGTCGCTCAGCGACTGCAGGTACCGGGTTGTTTCGTTCATAGGTTGGATTTCGCGACCTCAACTCAGCCCATGCCAAATCTCACAAACACCCCGATGTTGCATCGCAACCAACAGCTTGTCGAGCCTTGACCCGCATATCTCGCAGCCAAGCGTGGCCGGAACCGAAGCCGCCGGACGAGCAGTGCCCTGGCTCCTGCGCCCCCCGGGCTGCCTGCCACGCCGAGCTGCGAAACATCAGCCGCGACTCCGTCGCCCGGGAAACGCAACCTGCCCCCCCACTGGACGCAACCCTGCCGTGCCAACTCCAAACCAAATGTAACTTTCCCGCCTAAACACCGCACTCTGACAGCCGCGGCGGACAACACCACTGGGTTGGCAAACCCGCGGCCCAGTTGAACGTTGTAAGTTGAACGTTGTACGTTGAACGTTTTCATAGGTTTATCAGCATGGTCGTCTTCTTGAGAACGTTCAACGTGCAACCCTCAACGTACAACGTTCAACGCCGTTACTGCCCGATGAATGCTCGTTTCAAAGCCGCCTAAAGGCGGGACTCTGGCGGAGCGGGCGCGCCACTGGTTTCAGCAAATCCGCAGTAAAAGCGAAAGGCCGCCCGAAATGGGCGGCCTTCGTGAAAACGATTTGCTCTATCTCAGATTAGTTGCGACGGCGCAGCAAGAACGCAGCGACGCCCAACCCAACCAGAGCCAGGACAGACGGTTCAGGGATGGGAGCGACTTCAATCTTCGGCATCCCAACCAATCCCGGCGCAGGCAGCGGAGGTTCACCACCACCAAGCCCGGACCCAAGCTGGAACGTAGCAACTCCAACTTTCGCCAAAGCATTGGCTGCAGTGGCATAGTCGTTGTAGCCAGCTTCGAAGACTTCGACTTTGACCCATGGCTTGCTGCCCGGACCAAAACCGGTGAGTGTCACCGTCGGACCAACGAAGTAACCAGCCGCGTTGAACGTTACAGCCGCCGCCACTGGGGTGGTGCTGGTTTTCGCAGCCGCCTCGTCAGCAGCCACGTAAACCAAGGCCTTGTAAGCGTTCTTTGCAACCTTGGTTACACCATCTTTCTCGAACACTGGCGCATTGGCGCCACCACCGAGGTTGGCCAGCATCAACGTCCCCTGCGCCATCAGGCTCACAGACGCAACGAGGCTCGCCATTATCAGTATCTTTTTCATATCGCTGTTTCTCTCCTGGTTTCGATTTTGTTTGGGTTTCCGTTAAAACTACACCGAATCCTTATGGGTTGACCGAGAAGTTGCGCGTCCAATTCACCGCTGCGGCCTTGTATGACCAGAACGATTGCGCAACCGCGACGGTGGGTTCCTCCGGCAACCAATCTGTCCCACCGAGGCAAGTGTAGCTGTCGTAACCGGCGCCGTTCCATTTGTAAACGGTGTCTCCAACATCACCCGGGAACTTGAGGTCCGTCGCCAGCTTGCCAGCTTGCGGAACCTTCGAAGCGATGAGTTGGAACCCCGCCTTGACATTCATGTTGCTAGCGTCGCCTTGCGGTACTTCGCCCACGAACGTCACTGTCGGAGCCGTCGCATCAGCAGGTACAAATACGAAAATACCGTCCCCTGGAACCACAGTGAACTCCGGCCCGCCATAGATCCAGTCGCCACCGCCCAGCGATGTCGCCGAATCAAATCCTGTGCCATTCCACTTATAAACCGTCGTTCCCAGTGGCATGTCACCGAACAGACCCGCAACGCTGTTGTCAGTCTGGTTCTGCAAAGGATTGGCAATCATGTTCCAACCCTTCACCAATGACACGTTGACGTAGCCAACTGCATTGACCGAGTAAACCTGCGCCATTGTTGTTGCTGCCGCAGCAACTCCGAGCGCAGCCGTTAGCAATAAGGTTTTTGTTCTCATATCGTCGTTTTTGTTGTTTCCGTGTGCGCGCTCAATTTCTCAGAATAGCAAGCGGGTGTCAACATTTTTTTGGATTTTTTTGAACGTCGCAAACCGCTGCTCCGAAGCGTCAACACACGCACCCAGGAGCAACAAACATGCCAATTCGGTTGTCGCTGCGCCCGGCTACGCTAAACGTGCTTCACCAGCACTGATGCGGGAAATCTCACTTTGGCGGCTTTCGAGTACTCGTCCGCGGCGCTCCGGTACCCGAGCGCACACATGACAACAGCCGTGAGCCCCTGCTCTGTTAACCCGAGCACCGAATCGAAACCAGCCGGCACAAAGCCCTCCATCGGACACGCATCCACGCCGAGCAAGGCTGCCGACGTGAGCAAATTGCCCAGCGCGATGTAAGCCTGTCTGGCCGCCCAATGACGCGCCACGGGCTTGAAGTCGTCGGCCAACAGCGAGTCCCGCATCATTTCGCGATAATTGCGCAAGGAATCAGGGCTGACACCGCGCACGCGCGCTATGAGCTGGATGTAATCGTCGATCTCCTGTTCAGTGACATCCGTGCGCGCTGCAAATATGACAAGATGCGATGCATCGACGACCTGGCGCTGGTCCCATGCGTGCGGCAAAAGCTGTTGGCGAATCTTCTTGTCCTGTACCACGATGAAACGATAGGGCTGCAGACCGTAAGATGACGCTGACATTACCAGCGCCTGCTCCAACGCCGCCCATGTCTCGGCCGGAATTAGTTTATCTGGATCGAAAACCTTGATCGCACGCCGCCAGTTCAACGCCGCGAGGAGATGTGATGGTTCGATGGTATTTGGTTTCATAATCATGACGCAATCAAAGCTGCAAGTTGCGATGAACTCTTATTGTAGAGTTGAATTGCCGTTTGTCGAATTCGATTCGCTACCGAGGCTCGGCCTCAGACCAGGACAAGCGTGCAGTGCTGCAATGCCTCGGCAGCGGTCGGTTGTGGTACCGCGCATTGGGTGATGCCGCGCTCACAGCGTTTCAAAGTCCCGCCTTCAGTCCGGCAATCTCACCTGCGACCCCCTATAGTTCACCTATGCTCCCACTCCTGCAAAATTCCCGGGCTCGCATATTTCGCCGCCCGGAATAGCCGGAACCAAAGTTGCTTGGCGGGCAGCGACCAGGCCCCAATTCAGCGCTTGACACGCATCTGTGCCGAGGTTTAGGGTGTTATGGATAGTGGAAGTAGAAGCTCGTCTTTTCAGGCGGAAGGAGGGGTGAGGAGGAGGGAGAAGGCGGTCTTCTTGGTGTCGGGAACGGGCTCGGGCAAGAGACGGGTCATAAATCTGCTATTCGTCAGCGCTCGTAAACAACGGCTACGCAATCACCCCCGTAGTCCCCTAAGGAAGGCAACTCGGGAGGTGATGTTGTGTTGCCAATAATCACAAAGTAACTGTATGAAAATTGGGAAATTGGAATTCAAAGAATACGCGGCGAAAAAACCACTAGCGATTGATGATGCGACCGGGCGTTACCTTACGGCCCGTGACATCGTCGAGAGACCCGCTCTCCGTCTCGGCTCACTCCTGTCGTTGGACACGGAAACACGGGTCAAGCTCGCGGTTGAGCGATACAAGCTTGAACCTGAATTCACACTCGGTGTGATTGGCATGGGTCTTGTCACAAAAGACGAGGCCATCGCACATCTAAAAAATCAGACTGAATTTGGACAACTGGCCCTAGAAGCCGAAATGGCTCATTGCAGCGAACTGATGACTGCACTTGCAGGCGAGATAGTCCCTGCATGGCCTGTAATCCCAAAGACTCCACTGCCAAGAGTCCCTGATTGGAAACCCATCAAACGTTGCATTATTTTGAAGGTCCCCACTCGGGTTTTGTTCTGTGAGAATACGACGGACTCTGTCACCACGCCGTTTGCGAACTATCGTATGGCCAACGTGCACCCGGTGTTCGCCGCCAAGGGGTTTAGCGTTGTGGTCCTGCAAGGAGTCGATGACGTCAAGGCCAATTTTACTCCACAGGCAAAGAACACACTGACTGTTTATATCAGCGGCATCGGCCACGGGTCTTACACCGTGTACACCGGGCATGCCGGCAACCGAATACTGGAAGCATGCGCGTACGACAGTGCGGAAGTCAAAAACAAGGCAATCCATTTCCTGAGCTGCCAAACAGCCAAAACGCTGGGGCCCGACACAGTCGCCAAAGGCGCGCGCGCTTACGCGGGTTACACCGAGAACTTCATTCTGCAATGGGATAACAGTGCAACCCCGATCGACGAATTCAAGCTGTTCGCCAAGTGCGACAGTACGTTCGATCTGTCAATGGCCGCCGGCTGCACCGCGCAGGTCGCCTTCAATTCCACTGTGGCGGCTTTCAATGCGGCGATTGCTTCTGTGCCGGGCACAGTGGCCGCCTCCTATCTTACGTGGGATCGTGACCATCTGAAACTGCACGGAGACGGAAACACCACAATTGCTTCTTATCGCCTGGTGAAAGTTTGTTTCCCGATGACCGCGCTTGAGCGTCAGGCTGCGCTCCTGGCCGCAGGCGAGTTGGTGACCGATTGACGACTCCAAGATCGCAGTGGCAGTGTAGGTCACAAGGCATTTCATGGCGGGTCGCGGCCGTCAAAGCAGGTGACCCAACAAAGCGGAGTCTCTGGCATAGCTTGTGAAGCTTGGCCCCGGACTTATATAAGAACAGTGCGCCGCAGATCACTGCACGGGTCAACCCGGATCTGCGGCGCATCAAATCGACATTTGGTTATGCCAATGCATAGGATCGAAGGATTGGACCCGAAAACGCCGGTCTGCTATGACCCGGTTCGGAAAAAGGCAATCACCTACGCCGAATTACTTTCCGGAAAAGAACAAGTCGTTCCAATAGACTCCCTCTCAGACGATGACCTGAAAAGATTGGTTGTCGAAAGACTTCGCGCCGGCCCGGATATCAAGGTCCAGGCCATAAGCGGAAGACCTTATACGCGCGAAGATCTGATTAAAGCGATCGAAGAAGACCAACCTTTCGGGCGTTTGACCCTTGAAGCGGAAAGAGCCGCCCTGCGCGACCTGCTTGCCAGAATCCAGGCCGGTTCACAATAAACTCTGCATTGGTCGCCGCGTTCTAAGCGCGGCCTCGTGATCAAGCGCTCTCAGAGCACCGCAGCCCCAGCATTTCGGCAAAGAGCAACTACTCTCTTCACAACGGGCACAAGCCCGCTTAATGTGGCCGCGCGTTGTGCGTGGAATCTCGATTGCGATGAGATTGGCTGTGCCAGTCAAATGGGTTTGGGCCGCACCTGTTGCGACAGCAGTCGCAGGTGCGATCGCCGTTGTCCTCTGGTTCAGTCTTGGACCGGCGGTTCAATTGGCGATGCGCGTGCCCGGGACCGACCAACCGCCAAGCCAACAGACCGGCGGTTCAAGAAACCCTGTGTTGATCGGCAAGCTCACCCGCGGAACCGGACAGCCTGCAAATCTCCCCGGGTTATGGCCAGGTTTCCGCGGCGCAACCAGAGACGGAATCGTCAACACTGCCAGCCGAATTGCAAGGTCGTGGGACACCAGCCCCCCAAAGGAGTTGTGGTCGGCAGAAATGGGCGAGGGTTACGCCGGTGCAGCCGTGTGGCGCGGGCGCGTTTATGTTTTGGACTATGACCAGACAAACAAAGCAGACGCGCTGCGTTGTCTCTCACTCGCGGACGGAAAAGAGATTTGGCGATTCGCATATCCGGTGAGCGTGAAGCGGAACCATGGGATGTCGCGCACCGTCCCCGCCGTGTGCGACAGCGCCGTCGTAACACTCGGCCCCAAATGTCACGTTGCTTGTGTCGATCCGACCACAGGCGAATTGAAGTGGGGAATCGATCTGGTTGCCGAGTACGGGGCAAAAGTGCCGCAGTGGTACGCAGGACAGTGCCCGTTGATTGACGGCGATCGCGCGATTCTCGCGCCGGGCGGCAAGGACGCGCTCTTGATGGCCGTTGATCTCGCCACCGGCAAACCGCTCTGGAAAAGCCCAAACCCAAACCACTGGAAAATGACGCATTCGTCAGTTGTTCCCATGGAACTCAGCGGAAAACGCACCTACGTCTATTGCGCCGACAAAGGCGTGGTGGGCGTGTCCGCAGACAATGGCGCCATCCTGTGGGAAACCCCGGATTGGAAAATCTCGATCGCAACCGTGCCTTCGCCTCTGCCCATACCGGGGAACCGCGTCTTCTTGAGCGGCGGCTACGACGCAGGCAGCATGATGCTGGAACTGACCGAAACCGAAGGCAGAATTGTCCCGAAAGTGCAGTTCAGACTCGACGCAGCAACATTCGGCGCAACCCAGCAAACACCGGTCTTCCACAACGGCCACATCTATGGTGTACGGCCCGACGGCCGATTCACATGCCTCGACACCAATGGCAAAATCATTTGGACAAGCGATCCCGCTAACAGATTTGGGATGGGGCCTTTCCTGCTGGTCGGCAATGTGTTCTTTGTCCTGAATGACTCCGGCAAACTAAGCCTCATCGAAGCCACACCAGATCGGTTTTCGCTGCTGGCTCAGGCACAAGTCCTCAAGGGACGCGAAGCATGGGCACCGATGGCGTTCGCGGACGGGCTGCTGATCTTGCGGGACCTAACTCGAATGGTGTGCCTCGACGTGCGAGCGCCAGGCGGGTAGAGAACCCTTTCCCAGCACACGCACTGTTCCTCACGCATTCAGCAGAGCTGGCTTCGGAACTACGTGTCTGTCCCCATATGGCCTCGTTCGATCTCGCCGTTGATCCCGATGCTTTTTCACGCGCTGCCGCGGATGCACTGGGCGTTGGCAGGCGCGAAACGTTTGGGTGCGGCAGCTTGCTGCCGCTTTGTTTTTATGCGCGAACAACGTGTCTGTCCCCATATCCCGTATTCCCCATCAGCCCGATGACCGGTCATGCGACCCGTTTCGATCCCACAAATCGGGCCACCGAACATACACCGGTTGGGTGCGGCGAAGAATCGCCGCGCTCCTGCCGGCGCGTTAGAAGAAACACCGACGGTTGCGAGCGCGGCCGTCCCCGGCCGCATCAACCCGACGCCCGATCTTACACCGGTTTCGTTCACGCAAACCCGACGCCCGAACGTTCACCGGCTGGGGGCGGGCAAGAATGCCCGCGCTCCTGCAGCGCGTTCGAAAAAGCAGTGGCCCCGGGAGCGCGGCCGTCCTCGGCCGCATCAACCCGACGACCGATCTTACACCGGTTTCGTTCACGCAAACCCGACGCCCGAACGTTCACCGGCTTGGGATGCAGAAACAACGTGCCTGTCCCCATATCGGCGTGATGGCGAAAACAACGTGTCTGTCCCCATATCGGCATGCCCGGGGTTCCCACGCAGACTTCGATAACCGCGGATTGGAACAAGGGGCAATTTGCGGACCAGACCGCAATCAGGGGACAAAAGCCAAATGTCGAGCCTGTCACCTTATTTGGGGCCACACCCAGACAACGAGCTTGTCACTCTATTCCGACTCACTCCCGAAAGCCGCGCCGTTGTGACCGCCTTACTGGCGGTTAGACAAGCAGATACGGAGAAACTGGCAAAACTCGCAGCCTGAGAATCTTCGCGAATATGAACGGGGTTTCAGTATAATTATATAGCCTGAGCAGTCTGCGAAACGGGCGTCTTCAAGAAATCAAGGAATATGCGGGCCACGGAAATCTCACCGCAATGAAACTCCGGGTGTCCTGGGCTGATCAAGCGGTGAAGTTACCGGGCTAGCCAGTCCGGCAAAGCGCCGAGAGCGGCGAGTATGCGTTGGGCTGTATGGCACCGCCCGCATAGTCGCTCTGAGTCGCAGCTATGGCAGGTCAAGTGATGTTTGCATGCTGCCAAAATCTGTGTTGTGGAATCACAGGCTGAAGCGAACTTGATTGGAAGTCTGAATGGCTGTTGACTTGCCGGGCAGCGCCGGCGGTTCTAATTTGGACCTCGGTTTGTGGATATGAACGATCAGCTCGGTTCGGGGATCAGCCGCCGCGACCTGTTGCGAACGGTGTTGCGGACGGCACTTCTTTTCACGGGTTTGCTCGGCGCCGCGTACGTCACGCGGCCAAAACCCAACGGAACCCCATGCCTTGAGGCCGGGTCTTGCTCAGGCTGCCCTGCGCTGCCGACCTGCAACAGCGCACGAGTTCAATCACCGGCAAGGACGATCCCAAGCCAGGTCACGGAACCACAGTCGAACAAATGAGCGCGCTGCAGAAGAACACCGACCGGTTCCAGTCGCCGTGTGGGTCAAAAGCAATCGGTAATGGCCAAACCGCAGTCACCCGCCGCAGGTTCATTGGCGGTCAATGCGCGATCCTTGGCGCGGCGGCGCTCGGCAATCTCGCAACTGGAAGCATTTTTGCCGCTGCGGGACGCGGACAGCGCGCCGACAACAGCGAAAACCCGTTTGCGTATCGGGTTGACCGTTTCGAGCAGACGAATCCAAAGCTGATCGGGTATGTCGAGGCGCGCCGGTTCAAAAGCCCGTGTTCAGAACCACGCCGCATGGCCATTGGCGGTGACCAGAGAATCTATCTCGCAGGCGAAAAACGGATTTGTGTGATTCGGCCGGACGGGTCTGTGGCGACTGAGATCGGTCTGACCGCCCCTCCGCAGTGCGTAGCAGTTGCAAACGAAGTCTTATATGTCGGGTTCAAAGACCACATCGAAGTCTATGCGGCAAACGGGACACGCAAGGCGGCCTGGGAAGCTCTCGAAGGCGACCCGTACATTACGGGTCTGGCAGTGGCAGGCAACGAATTGTTTGCGGCTGATTCGGGAAACCGCGTAGTGATCAGGTATCAGTTGGACGGAAAAATCGCTGGCCGAATTGGCGCACGAGATCGGGAGGCCGGCGTGATCGGATTCGTATTGCCAAGTCCGAACCTTGACGTGGAAACGCGCGGTGACGGTGTGATTCATGTGAACAATCCTGGCCGGCACAGGGTGGAATGCTATTCTGTGGCCGGCGATTTGCTGAAGTGGTGGGGCAAACCTTCGGCAGGGATTGAAGGATTTTGCGGATGTTGCAATCCTATCGGGCTGGCTTTGCTGCCGGACGGGCGTTTTGTGACGTGCGAAAAGGGCCTGCCACGGGTCAAGGTGTACAATGCAAACGGCGAGTTTGACTGTGTCGTGGCCGGGCCCGAGTCATTCCGTGAAAACGCTCGTGCAGGTGCCGGAAGCACATCAGACCCGGCGCGGATCGGTTTGGACGCGGCTGTTGACTCGAAGGGCAACGTCTATGTGCTTGATCGGGTAACGGGTAACATCCATGTGATGGTACCCAAAACCAGGTCAGGCACCGCCAGGTGAACGCAGGTCTAAGCGCGCGCAAGGCAGGTTTACCAACATGGCTGACCAAGAAAAAACATCAGCGCCGGTGACGAGGCGAGATTTCTTGAGGCAAGGTTCGAGGGTTGCTGCGCTGACGGGGCTGGGCGGGTTTGCCGGTTTGCTCGTCTCGAAGCTCAAGTCAGAGACATTGGTTTGGCAGATAGATCCTGCGAAATGTCTCCGGTGCGGGCGTTGCGCAACCGAATGCGTGTTGAAGCCTTCGGCTGTCAAATGTGTCCATGCATTCGCCTTGTGCGGGTACTGTGAGTTGTGCACGGGGTATTTCGTTCCGGAACCGAACGAACTCAACACCGCCGCTGAAAACCAGCTTTGCCCTGTGTCAGCAATAAAGCGGCGGTGGATCGAGGACCCGTACTACGAGTACACGATCGACGAAACCCTGTGCATCGGATGCGGCAAGTGCGTCGAGGGATGTCACAGGTTTGGCAACGGTTCCCTGTTCCTACAGGTTCGGCACAATCTCTGCCTCAACTGCAATGAATGCTCGATTGCTCGCGCGTGTCCGGGGGACGCTTTCCGCCGAGTTCCGGTCAGCCAACCTTATTTGCTGAAAACTTCCTATAGCCACGGATGACGATGCGCGGGCGTTCGTTTTATGCTTTGGTGTTAAGCGGCACAGCGGCAGTGTGGAATGCGGCCGCAGAACAGCGGTTTCCGCCGCCCGAATTCGAGTCCGGCCATCAATTGCCTGTGACCACCGTGCCACCGCCAAGGGCTTTGTGGCAGGAGTATGCTGATGTAGCGGTGCTGTTGTTGTGCCTTGGGCTGGCTTGTTATTTTGTTTACCGGCGGAGGTCACGCCGCAGCGTGTTGTGGCTGTCGATTTTCTCGCTGATCTATTTCGGCTTTTACCGGAAGGGTTGCATTTGTCCGATTGGCGCGCCGCAGAACATCGCTCTGGGATTTTTCGATCCGGCCTATGCAGTTCCGCTGGTTGTGGCGGTGTTCTTCATTGCGCCGTTGCTGGTGGCTTTGTTTGCGGGACGGACCTTTTGCGCCGGGGTGTGTCCTCATGGCGCTCTACAAGACCTGTTGCTGATCAAGCCTGTAAAAGTGCCGACATGGCTCGAGACAGGGCTCAGCGTGCTTCCTTACATCTACCTGGGTACGGGCGTGTTTTTCGCTGCAGCAGGCAGCGCGTTCGTGATTTGTCGATATGATCCTTTTGTTCCGTTCTTCAGGCTGAGCGGGGGTCTAACGATGTTGACAGTGGGCGCCGGGTTTATTGTTGTGTCGATGTTTGTTGGGCGACCCTACTGCCGTTTCCTGTGTCCGTACGGGGCGTTGTTGAGGCTGGCTTCTCTTGTGTCGAAATGGCGCGTGCGGATCACGCCGGATTTCTGCACAAAATGCAGGTTGTGCGAGGAATCCTGTCCGTTTGGCGCGATTCGCGAACCGGTGCCGCCGCCCACAAACCCGATGGAACTTGCGCCCGACAGGCGGAGGCTGGGACTGTTTCTGATTGCGCTGCCGGCACTGATTGCGGTTTTTGCGTTGATCGGGAACCGTGTTGCGGCGCCGGCGGCTCTGGTGCATCCGACTGTAGCGCTGGCGGAGCGCTACCTTGACCCGGCAAAACCGCCGCCGCCCAAGGTGCCAACGCCCGACAGTCTGGCGCTCGAACGCGCGGACCATGATCCTGCGTCGGTTTTGAGCGAAGCTGCGCGAATCAAGCGCCGGTTCAGCCGCGCCGGATGGTGGTTTGGCGGATGGGTCGGTTTGGTGATCGGGGTGCGCCTGATTTCGCTGACGTCACGTCCTGTCAGGACAGATTATGAGCCGGACCGTGGCGCATGTTTTGCCTGCGGGCGGTGTTTCATGTTTTGCCCGAATGAACGCGTCAGGCTCGGTCTGCTCTCTCCGTCAGAGTTGCCGGGTACCGAACCAGCAAGGACTGACACCGCGCCAGTTGCCTCAGGAGACACCGGTAAGCCGAAAACCGCTACATGAGCAGTTCCGCCTCAGCAGAAAACCAGACCGGCAACCAGCCGTCAGCGCCATGCCCATTTTACCTTGCGTGGCGAACGTCAGCCATTGCCTCTGCAGTGTTTTGTGCGGTGGTTGCTCTGGCAATTTTGGTACGAGATTTCGCTTCGCAAAAAGAAGACCCGCTGAACGCACCCACGTTGGCAGCGCTGAAACAGCAGTTGATCACATCGCCAAACGATGAATCGCTAAAACAGAAAATCCGTGAGCTGGATTTGCGGGTTCGCCGTGATTATTTCACCGTGCTCCGATTCAAACAAACGGGGGCATGGCTTTTGGTCATCGGAATGGCCGTGTTCTTGTACAGCGCACGGAAAGCCGCTCGCCTGCGCGAGACGCCGCCTATTCCCGGCCCGGCTTCTGACCCAACGGAATCTCACTTGCGCGCGGCGGCGCACGCGCGCCACGTTGCAATCGCAGCCATGGCGCTCTTTGCCATTGCAAGTTTGGGGCTTGCAATCCCGCACCGCAGTCGCGTGCCTGCGACGGAGGCGGAAATCGAGAAGCTTCTGGCCGGGGGTGCCAGCACAGAAACAAATGCCGCACCTTTGCCAACGCCTGCCGAGGCCGCGGCCAATTGGCCGAGATTTCTCGGCCCCACCGGGAACGCGTTTGCAACAAACGTGTCAATCCCCGATGCGATCGATCCGACGAACAAGGTCGGCGTTTGTTGGCGGACGCCGGTGGGCCTGTTCGGGTACAGCTCGCCTGTTGTGTGGGGCGACCGCGTTTTTCTGACGAGCGGCGATGAAACCAACCGTTATGTGCTTTGCTATGACGCGAATTCGGGTGAGTTGCTATGGCAGCGTTTGGTTCGTGATTTGCCCGGAAGCCCCCAAAAACAGCCCGAAATACCCGCGGGAACCGGATTCGCCGCGCCCAGCCCCGCAACCGATGGCCAGCGCGTTTACGCCATTTTTGGAAATGGCGATCTTGCAGCGTTCAAGTTCGACGGAACGCTCGCGTGGGGCAAGAACATGGGCGTTCCCGACAACCCCTACGGCCACGCACAATCACTGCTTGTCTGGCGCGACCGCCTGATAGTCCCGATCGACCAGAGCGAAGCCGAAAAAAATCGATCAAAGCTGTTCATGCTCGAAGGGGCAACGGGGAAGGTGGTTTGGGAAAAGACGCGTCCCGTGCCCAGCTCATGGGCAACGCCTGTCCTCATCGAAGCAGGCGGCCTGACACAAATCATCACTCTGGGCGGGTCATGGGTCATCTCATACAACGCGGCCGATGGCAGCGAATTGTGGCGGGCCGAGTGTCTGAGCGGAGAAATCACGCCATCGCCGATTTTCGCCGCCGACCTTGTGTTTGCCATCAGCCCAAACGATAAAATCATCGCAATTCGACCCGATGGGCGTGGCGACGTCACCAAGACGCATTTGGCATGGAGTTACGACGAGAACATTCCCGACATCCCAAGTCCGGTGAGCAATGGGGCCTTTGTGTTTGTTGTGAGCACGCCGGGTGTGGTGACATGCCTCGACGCGAAAACCGGTGCCAAGGCCTGGGACCATGATTTCGAGCTCGAAGTCAATGCCACCCCCGCAATCGCCAAAGACAAAATCATCATGGCGGGGAAAAAGGGGCGCGTCGTGATCCTGCAAGCCGGAGCCGAGTTCAAGGAACTGGCACGGTTTGACCTGGGCGAGGAAATCTTCGCCAGCCCAGCCCTTGTCGCAGACAGAATCTACCTAAGAACCGCGGTGGCCTTGTACTGCATCGGAGCACCAAAGCCCAACGCGCAAGCAACCCCATGAGTCACGCCTCGATAGCAATAGTGCCCGCTGCTGCTGAACCAACCGCAGGAACCGTCGATCTTACCGCGGTTGACCGGGCAATTGCGCAGTTCGGAACAAAACCCGAAGCGTTGATTCCGATTCTGCAGGCTCTGCAAGATCATTACGGTTACCTGCCGCAAGAGGCCTTGCTCCACCTCTGCGATAAAACTCAAATCAAACCCGCCGCTATCACAGGCGTTGCGTCCTTTTACGACATCTTCCGGCATCGGCCCGTGGGAAAGTACATGATCCGCCTCTGCCGGGGCACGGCATGCCACGTGAGCGGCGCCGACAGAGTCGATGAAGCCCTGCGGCGGGAGTTGCACATCCCTCCGGGCGACGATACCGATCCAACAAAACAGTTCACAATCGAAGCAGTGGCTTGTTTGGGATGCTGCACGCTCGCCCCGGTTGTCAGAATCAGCCAAACCACTTTCGGCCATGTCGCCCCGGAGAAGGTTCCACGGATCATTCATGAGTTCCTCGCGAATGTCAGCGCAAGCAGTGAGCTGGAAAAATCGACCGAAAAACCAACCGAAAAACGGCCGCACATAGCTGAAATCCGCGTTGGGCTGGGCTCGTGTTGCATGGCGAAGGGAAGCGGCCAGCTCTACCATGCTCTCGAAGACACAGTCCGCCGCAACCGCCTGCCCGTCATTGTCAAACGGGTCGGTTGCGTCGGCATGTGCCATCGAACGCCACTTGTCGAAATCACTGGTGCGTCGAAGAACAACACTGTCTATGCGGGGCTGACGCCAGCGTTAGCACCCGACGCTCTGCAACGCCACTTCAAACCACGCGGTTTGCTCCCGAGCATTGCGCGGGCATGGACAAGCATGGCGAACGCGATTCTCGCCGACCGGGTTCCCTCAGAACAAATCGAGGCGTGCTCATTGAACCGAGCCGACCGCGAAGTGTCGGTCTTCCTCGACCGTCAGGTCCACATCGCCACCGAGCATTTCGGAAAACTCGACCCGCTCGATTTGGACGAATACATCGAACACGACGGTTTTGCGGCGTTGGCCAAGTGCCTCGGCGTGCCCGCACCAATTCAAACCGGCACGAGCAAAGGCCACGGCATTGCTCAAGAGAAGGCCGGTGATCACGAAACCGCGGCACACACCACCGCCAGCCACACACGGTTGGCGCCCGAAGAGATCATCAACCAGATTGCCCAAGCCGGATTGCGCGGCCGAGGTGGCGCAGGTTTCCCCACAGGCCAAAAGTGGCGCGCTGTCCGCGACCAAGCGGCCGAGAAAAAATACGTCATTTGCAACGGCGACGAAGGCGATCCAGGTGCGTTCATGGACCGCATGCTGCTCGAATCGTTCCCGTTCAGGATCATCGAGGGAATAGCCATAGCCGCCATTGCAGTGGGCGCTCACGAAGGCGTTTTCTACATCAGACACGAGTACCCGCTCGCCGTCAGGCGTGTGCGAGCTGCTCTGTCAGAAATGGAACAGCGAGGCTGGATTGGGAAGAGACTGCTGGGCAGCAATTATGAGCTGCATCTTTCGGTCATGGAAGGCGCAGGCGCTTTCGTGTGCGGCGAAGAAACCGCGCTAATCGCTTCAATAGAAGGGCATCGCGGAATGCCACGACTGCGCCCCCCCTACCCCGCTGAGTCCGGCCTGTGGAATTGTCCAACTCTGATCAACAACGTCGAAACTCTCGCAGTCGTGCCATGGATTCTGCGCAACGGCCCCGATGCGTTCGCAAGAATCGGCACAAAAACAAGCAAAGGGACAAAGGTCTTCGCGCTCGCAGGCCGGGTGAAACGCGGTGGGCTGATCGAGGTCCCAATGGGCACAACAATACGCGAAATCGTCGAAGAAATGGGTGGCGGCGCAGCCGACGGCAGGCGATTCAAAGCCGTTCAGATAGGCGGACCGTCCGGCGGCTGTGTGCCTGCGCGCCTTGCCGATACGCCCATCGACTACGAATCCCTCCAGCAGGTGGGCGCGATAATGGGCTCGGGTGGGTTGGTCGTGCTCGACGATTCAACATGCATGGTGGACATCGCAAGATACTTCCTGCGGTTTACACAGGAGCAATCGTGCGGCAAATGCACGTTCTGTCGAATTGGCACGCGGCGGATGCTCGAAATCCTCGACAGGATTTGTGACGGTAAAGGCCGCCTTGCCGATCTTGATGAGCTTGAACACCTCGCACGCAGAGTCAGCCAAAGCAGTTTGTGCGGGCTCGGAAAAACAGCGCCCAACCCGGTTCTGAGCACCCTGCGTTATTTCCGGGACGAATATGAGGCGCACATCAACGGCCGATGCCCGGCGAAAAAATGCGTCCCGTTGATCCACTATGTGATCAACGACCGATGCACTGGCTGCACGCTCTGCGCACAGCATTGCCCTGTAGGCGCAATCCCAATGACCCCATACCAGCGGCATAAGATCGACGACGCCAAGTGCACCCGATGCGATTCGTGCCGACAGATGTGCCAGTACTCCGCCATCGACGTGCTATGAACTTCACCATCACCATTGACGGCCACAATGTCGATGTCCACAGCGGCATGTCCGTCCTCGATGCAGCCCGCAAGATCGGAATCGATATCCCAACCCTGTGCTACCTCGAAAAATGCGGGCCCATCAACTCGTGCCTCGTTTGCCTTGTGAAATTGAACGGCAAACTCGTGCCAGCTTGCGGCACAAAAGTTCAACCCGGAATGGCCGTAGAAAGCGAAACTCCAGAAGTGCACGACGCACGCCGCACCGCGCTCGAATTGATCATTAGCGATCACGTCGGCGATTGTCTTGCCCCGTGCCATCGGTTGTGCCCGCTTGACCTCAACGTCCCCCTCATGCTCCGCCACGTGACAAGTGGCAGACTGGATCAGGCGATTGTTACCGTGCAAACCGCCCTTCCCATGCCCCGTATCCTCGGGCGTCTCTGCCATCATCCCTGCGAGCAAGGATGCCGCCGAGGCGCATGGGACAAACCTCTCGCCATTCGTGACACTGAGCGCATGGTGGCCGACACAAACGCCGCCAGCCCTGCCCCCCGCGTGCCCCAACCAAAGCCCGCCTCCGGGAAAAGTGTCGCCATCATTGGCGCAGGTCCAACAGGCCTCGCAGCAGCATGGTTCCTCGCACTTGAAGGCCATTCCGTGACCGTGTTCGACAGAAAACCGCGTCCGGGCGGAACACTCCGTGCAGTTGATCCCAACCTGCTGCCGCCCGATGTGCTGGAAAAAGAACTCGCTTTGTTCGAGCAGCTCGGGATCAGGTTCGAGCCCAACGCCGAAATCGGCCAGAACGTCGGCCTCGAATCAATCGAATCGCAATTTGCTGCAGTCCTCATTGCCACAGGACAACCGGACGACCAGGAACAGCCGTTATCCGGCGTCCCAACATCCGGCGGTTCAATCGAAATCGATCTGGAAACATTCCAGACAAAACGCCCAAGGGTGTTTGCAGCAGGCAGTGCGGTTCGTCCAGTGCGCCATCTGGTCAAAGCCTTGAGCGAAGGCAAAGCCGTCGCACATTGCATCAGCCTTACGCTCGACGGGAGACCCGCTCGCCGCCCGCCAAAGCCGTTCTCGAGCGTAATTGGCAGACTTGACCGCGCCGAGCTCGAAGTATTCGTCCGGAGCGCGTCGGCACACAACCGTCAAACCGAGACCAACAAACAAACGGATTCCGCCCACAAGAACTTCGCTATCGAGGCAGGGCGATGCCTTCATTGCGACTGCCGCGCGGCAGGCAACTGCGACCTCCAGCGTTACGCTGAGATTTACAATGCGAACGCAGGACGATTCAAAGGCAACCGCCGGCCATTCGAGCAACAATGGCGTCCTGGCGGCATCATTTTCGAACCTGGCAAGTGCATCCTGTGCGGCATTTGCGTGAAACTTGCTGAATTGGGCGGCGAGCCTCTCGGGCTTGCTTTTGTCGGGCGTGGATTCAACGTGCGCCTTGCCGTGCCATTTGGCCACCCCGTGGATGAGGGGCTGCAGAAGGTTGGCGCCGAGTGCGTCGCGCAATGTCCCACCGGGGCACTGTCAACTGTCTAGCCCGGTGAAATTTCCGGGCCAGCAAAATCGCGATCACCCCCATTTTTCTGCCCACGATATTTCTGCCAATTATGTTTCTGCCACCCAAAGAATCTTTCTGCCGCAACCCGGGATTCGGGCGCAATAATTTGTCTTGCCATTGTCGAACCAAGACCAGCATTTTGGTCTCAGTTTGACACTAGCAAGCCATGATCAAGCCATACAATATTATCAAGTCTTTCAGCGCAATTATCCTGCTCGGTTGCAACTTTTTTTCTGCAGCAGCATCCGAAATACCCCGCCCGTCCCCGCAGCAGCTTGATTGGCAGGACATGGAAATCATCGCTTTCGCTCACTTTGGCATCAATACGTTTACCGACCGCGAATGGGGCGACGGCAAAGAAGACCCTGCCCTGTTCAACCCCACTGCTCTAGACGCGCGCCAGTGGGTCAAAGCACTCAAAACCGCCGGGGTAAAACTGTTGATCCTCACTGCAAAACACCACGACGGTTTCTGTCTGTGGCCGAGCAAGTACACATCCCACTCGGTGCGAAGCAGCCCATGGCGAAACGGCCAGGGAGACGTTGTCAAAGAAGTGGCAGAAGCATGCCGCCAAGGCGGGCTGAAACTCGGGCTGTACCTATCGCCTTGGGACAGACATGAGCCGACTTACGGCGACTCGCCCGCGTACAACGAGCATTTCCGAAACCAGTTGCGTGAACTGCTAACGCAGTACGGCGAAGTGACCGAGGTATGGTTTGACGGGGCGTGCGGAGAGGGACCGAACGGAAAACGGCAGGAATACGATTGGCTGAGTTTTTACAAGGTCGTCCGCGAACTCCAACCTCGAGCTCTTATAGCCATTTGCGGGCCCGACATCCGATGGGTCGGCAATGAAGATGGCCTCGCACGCGAAGATGAAGCAAGCGATCAACCAGTCGGAAATGAACCGTGGCAGGCGGGGTTCCATGTCGGCCGGAGTCGGATCTGGTACCCTGCCGAGTGCGACGTGTCGATCCGGCCAGGGTGGTTTTACCATGCAAAAGAAGATTCGCGGGTCAAGAGCCTGGATCATCTCATGGACATTTACTACAAGTCGGTTGGCAGAAATGCTGTTCTCCTGTTGAACGTGCCGCCGGATCGTCGCGGGCTCATTCATGAGAACGATGCAAAGCGGCTCGAAGAATTTGGTACTGAAATCAACCGCAGGTTTGGACGCCCCATAACCGAGACCGCGGGTCGCGGTCAAACAATCCAGTTGAACCTCGAGCGCGCCACCAAGATCGATCACGTGATCCTCATGGAAGACATCAGGCAGGGCGAACGCATCAAGGGTTACTCGCTGGAAGCCATGGTCGGCGGCGATTGGAAACAACTCAAACAAGGCCGGGTCATCGGCCACAAACAGATCATTCGATTCGACCCAATCGAAACCACAGCCGTGCGTCTTCAGGTCAAACAGTCTGAAGGCGAGCCACTCATCCGAAAGCTGGCCGTCTATCGAGTCCAACCAACCCCGCCCCCGTCACCGCGGTAACCCGAAAATCAAAATCCCAAGCATTTGAGTCAAGTTCCAGCGAGACGGGCCAAACACCGAGAGCGGCGAGAGCCCGGTGGGCGTTACGACATCACATGCCAAGCCGGTCTGAGGAGGGGCTTGGCTAATCGGTCTTGTCCTGTCGTTGTGGCCTCTCTTCGATTTCAAGATCAAACTCGAGCCTGGTTAGGGCGTCGGTGCGTTCGTTACGGATTTCCATCGACTTGAGCTGCCATTTGCCGCTGACCTTCTTGAAGCTGCCGATGTTGAACTCCTTCACGAGCCTCTTGTTCTGGTCGTAAGCCTCGGCTCGCAGTATGCCGCAATGTTCAACGTCAACCCATGACCGCACCCGCGCATACGCGCTCCTGCCAGGATCTGGATTAACACTTTCCAGGATATGGCATGCACGCCCTTTGCGCATTTGATTTCCAATAAGGCACTGCCCCGGCCAGCACAGAAACTCGAGGCCAAGGTCCGTCAACCAGAATTCCGAGCCTGCGAAAGGTATTGCCGCGGCGTCTCCCTGCAAGATCATTCTACCTGCATCCCCTGATCCCGAAACCCCAACCCGCCAGTATTCATAAACGTTTGGACGCGACTCATGGTGCGTAACCATTAGGACCTCGATCGGTTTGTCATTTTCCCCAAGCACACGATAGATGCTCTGCCATGAATCTCCCATGATCCTGACTTCGAATTGCAGAGGCACACGCGGACGCCATTTGCCGTCCGGGTTGCGTTGCCGCAAAAAACCTGACGTTGCCAGCGGTTCTGCCGGTTTTTGTGTGCGCAACTGCAGGGCCAGTGCAGCGCCCCGAACTTCACTTGAGAGGTTGTTTTGCCCTGTCACGGAATTGGAGGTCAGGACCACCAGCCCCACCAGCCAAAAAACACAGGCCACACCCAGATTTGCCGTCCTCCTATCGTCAATAATTCGCGCAAACATCGCAAGTTGTCCGATCGTTCATGGTTCTTATCTCAAGAAATTCATCCGCTCGTCCCAACCCAACGGCGCCGAGGGCGACCCGGTCGCCCCAGACAGTGCAGCGCGGCCGAGCGCCACGCCTGCAACCAACGCGTCTGTCTCGCCGCGATCATTCGGTTATGACTGCGCCCGGCTGCCAAAGATTCGGGCTAGGACATCCCCGTTGGCATGGCAGCCGGTTGGCTCGGGGATTTCGGAACCGACTTTGACCGCCGGTTTGGATGTCCATCGCGCCGGCCTTCAACAGACCGAGGTTTGCCAAGCACAAGCGCAATCGCATCTGAAATCCGGTCAACGAAATGAACTCTCAGTTTGGACCTGACCTCCGGCGGAACTTCGTTCCAGTCCTTCTTGTTCGGGCCGGGAAGAATCAGCTCCTTGATTCCGGCGCGCGCAGCCGCAAGCACCTTTTCTTTGATGCCGCCAACCGGCAGAACACGGCCTCGAAGGCTTATTTCGCCTGTCATGGCAATATACGGAGATATCGGGCGCTGGGAAAAAAGCGAAGCCAGCGCTGCCGCAATGGTCAGGCCTGCGCTCGGACCATCCTTGGGAGTCGCACCGGCCGGAACGTGGATGTGGATTTCCTGCTTGTCGATCTGGATTTCAGGCAAGCCGAGTGCAGTTGCCTGGCTTCGCAAGTAACTCAAGGCCGCCTGCGCGCTTTCCTTCATGACATCGCCCAACGACCCGGTGAGCGTCAGTTTCCCGGCGCCGGGCATGCGTGTTGCCTCGATGTAAAGGATTTCACCCCCGAACGGTGTCCATGCCAACCCAGTAGCAATGCCGCATTCGAGTTTTGCCTCGGCCTTTTCGGGCAGGAACTTCGCCGGCCCGAGCAAACTGGCAAGGTCGGCCGGTCTGATTACCTTTGGAGGACGCGAAACGCGCGAAGTGGATTGGCGCCGCGCGATCTTCCTCATAATCGCAGCGAGTTCCCGGTCCAATTGCCGAACTCCGGCTTCGCGAGTGTAATCGCGGATCAAACAACGCAACGTGGCGACGGGCAGGGCGAACGACTTTTGCGGCAGACCATGTTCTTCACGTTGCTTCGGAACAAGATGCCGCCGCGCGATCTGGACTTTCTCCTCGAGAGTGTAACTCGGGATTTCGATCACTTCGAGCCGATCCCTGAGCGCAGGGTGGATCGGGTCGAGCCAGTTCGCAGTCGTAATGAACAACACACGTGACAGGTCAAACGGCAGGTCAATGTAATGGTCTATGAACGCCGAGTTTTGTTCCGGATCCAACACCTCCAGCAACGCCGCCGCCGGATCACCCCGAAAATCCGATCCTATCTTGTCCAGCTCGTCCAACAACATCACCGGATTGTTAACTTCCACGCGCCGCAAGCTTTGTATGATCCGGCCAGGCAATGCGCCAACGTAAGTGCGCCGATGACCGCGGATTTCGGCCTCGTCGCGCATGCCACCCAGCGAAATGCGCACAAATTTCCGCCCCAGCGCGTCCGCAACGCTTCGAGCGAGCGAGGTCTTGCCCACACCCGGCGGCCCAACAAGACAGAGTATCGGCCCTCGAATCTGCCCTTTCAGTTTCAATACAGCAAGATACTCGAGCAGGCGTTCCTTGACCTTCTCAAGGCCGTAATGGTGCTTGTTCAGCAGCCGTTCCGCTGCATCGATATCCAGCTTGTCCTGGGTCGATCTCGACCATGGCAGGTTGACAATCCAGTCAAGGTAATTCCTGATGACAGTGTACTCGGCAACTGCAGGCGGAATCTGGCGAAGCCGGTCCAGCTCCCGCTGCGCGACTTTTCGGGGTTCCTCCGGCAACTCGGCTTTGTTGATCAACTCCTGAAGGTTCTCAATCTCACTGCCGGATTCGCCTTCGCCCAGCTCGCGCTGGATCGCCCGCAACTGTTCCCGAAGGAAATAATCGCGCTGGCTTTTCGACATCGAGGAAGAAACTTCCTTCTGTATCTTCGAGCCGAGCTTGAGAACTTCAAGTTCACGGCTCACCAGAGGGAGCAGAAGCCTGAGGCGGTCCTTGACGTTAACCGCCTCCAGCAGACGCTGCCGTTCCTCGAGACTCAAATTGAGGTTCGCTGCTACAAGGTCTGCCAGCCTGCCCGGGTCTTCGATGTTCATCGCCGCGACCTTGACCTGTTCGACCAGCGCGGGCGAAAGGTCTATGACCTCGGCAAACCGGTCCCTCAGGTTTCTGACCAACGCAACAACCTCAAGCGAATCCTCGGACACCTCCTTTAGGACCTCGTATTTTCCCTGCAGGTAAGGTTCCTGGCTTTCAAAGCTCAGAATCTGGATTCGGCGCAATCCTTCGACAAGAACACGCACCGTGTTGTCAGGGAACTTGAGCATCCGGGCAACGCGTGAAAGACAGCCAACCCGCCAGAGCTGGTCCGGCCCAGGATCCTCAACCGTTGCCTCCTTTTGCAGTACCAAAGCAACAAACCTGTCGCCAGCCACCACGTTGTCTATCAACCTGATCCCGCGCGCGCTCGCAACCACAAGAGGAACAACCATCCCCGGAAAAACCACAATGTCGGAAAGCCCCAAAATGGGCAACAACTCCGGCAGTGACGTGCCTGATGGTTTGTTGGGCTGGTTCTCCTGCCCCCCGCCAGGTGTGCCACCGATGCTTACAAGTTCCGTGTCTGAGAGTTTCATGGGCTGCCGGTTTCGATTCCTTTAGACGGACCGGACAGCCAATAAGTTCATTGCACCGCGGGCAGCCGGTTTATTATTCAATCGGAACTGAAAACGACCTTGGATTTGCGGATGCGAGCAATGGAACATCCACACGTAAAAAGCCATTCTGATAATACGCCTTTGCTGCGTTCAAATCGTATCCGGGCGGCAAATCAATCATGCTCTCGAACCGCCCGTAGTTGATCTCCATCACCACAAACCTGCAGTTCGGCGGACGACTGCCATCGCGGCGAACACCGCTGATCCGCAACCTGTTCCCCTCGACTGTCAACTCGAGGTCCTCTCGCCGCATTCCCGCCAGTTCGACCTTGATCACCAACCCCGTGTCCGAAAGGTACACATCCGTGTTTGGTGTCCAGCACGCCTCTGAGCCGTGCTCACGCTCAGCACCCGACAGGGGCCGGCGACCGAACTGAATTGTGGCAGAGATCTCGTTCACACCAATCAAACAACGCTAGAGGCTAATGCATTTTCAACAGAATTTCAAGCCGTTACCTCAAACGAAATCGCCATTCTTTCGTTCCGTCCTTGCGCGCCCTCAGCACGATCACCGGCAACGAGCTTGCGCGCCCCGATGCGCATTCCCAGCATTTCCCTTTGC
The DNA here is from genome assembly GCA_012517065.1 of Verrucomicrobiota bacterium. GTDB lineage: Bacteria > Verrucomicrobiota > Verrucomicrobiia > Limisphaerales > J093 > JAAYVR01. The sequence continues at coordinate 4,729 of JAAYVR010000284.1, read as the reverse complement.
CTCCAGCAACAGACCGCCCCCGCACCGCCATCCGCAACATTATAACAGCGGTGACACACACCACTCCCAACGCGGTTGTCTGTTGCCAATCCATGCGCAAAAGATACAGCCCACACACCAAGTTTCAAGAATGCGAATTGTTTCCACCCCGGAAACCTCACCAAAATGAAGACAATGTGCCTGTCACCATATTTGCGTCCTTGTTGGCTGTGCGGGGGCGGCAGGCGGCATGTGCTGAATCATTTCATCACATGGACAGAAATAGCGTTCCCAAGGCCACCCAACTCTTGCGGCAAAGGCTCGATTAGGGCAATCTTGTGGCGGGTTGTGGCGGATAACCAACCCTGCCTGAACCACAGGCAAAGCAAAACCGCATGAATCTCGAACGTTTCCAACTGTTTGGCGAGCGCATGCGCGATTTCATCTCGCGCAGCGCCGGGTCTTTTCACCCGCACCCCGAGCCGGAACGCGACGCCGATTCCGAATTCAACGCGCTTGCAATCGAGTTGTTCAAGCTCCAGTACGATTCGGTATCACCTTATCGCACATGGTGTGAAAGTAAGGGCGTAAAACCGCCGTCGGTTTCTCACTGGTCGCAGATTCCGGCCATGCCAACCGCAGCGTTCAAGGAACTTGAACTTACGTGCCTTCCAATTGAACAACGGCATGCGGTGTTTCACTCGAGTGGAACCAGTCGCCATCAGCCAAGCCGTCATTGGCATAACGAACTATCGCTCAGTCTGTACGAAGCATCATTGTTGGCGTGGTTTCAACCACACCTCGTGCCGGAGCACGGCCGTGACGAGCAGTGTCCCCTGCAATGGTTGGCTCTCACACCGCCGCCGAATCTCGCTCCGCGCTCTTCACTGGTTCATATGCTTGGGGCTGTGACCTCACGATTCGGTTCGGGGAAAGCCGTGTTCGCCGGCCGGCCTGCATCGGACAACACATGGCTTTTGGATGTTGACTCAGCATGCGCGATGCTGGATGAAGCGGAGGTCGAAAATGCACCGGTGTGCATTTTGACAACAGCATTTCATTGCCTTGAGTTGATAAGCGGCCTTGCCGAACGCGGCAAACGCATCAGGCTACCCCTCGGTTCGCGTTTAATGGAAACCGGCGGGTACAAAGGCAGATCGCGCGAAGTATCAAAACAGGAATTGTATAACATGGTGCGGGATCGCCTGGGCATTACACCCGAGTATTGTGTGTCTGAATATGGCATGACCGAACTTTCGTCCCAGGCTTACGATTGGGTCGCAGGAAAAACCAGCCGGTCTTCATCGGGCCTCAGCCACGAAACGGCCCGGTGTTTCCGGTTCCCGCCCTGGGCGCGAATCCAGGTCATCTCGCCCGAGACTTCACGACCGGTGTCTCAGGGCGAAACAGGTTTGCTTCGGATTTGCGATCTGGCGAATGTTTATTCTGTTATGGCTGTTCAAACGGATGACCTTGTGGTCCTGAGAAATCACGGGTTCGAGTTCCTCGGCAGAAAAGCAGGCTCAGAGCCGCGAGGGTGCTCGTTAATGGCAAAATGAAACTGCCAGACTATTTCCTTGCAGACCTTCCCAGCGACGCGCAATTCAGCAGCGCGCTGATCACTGAGGCATGCCTCACCCTAAAGCGCAATCGCGAACGTTTTCTTGCTGGTCGTTCAACAGCCAGTTTGATCGACACCATAGCCAGTGTGGCTGCAGATTGGCTTGATCCAGACAACCCGTTCCGACAAGCAGCGCTCGATAAAGGCCCGTCAGAAACAGGTTTTTCACGCGAAACCCTCGAAGCAGGACTTGACGCCCTCTTTGGGTCCATAACAACAGAGGGCTTGCAACGCCTTGTGCTGCAGGACCTCGGTCATTTGGACCGGCTCGAACGCCTCACAGGAAGCGAGACCGAACCCGGATCAAGCCGCCTTGCAATAGCGCGCGGGCCCGAATTGCTCGTCCACATAACGGCCGGGCGCCTTCCCAATCCCCCGGTGATGAGTGTTGTGCTGGGGCTGCTCGCGCGCTCGGCCCAATTCGTCAAGTGCGCCTCCGGCACCTCGTTCCTGCTCAGATTGTTCGGGCATTCACTGCGCGAAGTCGAACCGAAACTCGGTGCTTGTCTCGAAATCGCAGAATGGAAAGGGGGCAACGAAATGCTCGAAAGCGCCCTGTTCGCCCAGGCGGATTGTTTGACTGCGATGGGCGATGATTCGACGTTGGAGGCGATTCGACCACGAGTGCCGCCACAGGTGCGCTTTCTCGGGTACGGTCATCGCGTCAGCTTCGGATACATAGCGCGCGAGGTGCTTGATCATCATTCTTTCTCCAAAACAGCCGCTTCTGCCGCAATTGACGTCGCGGCATGGGATCAGCTCGGGTGTTTGTCACCGCACCTGTTCTATGTCGAAACCGGCGGACGCCATTCGCCCGACCATTTTGCGGAACAATTGGCGCGGGAACTTGACCGCCTCGAGGCCAAACAACCACGCGGAAATCTGCCCCTCGAAACCGCAGCAGCCATAGCCGCACGCCGGTCCATCTACGAAGTGCGAGCGGCGTTCTCGAGCGACACCAAGGTATGGAAGAGCACGGATTCAACTTCATGGACAGTTGTTTACGAAAACGACCCTCAATTCCAATTTTCGTGTTTGAACAGATTCATCTACGTCAAAGCAGTACAGAACATTGACCATGCGCTCCGCGGGGCCGATCCCGTCCGAGGCCGTGTGGCAACGGTGGGACTGGCAGCGCCCGGCCTGAGAGAGCAAGAGCTTGCACATCGCCTCGCCGCATGGGGCGTGCCCCGGGTTTGTCCAATCGGCCGCATGCAATCGCCACCACCAACTTGGCGCCATGACGGCCGCCCAAGTCTCGGCGATTTGATCTTGTGGACAGACTGGGAACGGTCAGAAAGATCATTCTTATGAAACTCGAACTTCGCAAAACATTCCAATTCGAAGCGGCGCATCGACTGCCAAATCTCCCTCCTTCACACAAATGCAGCCGCCTGCATGGGCATTGCTTCACAGTCGAAATCGCAGTAACAGGTGAATGCGACCCGCGTTACGGGTGGGTTGTTGACTACGGCGAGATTGCGGAGGCCTTCAGACCAGTGCTCGAAGAGCTCGATCACCGCTGCCTCAACGAGATTCCCGGGCTCGAAAACCCCACCAGCGAGCAAATCGCGCTGTTCATCTGGCAAAAACTGAAACCGCGATTGAACGGGCTGACAGAGATTGTTGTTGCTGAGTCCCCCAGTTCAAAGTGCGTCTATCGAGGTTGATGTTCAGGGTCATCCTTCATATTGACATGGACGCCTTCTACGCGTCGGTCGAGCAAAGGGATCAACCCAGCCTCAGGGGCCGACCTGTAATAGTGGGCGCCCCACCCACACAGCGAGGGGTCGTCTGCGCCGCCAGTTATGAAGCACGGCGATACGGTGTGAAATCCGCCATGCCAAGCGCTACTGCAGCGCGACTCTGCCCAAACGGCATCTTTGTCCGGCCCAGAAGCGAAGTCTATGCGGCCGAATCCAGACAAATCATGCAGATACTCCGTGAACATGCCGGTCCTCTCGTTCAGGAAGTGTCAATCGATGAGGCCTACGTCGATGTGTCAGAAAGGTGCCAAGGACAATCCCATGACGAAAGCATCGATCTGGCCGTGCCGCTTGCCGCCCAACTCAAAAAGGCAATTCACACCAGCCGAAATCTGACAGCAACTGTGGGCGTCGCCCCCAACAAACTGCTCGCCAAAATCGCCAGCGATTATCGCAAACCAGACGGCCTGACCGTCATCCACGAATCAACCAAAGCAGCCTTTCTCAGGCCTCTTCCGCTCCGATCCCTTCATGGCGTGGGCCCGGCAACCGAACAACGCCTCAACAGCCTTGGAATGCACACAATAGGCGATCTGCAGGACTACAAAGGCAACCTCCGCAATGTGTTGGGTTCATGGGCAGACGAACTACGGCAGTTTGCATTTGGCGAAGATTCCCGCCCACTGGACCTGAGCGACGAAGTCAAAAGCATCGGCGCTGAAAACACTTTCCTGCGCGACACCGACGACCGCCCCACGCTCCGAGCGTGTTTGCGCGCCCAAGCCACCGAAGTGGCTGAAAGACTTAACAAACACAAGCTCGCTGCTCATACCGTGCAGGTAAAGGTCAGATACGGTGATTTCACCACCCTCACACGCCAGTTATCATTGGATCAGCCGGTTTCCAAACCGGCTGAGATTTACCGCATTGCGTGCTGGCTGCTCGCCCGCAATCGCCTCGTAAACCGTCCCCTGCGCCTGCTCGGGTTGTCCGTGAGCGGCCTTGCCGAAATCACGGCTGAACAACTGTGGCTGCCACTCCGCTAGCCCGCATATTTCCCAAGCCCGGCGCACCCGGAACCAAAGTTGCCTGACAGGCAACGCCCCCGGCTCTTCCACCACCCGGACCATCAGCCACCCCAGGCTGGGAAATATGCCCTGCAACTCCGTCGCAAGGAACAGCGCGCTGATCCCAATGGTTTCTCACGCGCTGCCGCGGATGCAGTGGGCGCTGGAAGGCTCGAAGCGCTTGGATGCCGTGGGCATTGGCAGGCGCGAAGCGTTTGGAGTGCGGCAGCTTGCCGCCGCTTTGTCTTTCGGCACAAACAAGGCGCCTGGAACCGGATCGGCATGGCGTACAAAACAACGTGTCTGTCCCCATATGGCCTCATTCGATCTCGCCGCTGATCCCAATGGTTTCTCAC
>JAAYVR010000283.1 GCA_012517065.1 Verrucomicrobiota bacterium | reverse complement strand
GATGTACAGAACGACTGGGTGAAATGGAATGCGGGGTATCGGTTACCGACTGAGGCGGAGTGGGAGAAGGCGGCGAGGGGTGGCTTGAGCGGGAGGCGGTTTCCGTGGGGGGACACGATTTCACACAGTCAGGCGAACTACAATAGCTACTGGGAAGGGGGCAAACCGTACTACTCGTACGATGTGAGTCCGACCGAGGGCTATCATCCGACCTTCGCGGTGCCGGGCTGGCCGTACACGAGTCCCGTGGGGTCCTTTGCGGCCAACGGGTATGGCTTGTATGACATGGCAGGGAACGTTTGGGAATGGTGCTGGGACTGGTATGATTCGAGTTACTATGCTTCTTCGCCTTCGTCTGACCCGCGGGGTCCCTCGGAGGGCTCGTACCGGGTGTTCCGCGGGGGTTGTTGGAAGTACGGTGCCTGGTACTGCCGGGTCTCGTCCCGCCTGAGCATCTTGCCGGTTTGCTCCGACAACACCTGCGGGTTCCGGTCCGTCCTGCCCGCAGGTCAGTAATGAGCGGAACAGAGAGCGGGCGAAGCGGCAGTCCGGCGAGAGACTGAGGAAAGCAGTTTGGTGCAGCTGTGCGGCTGGTGCTCGCGTTGGGGGCTGTGGCAATACGCGGTTCTCTGTGGGGGGAGTGGAAAGTTGATTGGCGGGTTGGGTTGATTGGCGTTGGAGTGGTCGGATGGCGGGGATTGCAAAACACGCCTTTGGCGACCGGTGGCGCGAATGGCGGGTTCGGTCGGGTGGTTTCGGTTTGATTGGGTGGCGGGGTTGGGAAGAGGAGAGGGTTGAGCTGGAAGGAAGTTGTTGAAGATTTGCGCGCCGATGGTCTGGAGTGTACGGCGGGTGGAGCAGAACTAATGGGCGCACGGGGTGGTTTGGCATGCCCAGATATGTGTGAGCCGCGTCATGTGAGAACCCGCGCACAAGCGCGCGAATTGGCGTTGATCTGTCAACGTGCACTCCGGGCTGCGGTCCTAACCGGACCGAGCCCACATCAAAACCCAAGAACCCTCCTTGTGATTTGCTCTCCATTTCCGCCCAAGTCCGTGGACAACCAGAAACATGCACTGGAATGCCAGCGGGGCATCCCTGAAGACACGATTGGCCCAACTTTTTTCCTTGCAGACTCTTGTGTTTATGTTACGCGTATGCTGCGAAAGCAGCGTTTTGTCACGCAGTTCCGGAGGAGGGTGCGCCATCCGGTCTGTGTTCAATCGCCGAATGTGGCCGACACCGAAACAGGCAAGACAAGTTCAGCTTCAGGTATAGGAACAGAGACACCAATGGCTGGATCGGGCATAAGAGAGACAAAACAGTGTCGAAGTGGGAACAAGCTAAAGTGTCAACCAACAATGAACTGAAAGGCCCGGCCCGAAAGGCCGGGTGGGAGTTATGAAAACCCCAAGAGTGACAAGTATAATTCCGGTTCTGGTGGTTTTAAGCGGCTTCATGTGGAAGTCGTTGGGGGCGACGTTGTACGTCTGGTCTGAGAGTCCTGACCCGAAACCGCCCTACACTAACTGGAACACTGCGGCGCGTGTTATCCAGCAGGCTGTCAATTATGCATCCAGAGGTGACGAGGTCCTGGTGACCAACGGGGTTTATACGACTGGCGGCCAGCCGGATAAGTACTCGGCGACGAGCAACCGTGTGGCGGTTTTAAAGGCGCTCACGCTGAGGAGCGTCAACGGTCCGAAGTTTACGGTGATCGAGGGCTATCAACTGCCTGTAACGACGTACGGATTCGGCCCAGTCCGATGCGTTTATCTTGCCGCTGGGGCCACATTGTCAGGTTTCACATTGACGAAGGGCTCCACGACAAAATCCCTTGTGAGCGGACTGGATGTTGACGTAGGTGGCGGTGTGTACTGTGCGTCCACGGACGCCGTTGTTACGAATTGCGTCTTGATGGGCAACTCGGCTGCACAGCGCGGCGGCGGTGCATACGGCGGCACACTCTACAACTGCATTTTGACCGGCAACTCGGCTGGGTCGAGCGGCGGCGCCGCCTACAAAAGCACGCTTTACAACTGCACTGTTACCGGCAACTCGGCCGAGCAAGGTGGTGGCCTTTCCCGGTCCACTGCCTACAACTCGATTGTTTATGACAACATGGCGGCCTTTGAGGCGAACCACTTTGAGAGTAAACTCAACTATTGCTGTACAGCTCCTTTGCCTTTCAACGGTGTGGGCAATATCGACGCTGATCCACAATTGGTCAGTATGGGGCACATCGCTGTGACTTCTCCGTGTCGTGGTGCAGGCAATGCCGCATATGCAACCGGCGTTGACATCGACGGGGAACCGTGGGCAAGTCCGCCATCGATTGGTTGCGATGAAGTTCACTCTGAGGCGCTCACAGGGCCTCTGGGAGCAACAGTCCAAGCGGCTTTTGACACTGTCGGAGTTGGCTATCCACAGAACTTCAAGGGCTTTGTCGAGGGGAACGTAACAGGCAACGCCTGGGATTTTGGGGATGGAACCCGAGCAACCAATCGGGTGTACGTTACTCATGCATGGACTTCGCCCGGTGACTACAAGGTCACGTTCACGGTCTTCAACAACGACCATCCCGAGGGAGTCAGCACAAACGTGACCATCAAAGTGGTCGAAGTCGTGCACTATGTTTCTGCAAACAGTCTGAATCCTTTACCTCCATATACATCGTGGGCTACTGCGGCGACAAACATTCAGGATGCAGTAGACGCGGCGACTGTGCCAGGAGCCACTGTGTTGGTTGCCAACGGGACATACGCCGCGGGTGAATATCAAGCTTCGGACGGCAGCACAAACCGTGTTGTGATTGAGAAGCCTCTAATCGTGAAGAGCGTTCAAGGACCAGAAACGACGATTATCGACGGCAATGGCAAGATGCGGTGCGTTTATCTGGCCAACGGGGCGATACTCTCCGGGTTCACTGTCACCAATGGATCATACCTTTATGGGTTCGGTGGTGGAGTTTACGTGACCCCGTGGGCGTGTGTGATTACTAACTGCTTGCTTGCTGGGAACTCGGCTGGAGGTCCCGGCGGTGGCGCCTTCGCGGCCAGGCTTTACAACTGCACTTTGACCGGCAACTCGGCTCGTTCGGGCGGCGGTGCCGAGCAGAGCACGCTTTACAACTGCACTTTGACTGGCAACTCGGCTTGGACGTACGGCGGAGGCGCTGCCAACTGCACGCTTTACAATTGCACTTTGAGCGGTAACTCGGCTTATTACGGCGGGGGAGCCTCCGAAAGCACGCTTTACAATTGTATCGTCTATTTTAATGAAGGCACAAATGGGCCAAACCACTACGATGCAGCAATGAACTATTGTTGCACGACGCCCTTGCCAACGGATGGCGTGGCCAACATCGATGCTGATCCCCGGTTTGTGAATGCGGCTGCAGGAGACTTCCGGCTCCTGCCAGACTCGCCCTGTATCGACGCTGGCATGAACCTGACTGACATCGTGTCCACAGACATTGTCGGGCTGCCACGTCCATTGGACGGCAACGGCGATGGGGTTGCCCAGTTCGACATCGGTGCTTACGAGTTCAATCCGTACCGGTTTGTGGGGCTTGTGTTTGTTCAGTTGGGGTTCAAGTTCACGATTCAAGGTGAACCCGGGAGATTGGTACGATTGGAGCAGAGCCGGGATTTGGTGAACTGGGAAGAAGCGGCGGTCCTGCCATTGCCAGCCAGGGGTCAGACGCTCTTCTACGCGGGAGCGATCATAGAACCGTACCTCTTCTATCGGGCTGTTTTGGCGCCGTGAGAGGCGCGGACATTTGGTGGAACACAACTGGTTTCCTTGCACAAGCAGAAAAGACCGAGTTCTCGGCACCGCCTGATGTCCAACAATGTGGTTCACCACATAATGGCGTTGCTGCCGAGGTCGAGATCGTCGATTGGCAGGTTGGGGCGGATGGCGGGGATGGCCAAATGGACATCGCTGCACAATGCACTTCGGTACCGGAGCTGGCCCACTGGCGCTTCTTGGCCGCCTCAGGCCTCCTGATCCCGCCGCACAGAGGTCCTCGAACCAGAATTAGGGCTAATACCAAGTCTCCAAAACTTTGCCTTATTACCAACGGTTTATGTGCGGAAACCTCGTCGTGGTGGGCTAGGAAAGGTTCAGCGCTTTTTCCGCGACGTCATGGGCTCCGAGCCTCGGCCATCAAACATCCTGAACACATCCACACCACCAATCCTCCATAACAACATCCCAACACCCTCTCTGATTATCATGATCACATGCACCCAAATCCGACAAATTATTATGAGAATTTCCCCTCAAATTAACGTGCAACGTAACAATATTGACGAACATTCGCGCCACGGTGGTTTTGCCGCCTGAGATCAGGTGGGCGTAGGGCGCAACCTGGTCGTCCCGGTTGTATTAACCGGCTCGGCTGAGCGATTCGATGGGCGCCTCAAGAACGGTCATAAGAGAGGGATGGCCACAAAAAGACACAAAAGACACAAAAACAAAGTTTCCATTCTGCTCTTTGCGCCTTTTGCGCCTCTTTGTGTCTGATTAGTTTTCATAGGCAGAACCACGGGAGCGCCGTGACTTGATCATGAATGCGTAAGGGCGCCGAACAGCGGCAAATCACATAGCCATGCTTGGCCTGTTTCGGATGCTCCCCGAGGAAAGTCAGCAGATGGCGGGCATCTTGAACCGTTGGACGCTCCGTCCACTTGACCTCGATGGGGGTCAGAGCGCCACGGTGCTCCACGATGTAGTCAATCTCCATTCCGTCGCGGGTGCGCAGGTAGTGCAACCGGCCTTCGCCGAGGTATTGCAGCCGCTTCCATAACTCGATTCCCACCCACTGCTCGAAGAACGCGCCCGGATTGACCCGCACAATTTCCCGTGACGCCTTCAGCCCCGCCGCCGCGTGCCGCACGCCCAGGTCGAAAAGCAGGAACTTCGGTGTTGAGAGCAGATTCTTGCGTTTGCTGCCCGAATACACCGGCACGCGGAAGCCGATGAACATGTCCTCCAACAACTGGTAATGCGACTTGACGGTCGGCTGCGAAAGCCCCGTCTCCTTGGCGATTCCGGCGTAGTTGAGAATCTGTCCTGACTCGGCGGCGGCCAGCTCCAGGAACCGCACAAACGCGCCCCAGTCCTTCACCAGTGCCTCTCGCCGGATTTCCTCCTCCAAATGCACCAGCGTGAATCCCGTGAGCATTCGCGCCCGATCCGCTTCCTCGGCCGCCACCACCCCCGGCAACGCCCCGTAAGCCAGCCGTTCTTCCAGGCCCCAGGCCGGAAACGGATTCGCTGGCGCCGCTCCTGTGTTCCACTCCAGCGGCAGGGGCGACACGGCGTATTCTATCCGTTTCGGCTCGGGTGGGTGCTCGGCCATCGTCAACGGGTAAAGCCGATGGTAGAAGCAGCGGCCCGGAAGCAAGTTCGCTCCGGTTTTCCGCAGCTTGCGCGCCGAACTGCCGCACAGCACGAAACGCCAGCGCCGTTTGTCCTTGTCGTAAAGATGCTGCACCCCGTCGAAAACCGTCGGCACCGCCTGCGCCTCGTCCACAAACACGAATCGTCCCTCCCGATCCGCAGGCAGGTCACGACACAGCTTCAGGAACAGTCCAGGGTCAGCCAGATGCCGCGACCGCACCTCCGGGTCCGACAAATCCACCCGCAGTGTCTCCGGCGGCAACAGCGCATTAAGCAGGGTCGTCTTGCCCGTCTGGCGTGCCCCGAAGATCAACTGGACGTAGGGCCGCTCCAGACTCGCCTTCAACTCTGCCGCATACCATCGGTCAAACATGCGCTTCAGTGTACCATAGTTATTCTAAAATTCACTTCATTTTTGCGGCAAGAATCTAAACCGCTATTCACCAACGGTCGGTTTGCAGTTTATCCACCGCCATACCAGCAAGTTGCAGCATTCCAGACTGGCCACAAGAATGCTCAAAAAGGTCAAAATCGCTCCCGGAACGCGGACTTAAGTCCGTTTCACCGCCCTGACAACGCAGGCCGAAGCGGGATGAATTCCACGCTCCTCTTTGCGCTCCGCCTGCCAGAACTGATAGACCCAGCCAAGGCTGTCCTCGGCGGTGAAGACCTCGACCGGCAAGTCGGTGACCAGTTTCTCCAGCGCCCGTTTGTGCTCCGGCGCAAAGCTGACCTGGAGCACCGGATTGTCCGGGCGGTCAGCCAACGGTTCGATGTGGTGCGCTTTCCCAAGGCATTCTCCTCGACAATCAGCCGGTTGTAATCGTCGCGCTTGGCATCCTTGTTCTTTACGGCAGCCAAGAGGGTGGTGAGGTCCGCCAGCATCATGGTGCGGGCCGCATGTGCCCCGCTTGCTCCGGCCTTGAAACCAAACTCCGTCCCCAGCTTGCCTAGGGTGGCTGGGCTGCCGCTCGCATCCAGCGCCGATCTGGAGGCAGCTATCATCGGACCTCAAACGTAAACAATACTCGATTTTGGCAAGAACTTCGGTCACCGACAATCCTAAATCCGGGAGGAAAACGTTTCCGCGCCGCCTGACCCGGAACTCTCACCGGAATGAAGCTTCGGGTGTCTTGGTCTAGTTAGGCGGTGCGATTCCCGGGCTTGGGCAACGCCCTAGGTAGGTTTCAACCGCGAAATAACGCGAAAGATGCGAAAGAGAATGTAATGGGGCGGGCTTTCAACCCTTGGATTGTGGAAAGTGATGTCGAGATGGCCCTTGTCGTGGGGCTTCGCCCCATGCTGGTATGGACCGCGCCGTTGGCGCTTCGATGACCGACCATGACAACCCCGTTGTGCATGGCGGCGCAGTTAGTCTTTTCAGCCATGAACGCCCCTGACTGTGTTCCAGGCCGTTGGTGTTCGTGGGACAGTAACTCGAGGGCCGAAGGCCCGGCTCATACCAGCCCGGCCCAGCGGCCCAGGTGACAAGCGCCTGATTAGTATGAGTAAGGGCTGAAAGCCCGGATTATGCACGTTTCCAGACGGTTAATCGTTTGAGAACGTTCAACGTCCAACGCTCAACGTACAACGTTCAGAGGTATTACTGCTCGATGAATGCTGGTTTCAAACCCGCCTAAAGGCGGGAGTCTAACAGCCGCGGGCGTGGCATCGCCCGATGTGCGGGACAACCCATCGCCGTCATAGCTCCGCGTTTACCCGGAAAACCGAAAGCTTTCTGGCCCTGATTTTGGTACCCCAGCGCTTTGCCCCTGCGGCAAAAGGCGGCCTGCGGCGCTCGGAGCCAACTACGTGTCTGTCCCCATATGGCCTCATTCCATCTGGCCGCTTATCCCAATGGTTCCTAACGCGCTGCTGCCGATGCAGTGGGTGTTGGCAGGCGCGAAGCTCTTGGATGCAGTGGGCGTTGGCAGGCGCGAAGCGTTTGGAGTGCGGCAGCTTGCTGCCGCTTTGTTTCCATGCCGAAACAACGTGCCTAGAACAAGATCGGCATGACGGCACAAATAACGTGTCTGTCCCCATATTTGCATGCGGGCGGTTCGCACACAGACCTCGGCAACCGCGGATTGGAACAATGGGCAATTTGTGGGCCACGCCGAAATCAGGGCGCAAAGCCCAAACAACGAGCCTGTCACCCTATTTGGGTCCACACCGAAACAACAAGCCTATCACAATACGAATGTGAACCTTTGGAACTGAATCGTGGCTGCGCTGTGCTGCGCTCATGTGCCCGGCGGCACTACCAGCACGGGGACGGGCGCCTGACGCAACACCAGCTTGGTCGTTCGACCGAGCAAAGGATGCCCTGCGCTGCGTGAGTTTTCGGCGCCAAGGACAGCGAGGTCGGCCTTGGTTTCGTTGATGAGGGCCATTATCTGTTCTGCCGCATGTCCGACGCGGGTCACTGGTTCGACGATGCAACGCGCTGCGTTGACCTGTCCGAGCCATTCCTTAAGCATTGCTTCGGAGCTGCGGAGATCGCTCGCAGCATCTTGTCGTACCACGCACACCGGCACCACCTTGGCCTGGAAACGCTCGGCAATCGAGGCACTTACACGCAGCACTGCGCGCGAAGCCTCGCTAAAATCCACGGGGGCGATGATCGTACGCAACCGCAAGGACGACCCAGGATTCGCAACGTCAATGAAATCATGCTGTTTTTGCCTGACAACAAACACCGGCACTTCCGAGTGAGTGGCCACATTCTCCGCCACTGATCCCAGCCAGAGCCGCTTGGCACCGCCTCGACCGTGCGTACCCAGCACGACCAGACTTGCGCTTACCCTGCCTGTGGTTTCCAGAATTGCATCAACGGGGTGCTGATCCACAACCATGTATGATATTGAGAGTGAATCGGCCAATGGACCGAGCGCGGCTCGCGAGTATTGACGCAACGAATCTTCGGCCCCAGCTCGAGCAGAATCCAATTCCTTTGTCAGGGTCTCGATTTGGTCCGGGGTGAAATAGGCCGGAAGCTCAAACCGCTGAGCGTGAAGGACAACGAGTTTTGCGCCGTAAAGTGTCGCACCTGTCCCGGCATACTTCAGGGCCAATCTTGACTCTTCGCTGAAATCCACGGCGCACAGCACCGTGGAAGGATTGTATGATTTTTCTTCGGCCATGCGAAATCCTGCGTAATCTGGTTGTTTATCTTTGGCCAAGCACTGGCCTCACCATCACTGAGACTCAGCGGGACATTTCGGTTACAGAACAATAACCCGGAAATCTCATCGGATTGAACGCATGAGTGTGGCTTGCCCGGCAATCTCACCGCCTGACCCGACCGAGACACCCAAAGCTTCATTCCGGTGAGGTTTCCGGGTTAGCGGAGCAATCGGTTGGGGCGGCGCCGCGCGGAGCTCGTTGTGCGCTAAAATGAGTCGATGAGGAACATCGAAAGCGAAATGAGAAGTCAGCAGACCAACGTTTGCATCGAAAGTTCACGAAAGGAGGCGTGCCCGTAGCCGGGCCATTTTTATGACCTGACAATCCCTCCACAGAATCGTATCTTCATCCGCCAGCAGTGAAAAAAGGAACACAGGCATTTGCGAAAGTCGAAGACTTGATCGCCGATATACGGAAGGGGCGGATGGTTGTCATTGTTGATGATGCCGAACGCGAAAACGAAGGCGATCTGATCATGGCAGCCCAGCACGTGACCCCGCAGGCTGTGAATTTCATGGCCAAGTACGGGCGCGGCCTCATTTGCGTTCCGACCACAGAGGAACGCCTCCGGCAACTTGGCATCGAAAGCATGGTTGCGGAGAACCGCGAGACCTTCAAAACCGACTTTCAGGTCAGCGTCGATGCGGCAAACGGAATCACCACCGGCATAAGTGCAGCGGACCGCGCAAGGACAATCCAGGTTATGGCAGACCCGGGGGCGACGCGGACCGATCTTGTTCAGCCGGGGCACGTGTTCCCGTTGCGATGCAAACCCGGCGGAGTGCTTCAACGAGCCGGGCACACGGAAGCTGCCGTCGATCTTGCCGTCCTGGCAGGATGCAGGCCGATCGCAGTGATTTGTGAAATCATGAACGACGACGGGACCATGGCGAGGCTTCCACAATTGCGGCGGTTTGCTCAAAAACACAGGCTCAAGCTCGGGTCCATTCAGGACCTGATCGAGTACCGTCGGCAGCGAACGCGGCTGGTGGAACGCGTCGAGACTGTCAAATTGCCTACCGAGTTTGGCGATTTCGAACTGCATCTTTATCGGAGCCAGCTTGATGGGCAACATCACATTGCGCTCGTGTGCGGGGACGTTTCGGGCAACGACCCGGTTCTGGTGCGTGTTCACAGCGAGTGTCTCACAGGCGACGTTTTTCATTCTCTGCGGTGTGATTGCGGGCCTCAATTGCGGCAGGCGATGCGCCAAATCACTCAAGCCGGGCGCGGAGTGATAATTTACATGAAGCAGGAAGGACGCGGCATCGGCCTTGGTCCAAAAATCCGCGCTTACAAACTTCAGGAGCGTGGGCTCGACACTGTCGATGCCAACCTTAAACTGGGATATCCGATGGACCTCCGTGAATACGGGATTGGCGCTCAAATCCTTGCGGACCTTGGCCTGCGCAAGATCAGGCTGTTAACCAATAATCCAAAGAAGATCATCGGCCTGGAAGGCTATGGCCTGGAAGTGGTCGAGCAGGTCCCAATTCGCATCCCGCCAAACCCACATAACGCGCGGTACTTGAAGACAAAACGGGATCGGATGGGCCATCTTTTCTGACAAACAGCATGCTTCAAAAGACAAAGTCAACCTCGGCCAGGAACAGCGGCGGGCGATTCGCGATTGTGGCGTCGCGATACAATGCCCGCTACGTCAATTCGATGGTGCGCGCTGCCACCGCTGAACTCCGCAGCGCCGGTGCATCTCAGATACGAGTCATACGCGTGCCCGGCGCATTTGAAATACCCGTGGTGGCGGCACGGCTCGCGCGCCAGGAAAAGCCCGGTTGGGACGCCGTGATTTGTCTTGGGGTGATTATTCGTGGCGAAACTGCCCATGCGGATCTCATTGGCCGCGGGGTCACGGACGCACTGGTCCGGCTTCAAGTGGAAACCGGTGTACCAATGATTCACGAGGTTTTGTTACTGGAGAACCGTGACCAGGCAAAAGTCCGTTGTCTTGATCCCACGCATAATCGCGGGCGCGAAGCCGCGGCTTCGGCGCTGCAAATGAAGGAAGTGATCAAATCCCTCTGAGCTGTTGTCTCGGAAGATACTCAAAGCCGTTGTGGGAAACCCGCGCCAAACCCAACAATAAGCGACACGTTCCACGGTGTGTCGCTGGCCACGTTGGCTAAATCGGCTGTGGCGCGGGGCACGGTGTGCGATCTGGCAATTGAGATTCTCTCGCTTGGGCGCGGGTTTCCTTGCCCCGGGAATCTCACCCGAGTGAAGGCATGGATGAATCCGATGGCGTGGCCGGTGATTTTTCCGGGTTGCAGGGCGGCGCGACTGGTCAATCGGACCGGGGAAACAAGAAGACATTACGTGGCAAGACGTACACAGGCCACTCGGTGTTGCGAGCTCTGACTTCAACGGGGTTTGCATCCAGTGCCTTGATTGTGATTCCTCCGGGCAGTTCCAAGACATACTGCTCGAGTTCGCCAAGGTAGGTGACCTGCGCCACTCTGGCTCTGAACTGGTTGACCTGTGAAACGCCGAATTGCACTGCTTCCGGGCGGAATCCAACCCACACAGACTGCCGGTCATTGAAACGGGCGGCGTCATGAACCTCCAACTGTCCTGAATCGGTGGCGACCAAGCAGGTGCCTGCTGCGTTGGCGTTGATAGTGCCCGGCAGCCAATTGCACTCGCCAATGAAATCGGCAACGAACCGAGTCGCAGGCTTGGAATAGACAGCTCGGGGGGCGCCGACCTGTTCAACCATGCCCGAACGCATCACCGCAATCCGGTCCGCCATCGAGAGCGACTCTTTCTGCTCGTGGGTCACGTACAATGTCGTGATATGAGTCTGATCGTGAATGCGGCGGATTTCCTCCCGCAACTCGAGTCTCAGCCGTGCATCGAGATTCGAGAGCGGCTCGTCCAGAAGCAACACGTCCGGCCGTATCACCAGCGCACGTGCCAATGCGACACGCTGCTGTTGACCACCTGAAAGCTCCGAAGGCCGGCGGTCGGCCACTGATTCAAGCCGCACAGTTTGCAATGCTTCATTAACGAGCCGATCGCGTTCGTCGCGTTTGAAACCGCGGACTTCGAGTCCATAGGCGACATTCTCTGCAACTGTCATGTGCGGCCAGAGCGCATAATTCTGGAACACCATGCCGGTGTTTCGTTTATGCGGTGGGACACCGTTCAGGCATCGGTCCCCAAACCACACTTCGCCAGCGTCGGGTTGAGTAAACCCGGCCACAATACGCAACAGCGTTGTCTTTCCGCATCCGGATGGGCCCAGCAAAAAGAAAAGCTCGCGGTCCGCAACATCCAAGGAAACGCACTCGAGCGCCTTGAGGTTGCCAAACCGCTTGCTTATTCCACGAAGCGATATCCGCATCGGGTCTAGTTTGAAGATTCGTCGCCGCCGCGCGCAAGCGCCATTACGATGCGCCGGTACTTGTCCGTTGCCTCGCGCTGCCACTCGAGCCGAAGCTGGTTTCGGTGTTTTGCCTCTTTCCATCTTCCTCGAGCGAGCGCGAGCGCTTCAGGTTCAGTGATTGGAACGCGGCCAAGCTGGGCGCGCGCTGGTGACCCGGGCGGTTCGTGCATCACCAGTCGCCATGCCCGGCGCAACTCGGGCAAAGGATCAACAAGCAACGAGCCTGCAAGCGCTGCAACCACCTCGCGCCGTTCGCGCGCCATCTCCGGGTTGTATTTGAACGACGAGCGTCTCTCGAAGGGCGACTGCTCGATGTGGCTTGCACCTCGATACCTTTCATAGAAGTCCGGCCGAACGCACATACGGTCAATCGAATACCGCACCGGGCCTCCGGGATGACCGCGCGGAAGAAACCAGAGTTTCTGACCGGCCTCACTCATCACGAATTCAACAAACCGCCTCGCGAGAACCGGGTGAGGCGCGCCCCGCAACACGCACAACCCGTCAGTGCTGATGGCAGTGAAATCTTCGGGAAGAATGAAAGTCAGGTTCGTCCTGCCAGCGGCCGCTATCTGGGTGAACGCGTAGAAATCAATCGCAAAACCGTACACGGTCTCGCCCAGCGTCACGTCCTTCGCGGTGGTGGACGAGAGGCGATCGAACTTGCGCGCGTTTGCTGCTATCTCGGTCAACACTTGCCATCCGCGTTCCCACCCGTAAGCCTGGAGAAAAGCCTCAAACATGTTGTTCATTGTGCCGCTGTTGCGCGGATCGCCTATGCCGACCCATCCAAACAGGCGCGGGTTGGCCAATCCTTCCCACCTGCGCACCTGCGGAAGGCCAAGCCTCTCCTGCAACCGAACGTTTTGAAGAATGCCAAAGCTTGAAAGTGCCGCGCCGTACCAGTGGTGATTTGGATCGTAGATTTCAACGCCGTTTGCCTCCTGGGGAATGCCAGCCAACACCTTGTCGGGCAGCCGGCACGGCGTCGTCAACCCCCTGCCTGTCAGGACGAGCAAAGGTTCAGGTCCGCCGCCAAAAAAGCAATCAATGCCGATCCCGTCCGGTTTTGCCGAGAACTCCGAAAGAACAAATTTCAGCGCGTCTGCGGTGCCACCTAAATCGCGCCATTCGACGGCCGCCGGCTCGCCGAATTCCTCCTGATGCCAGCGAGCAAAACCGGCGCCGAATTCAAACTTGATCGAAGCGTTGTGCGGCGATATTACCACCACCCTGCCCGTTCTCTCCGCCCCACGACCCGGTTGTAAACCAATGTTCTCCTCGCCGACCTGTCGCGCCACAATGCCCGGGGCGACTTCGCCGCCCACGCGATGTGAAATAGATGTGATCCCCAACTGAACCGTTTGAGGCCAAATGTGTTCCGCGACGATAACATCCCCCGCCGCCGACAAGGTTTTCCAAGTCAGAGTTGCCGCAAATAGAAGCCCGACCAAAAAAACTCTGGTCCTGATCAAAAACACGGTTCCCCGGTCTCAGCGATCGTCCAAGCTGCGGGCGATCATTATAAGCCGAAGCAATTCGAGCACGGCGGTCACCAGCGCCGCCACATACGTGAGCGCCGCAGCGTTCAACACGTCCTGCACCGCGCCAACCTCCCGTCCGCTTATCACCCTGGCCCTGACAAGGTGTTCCCGGGCGCGCCGACTTGCGTCGTACTCGACCGGCAAAGTCACCAGTTGAAACAAGGTCACGACCGCATACGCCCCAATCGCCAAGGGCAGTATCTTTGCGAACAGGCCAACACTGAGAAAACCGATCGCCGTCAGCATGAACCCAACTCCGAGGATCAGGAATGCGGCTTTGCTGGCGAAGTTTGTGGCCGGCACAAGCATCATTCGAATCTGCAGCGGCGCATAAGCGGCTTTGTGCTGCAATGCGTGTCCGGCTTCATGAGCCGCCACACCCAACGCGGCGATTGACCGTCCGCGAAAGTTTGCCTCTGACAAGAACAGCGCTCGTTTCACCGGGTCGTAATGGTCGGTGAGTTCGCCCGGCACCATCGCCACTGGAACATCCTGTAATCCGGCGCTGTCCAACAGCATGCGGGCAGCCTCGGCACCTGAAAGGCCTGATTCGGCCGGTTGCCTTATGTAGCGGCCGTAAGCCGAACTGAGCCTGATTTGTGCGTAGATACCCAGCAAAAGACCGGGCACCATCAGCCACCAGAACGGGTCTATCAGCATCATTCCAATCATAGTTTCCAACACTTGCGGCAATCAATCTTGCATGATTTCTCAGGCCACATGCTCGCTCATGCGCGGTGTCCGCACAACGGCATCAGCAAACCAATTGCTGGCCGCGTGGGAAAAGATGCCCCATTGTCGGAATAATGCAAGGCAAGGCAGGAGCGCTGCAAAGCTCGTCATAACCGCGAATTTACAGGAGGCGCGCCGCGATGCCGAAATACGCCAGCAATGTGATTATGTCAGCCAATGCGAGCGTAACCGGACCGGCTGCAATCTTGGGATCGAGCTTCAACGCGTGCAACAGCGTTGGCACGCTCAGGCCAAGACAACACGCCGCGCACAAGGACAACCATATCCCCCCGCCGACTGTCACCGCGGCAGCGCCGTGTTTCTGCCAAATCCATGCCACCGCCCCAACCACAACACCACAAGCTGTCGCAAGAAGAATCCCGGTGCCCAATTCACGTTTCAGCGATTCGAAGTACCAGCGCAGAGTCGGCTGCTTTGCCCGAAGCGCTTGAATAGCAACTGTCATCGATTGCATGCTCACACTCTCGCCCAACCCCAAAACAAGAGTCAAAAAGAACGCAAGCACCAAGCTCTTGGCCAACGTCAGCTCGTAAGCGCCGGCCAGCAAAGCGCAGATCGTGCCGCTGCCGATTGTCGCCAACAGCCATGGGAATCGGAACCTGAAAGCCCGAACAGGCGAGGCACCTCGAACCTGGGAAATCCGAAAACCGATTGACTCGAACAGCGCGTCGGTCTGCTCCCGTTCGGCAAGGTCAAATGCCTCTTCAGTAAGCAGGTTGACATCCACAACGCCGAGGATTCTCTTTTGCTCATCGACGACCGGGAAGGCCAGGAACCGGTGCATGATGAACGCTTCGCACGCTTCCAACACGCTTGCCGTGTGCGGTATCGCAACAACACGCCTGATCATCACGTCGGAGATTCTCTGGTCCAAAGGCGCGGTTAACAGCCGCCTTGTCGGCAAAACGCCGACCAACCGCGCGCCCTCGTCAACCACGTAAAAATAGACGATCTTTTCACCGGCGCCTTCGCGACGGATGACATCCAGCGCTTGCTGGATGGTGAGATCGTGCCTGAGCGTTGTCGCATCCTTCCTCACGACGGACAACACTGGCTCCTTGAAATGCTCCGGTTGCTTCGCCATCGGCGCCAAATCTAACAGGCTGTTCGAAAAAGGGTAGTTCAGCCTGTCGGACTTCGAAACTTCGAGCCTGGAAGCCGGTCACCACGGCATGTCTTCGTCCTCGTAGTGGCGACGATAGAATCGCTTGACCTTGACTATGCTGCACAGCATCGCCCCAAACACAAACCCGCCGATGTGCGCCCACCACGCGATGCCGCCCACCGAACTCGGAACCGCCACCAGACTCAGCGTGCCATTGAAAAACTGCAAAATAAACCACCAACCAAGAAAAACCACGGCTGGCACAACAAAAAGCGGCCCAAAGATAAAGGGTGGAACAATCATTTCTATTCGCGCGTGCGGATAGAGGCGAAAGTAGGCGCCCATCACAGCGGCAATCGCACCGCTTGCACCAATAGTCGGAATGGTCGAACCAAGATTCGTGAAGATGTGCAGCAGGGCTGCAACCACACCGCCAACAAGGTAAAAAACCAGGTACCGCGCATGACCCAGACGGTCTTCGACATTGTCGCCGAATATCCAAAGCGTCCACATGTTGCCCAGCAAATGTGTCCAGCCGCCGTGCAAAAACATCGAGCTGAAAAAGGGCGTAATCTGCTCGCGCCAGCCAAAAAGCGCCGCCACCTGCTCATCGGTGTAACGGACCGGAATGATCCCAAGCATCAAAATCGCGTCCTGGAGTTTTGTGCCGAGGCTCAGTTCCCAGAGAAAGACGAGGATGTTTAGTGCGATTATGCCCGTTGTGATTATCGGGAAACGCCGACTTGGTATGTCATCGCGGATTGGGAGCATTTTGTGTCAACAGAATGCGTCTGTCTCGATCGAGCCTTTTGTCAGGCCGCAGCCGCGCGTTTCCAAACAGGAACATCAAATTTGGGCTGCAGCGACCGAACCAAAAGCATTTCGCCAACGTTCTCCGGCGTGATCAAGCCAACGAACCTGCCGTTGGAATCCACAACCGGCAATGCAGGACACGCGCAATCCTGCATCTGCCGGAACGCCTGCTCGAACGGATCGAACGCCGAAACCACCGGCAGATCACGTCGCATGAAATCAGCAACAGGTGCTTGCGGCCCAAACCGTTTGAGCGCAGCTATCATGTCATCGCGCGTGAGCACCCCAACCACCCGGTCATCGGCATCCACGACCGGGAATTCATGCTGCGCCGTGCGCAGAAGAGCCTCGACCGCATCGTCGAGTCGCGCGCCAGGCGTAAGCCTCATCAAATGTGTCATCATGGCTTCCGAGACCGGCAACCCCGTGCTGATGTCCTTCATTTGAGCGACAGCAGCCTCCTGTTGAGCCCCAAGGAACACAAAGAAGGCTATGAAGATCAGCATCGGGTTGTAGAGCAGACCGAGAAATCCGAAGACAAAAGCAAGCGCCTGGCCCACCGATGCTGCGATGTGAGTGGCGCGCGAATACGGCAGCCGCATTGCCAGTATCGCCCGCAGCATTCGACCACCGTCCATCGGAAAGGCCGGAATCAGGTTGAAGAATAGCAAGGTAAGGTTGATCGGGACCAGTTTCGCGAGCAACCCAACGCCAGGTTGATTCAGATATTGCAGGCTGCCAAAGCTCATCTGCTGTCCAAGGAACAGAATCAGGACTGCTGCAATGACGGCGTTGACCAGAGGACCGGCGATCGCGACAATCAATTCTTGGTGGGGTTTGTCAGGCATGCGCTGCAGCCTTGCCACACCGCCGATCGGCAGCAGAGTTATGTCCGGAGTTTTGATCCCAAAATGCCGGGCTGCCATCGCATGGCCGAATTCGTGGAGCAGCACACAGCCGAATATCGCCAGTATAAAAACAGTCCCTTCAACGGCGGCAGCGCTTCCACCCCGTTGGTAGTAGCTGAACCCTATCCAGGCAAGAAACAGGAGAAACGTCAGGTGAAGTTTGACGTCGATGCCTGCGACACGTGCAATTCTGATTGACCAGCGCATGGTGAAAGCACTCTGTTGTGTGAGCTGACCCTGTCTTCAGGCGCGTGAGCCTGATATTTGGAATTCCTTGAGCTCGACCTCCGGGCGCGGGAAACTCTTGAGCAACTCGCACTTGTCGGCCTTTGCAAGATCGCGCGCGAGATTAACCTCGATGCGCGGACGCAGGCTCTGCGGCAATTCATCCAGAATGAGATGATTGATCTCTTTTGGAGCGGCGAGCCAAACTCCGAGGTCATTTGTGCGCTGAATCAGGGATTTGATCTGGGCGGCGATCTTCCTGATAAGTCGGCGCCGGATTTCAAGTTCCAGGTTGTGTGAATCTGCGAGCGTAGTGCCAACATGGCTGCCGGCGCTGGCTCCGCGCCTGCCTGCAAAATCGGTGACCTTGTCTTTCACGCGCACGTGGGCATCTTCGAAACGGGTTTCTTCAAGCAGCTCGAGCCTTGGTGTGCCCATGGGAGTGAGCTCGCGGCGGTAGGCACGCAACAGACCGAGGTCAGTAACGATCAGTAACTTTGGAGTTTTCATATGCTTTGCTAAGAATGTTTGGCTTTCTGAGAAACAGCATCATGTGTCTTTGAGGATGAGCGTTACTTTGCACCTGGTTGCTTTCCGATTCTTTCGGTGGTGAAAACAAGCTCTCCTCTGCGCACGTCAACCGTCACGCGGCTGTTGTCGGTAATCTCGCCCGCAAGCAGTTTCCTTGACAGACTGGTTTCGAGGTTGCGTTGAATGAACCGCTTGAGCGGCCGGGCGCCGTAAACCGGATCGTACCCTTCACGCGCGATATGTTCCTTCGCGGCTTCTGTCAGAACCAGCTCAATGTGCCGGTCCGCAAGCCGCGCCCGCAAGAGTTTCAACTGGAGTTCGACAATCTGCTCTATCTCCGAAAGTGTCAGCGGCTTGAAAAGCACGATCTCGTCCACGCGATTCAGGAACTCGGGCCGGAAATGCGCTCTGAGCTCGGACAACACCTTGGTGCGGATATTGTCGGCGATCTGGCCCGATTGGCTGGCATTCTCGATAAGGTGCGGACTGCCAATGTTGCTGGTCATGATGATCAGCGTGTTCTTGAAATCCACGGTCCGCCCGTGGCTGTCAGTAAGCCGGCCATCGTCGAGAATCTGCAGAAGAACATTGAAAACGTCGTGATGCGCCTTCTCGATTTCGTCGAAGAGAATGACAGTATATGGCTTGCGCCTGACAGCCTCGGTGAGCTGGCCGCCCTCTTCGTATCCGACGTAGCCCGGGGGCGCGCCTATCAGCCGCGCTACCGCGTGCTTTTCCATGTATTCGCTCATGTCGATCCGGACAATGTTGTCCTCGGTGTCGAACAGAGCTTCCGCCAGCGCACGCGCCAGCTCCGTTTTGCCAACGCCCGTAGGCCCAAGGAAAATGAATGAGCCAATCGGACGTTTCGGGTCCTTTAGCCCGCTGCGCGCCCGAATAACAGCGTCAGCAACAGCCTTCACAGCTTCGTCCTGCCCAATCACACGCTGGTGAAGTATCTCGTCAAGGCGAAGCAGCTTTTCTTTTTCGCCCTCCATAAGCCGCGCGACCGGGATTCCGGTCCAGCGCGAAATCACCTCGGCGATTTCCTCGGCAGTGACCTCTTCCTGCAAAAGCCTGCGGCCGTTCTTGGCGGCATTGGCTGCTTTGGCTTCGAGTTCTTTGAGCTGCTTTTCGAGGGCGGGAATTCTGCCGTATTGATACTCCGCCACGCGCGAAAGATCGTTTTGTCGCCGCGCTTTTTCCATCTCGGTCCGCGCCAACTCGATTGCCTCGCGAAGTTTCTGGATTTCCTCGACAGCGCTTTTCTCGGATTCCCACTGAGCTTTGAGCGCATCGCGCTCGTTCTTGAGGTTGGCAAGCTCTTTTTCGAGGGCAGCAAGACGTTCTTTGCTGGCCTGATCTTTTTCTTTCTTGAGCGCTTCCCGTTCGATCTCGAACTGCGTGACGCGGCGTTCGAGTTGTTCGAGTTCTTCCGGCATCGATTCCATCTCGGTTCGGAGCTTGGCCGCTGCTTCATCGACAAGGTCTATTGCCTTGTCGGGAAGGAACCGATCCGAAATGTACCTGTGCGAAAGCTGAGCCGCAGCGACAAGCGCCGCATCCTGGATTCGGACCTTGTGATGAAGCTCGTAGCGTTCGCGCAACCCGCGCAAGATCGAGATTGTGTCCTCAACACTCGGCTCGTTGACCATGACCGGCTGGAAACGGCGCTCGAGGGCAGCATCTTTTTCGATGTACTTTCTGTACTCATCGAGCGTTGTGGCGCCGATGCAATGTAGTTCACCGCGAGCTAGCATTGGTTTCAGCATGTTGCCCGCGTCCATCGCGCCTTCCGCCTTGCCAGCGCCAACCACGGTATGGATTTCGTCTATGAACAGGACGATGCGGCCCTGGGCCTTGGTCACTTCCTGCAAAACAGCCTTCAGCCGCTCTTCAAACTCGCCCCTGTATTTGGCGCCCGCGATAAGCGCGCCAAGATCAAGCGCAACAATCCGCTTGTCACGCAAACTGTCCGGCACATCCCCCGCCACAATGCGCCTTGCCAAACCTTCCACGATCGCTGTTTTCCCAACGCCAGGCTCGCCAATCAGGACAGGATTGTTCTTTGTGCGACGCGAAAGTACCTGGATGCACCTGCGAATTTCCATGTCGCGCCCTATCACGGGATCGAGCTTGTTCTGGCTCGCCAGCCGTGTCAGGTCGCGCCCGTATTTCTCGAGAGCCTCGTACGTTGCCTCGGGGTTCGCACTGGTGACGCGCTGGTTGCCGCGCACTTCAGTGAGCGCCTTGAGGAAATCCTCCTTGCGCACCCCGAGCTTGCCAAACACCTTTCCCACGCCTGTCGTGTGGGACTCGTCGAACATGGCCAGCACGAGGTGTTCCACAGAGACATACTCGTCTTTGAGTTTCTTGGCATGGTCAAGGGCGTGAACCAGCAGCTTGTTGAGCCGCTGCGTTACGTAAACTCCTTGCGCTGTCGTGTCGCCGCCCGACACACGCGGTATTCGGGCCAGTTCCTCCTCGATCTTGGTCTTGAGTAGCTCTGGCGAAACTCTGGCTTTCTCGAACAGGCGCGGGATCAACCCGCCCTCTTGCTCCAACAGAGCCATCAACAGGTGCTCGACATCAGCAGCCTGATGCTGGTTTCTGCTTGCGATGTTTTGGGCTTCAACCAGTGCTTCCTGGGATTTTTCTGTGAACTTGTTCAGGTCCATGCCGGAATCTTTTCAAAGGGAGTGGCAGTCAGGCCGCGGCCGGCCGGGCGCACCGCCATGGCAACCCGGCCGGTGATCGTGTTGAGATATGACCGATAATTGATCAACGACGTTTGGCGGCGTTGATAACGATGTACCGGCTTCCACCGCCACTGTACACACGCAACAGCACACGATCGCCCTTTACCTTCTCGCTTGCTGCAATGGCTTCGTCAGCGTTGGTGATGCGTTGACGGTTGATTTCGATGATCACGTCGCCAGGGCGCAGCCCCGCTTCTGCAGCAGGACAATCTGGATCAACTTCCACAACCAATGCCCCCCTGACATTGGACGGAATGCCCAGCCGCGATCGCGACCGCGAATCAAGGTCATCAACAGTCACCCCATCCAACGGGTCCGCTGCCGACTCACGCCGCAACCCACCAGACGACCGGCCCGCTTTCGCCAATTTCTCCGGTTCCAGCTCGCCCAGTTTCACCGTGAAAGTCTGCTCCTTGCCCTCACGCAGCACCTTGACCGGAACTTTTGTCCCCGGAGGCGTTTGTGAAGCCATCAGACGCAAATGTCTGCTGTCAGTAACCTTCTTGCCGTTGAACTCGACGATGACGTCGCCTTCTTTGAGCCCAGCCTCTTGCGCTGGCGAATCGGGCGTCACTTCACCCACAAGCGCGCCGGTGTTTTCCGGCAACTTGAACTCCTTGGCCAAATCCGGCGTCACCGGTTGTATAATCACCCCAAGATAACCGCGCGTAACCTTGCCATCGGTCACAAGCCGCTCCATGACATACCGCGCAAGGTTGATTGGCACGGAAAACCCGATGCCCTGATTCCCGCCACTCCGGCTGATGATCGATTGGTTTATCCCCACAAGCCGGCCCATTGCATCGACCAGCGCACCACCGGAATTGCCCGGATTAATCGAAGCGTCCGTCTGAATGAAATCCTCATAATCAACTATCCCCATGCCGCCCCGCCCAGTGGCACTCACTATCCCCATGGTCACTGTCTGGCCAACCCCAAACGGATTCCCTATCGCAAGAACAATATCCCCAACTTCCAGCTTGTCGCTGTCAGTAACTGTAATCGCCGGAAATTTTTTCCCATCAATCTTGAGAACCGCAATGTCGGTCTGAGGGTCCGTGCCCACAACCTTGGCCTCGTATGTCGTCTTGTCGTCTTGAAGCGCCACCTTGACCTCGTCAGCCCCTTCAACCACGTGGTTGTTCGTCAAAATGTAGCCGTCTTCAGTCACAATCACACCCGAGCCAAGGCTCTGCTCACGCCGCTCGCGCGGGATGCTCTCGAACGGCACGCCAAAAAACCTGCGGAAAAACGGGTCATCGAAGAAAGGTGAGATCGCAGGATTCTGGCGAACCGTTTTGGTGCTGTAAATATTCACAACGCTCGGCGCGACCTTCTTGACCACGTGACTGAACGACAATGTCGGCCGCGACTCTGCCGGCAACGCCGAATCATCAACCTTGAGCTTGGGCGGCGCCGCAGCTTCAACACCCGAAAACCACAGTACCGCTGATGCAATCGCCAGCCAACCGCCAAAATTAACCCCTCGCAAACGGGAATGTTGAGTTCTCATAAAACTGTTCCAAGTTAAACCAAGTTCGCTTCTCTTCAATAATCTGCTTTCTGAATCCATCTTGACACTTCATGCAATGTCCACACCCGTCCTCGCAACCCGCTGCAATCGCAATTGGCAACCCAAAGCCCTCCCCCTTTACGCTTGTACAGACCAAACCGGGCGGCGAGCGCACCTCGCCACCCGGCACTGTCCTTAACCTTGTTAAGAAACTTTCACTTCAATTTGTTTCGGTCGGGCCTTCTCGTTCTTGGGCAGATGCACCCGCAGCACGCCGTCCTTGAACTCAGCCTTCACGTTGTCCGCGTCGGCATTGTCAGGCACAGCGAAGCTGCGCTCAAACCGCCCGTAGTACCGCTCGACGCGGTGGAACTTCCGACCCTTTTCCTCTTTCTCAGCTTTGCGTTCACCAGAGATCGTCAGAGTGCCACCTTCCACAGTGACCTTGACATCCTCCTTCTTGACTTCAGGGAGTTCAACCTTGATCAGGTACTCCGCGTCGTCTTCGGAGATGTCAACCAACGGTGCCCATTCAGGTACCGTTATGTTCTCGTCCTCCGTGGTAAGGCTGCCGCGACGGAAAGGATTCCAATCGAACAGAGAGGCCATCCGCCGCTGCATCTCTTCAATCTCTCTGAATGGATTCCAACGAGTCAATGCGTTCATATCTGACCTTCCTAGTCGCGGACTTGTTCAACCTCAGGCGCCGCAAAAGGGTCCGCATTCTCCATTTGCGGCGAGCAGGTACATCTCGCTCAACTCACCCGAGCTGAGCCGACCCGCATTTCAACTCATCTACACGCAATAATTATGCCGAACTGCTCATGAAACACAAAGCATTGTAAATCAGGCATTTATAATCTACACCCAGCTCTAATAAAGCCAAAAAGTGAGTCACTGTGTCTCTAATACTTGGCGCACGTGTGTGTCATTGTGTCGCTTTTGCTGCGTCCCACCCCGTCCCCCTCCTGATGCGATCAATCGACCAATAAAACAGTACCGCCCACGCAACCTCAGAAACGTCTTGCTGAGTTACCAGTCGATGTCGCGGACACGATAGAACGTAACGCCGGTCGCCGCGGGCGCTTCCAAGATGAAACCAAACCGCGTGTCGCTGGTGTCGTTCGTGCCCCAATCAGACCATCGACACAGGTCCGTCGTGCTCGACAGGACAATGCGGTGGCCCCAAGGCTTCGGGCCTTCCATCTCCAGTTGGCCCGTCGATTGCGAGATATGCGCTGTGATGCGCAGCACCAACTCCTGCTCTTCGCCCCAATCTGCCACGATCGGCGTCGTCACAACCGCACCACCTGAATCGGCAAGGCTCAGGAAAAAACTGAGCGGACGGTCTGGCGGCAGGAAGGCGCGAATGTTTCCCTCAGCGATCTGAGCGGGGACACTTTGCCATGTGCGCTGGTTCCACGGTCCCAGGTTGGTTGTGTAGTTGAGCGCCGCTTGCTCAACCGAGAGTGGAGAAGTGAACCATGCAGAAACAGAAGTCCCTTGGCGGACGATTGGGCCCAGCTTGGGCAAAGGCACCCCCCCTTTGAGCCAGTGATCCATGAACCGATTGATTTCAGTGTCGGCGCCAGGTATCGCGTGGACATAGCCGTGCAAGCGAAAAGGCGGCACAGACAGTTCCGCGCCACCGGGAACTAGCGCAGCCGATCGGATGAAACCCGTCGGAGGAAAGAACGGGTCCAAAGCTCCACTGGCGAAGAGCCAGCGGCAAGTCGAGCCACTCAGATAGCTCGAGGCGTCGAAGTAACGCGCCCAAAGCCGACGAGATTCGCAATCCAGCGACTGGATCAGGCCCGCCACAAAAGAGCCTTCTTGAAGATAGCCGGCGCCGAAGACCAAAGCCGCGGCCCGCGGCCGATTATCAATGCTCGCTGCAATGGCCGCCACACAACCACCCAGGCTCAATCCATGAACACCGATGCGCGCCGCATCGACCCGCGGACGTGTCGCGAGCAATGAACAACCGCGCACCACAGCCGCCACCGCGTGGTACATCCACTGTTGGTCAATTGTGTCCGCAGTGAACGAGCGGAACCGATCGAGCAGCGCCGGACCACCATCGGGCAGCCTGCCTTCGGGCCCGTCCCCATTCAGGTCCATCGAAAGCGCCACATAGCCACGATCGGCCCAATACAATGCCCAGTCGGCGTTTGCACCTCTTCCTGCGCCATGTACCAAGACCACGGCGGGGAACGGAGCAGAAACGTTAGTTGGCTCGGCGTAGTAAGCAAACACCCGTGTCGGATGGCCTTGGTAGGGCACACTGCCATAAAAAACCTGCTGCACCCCGTTCGTGACAGTCCCCCAAGTAACGTCAGGCGTTTGCTCAAGCGACTGAATGTCCCATGGCAATGCGCCGCCGTCTGCAGCAAGCGCGCCAACAATCCATAGCAATACACCTGCAACCACCAGCATGCCAACACCTCCGCCGTTTGCACGACAGACCCAAGGCATTCTCAATACCTTGCGCAAATCGTCCGCGTAGCTGCATCGGAAGCTCTGCATCATCGACAAGCGGCGCGTGCACCAGCAACGGACTCATTAGCAAGTCGCGTCGCACGAACGTCAACGCTACAGTTGACCGACCCCCACTTCAAGCCGTCGGCCACTTGCAATCAACGCTGACAGAACACCTGATCACATGCTGTGCTTCGATACTGTTCTATTGAAAAGCCAATCATATTCGCGAAGATGTTCAGGCTGCGATTTTGGTCAATTACTGTGTATCTTCTTCTCTGGCCGAAAGCTAGGCGGTCAGAACACCATGGTTCTTGGGCGTGAGTCAAATAAAGGGACAGGCTCGTTGTTTGTGTGTTCCCCCCGGATCGTAGCGTGGCGAGCAGATTGTCCCTTGTTCTAGCCGGCGGTTGCCGAAGTCTGCGGAGGACCCCCCGAATGCCGATATGGGGACAGACACGTTGTTTGGGCATGAAAACAAAGCGGCAGCAAGCTGCCGCACTCCAAACGCTTCGCGCCTACCAACGCCCAATGCGCCCGCGGCCGTTAGAGGTGTTCCGCCTTTAGGCGGCTTTGAAACGAGCATTCATCGAGCAGTAATACCTCTGAACGTTGCACGTTGAGCGTTGGACGTTCAACGTTCTCAAACAGTTGCAATGTCTGCTGAGGTTACACATGGCGCCCCGGAAACTCCACAGGGGTTATGGCATGGGCGTTTGCGGGGTGTCTGGCTCGTGAGATTTCCGGGTTAACGCAGCGATTCTGCGTAACGTTTGGCCACCTCGCTCCAGTTCACAACGTTCCACCACGCTTTCAAGTAATCGCCGCGGCGGTTCTGGTATTTCAGATAATAGGCATGTTCCCAAACATCAACGCCCAGAATGGGTATGCCTTCACACCCGGCGATGTCCTTGCCCATGAGCGGATTGTCCTGATTGGGCGTGGAGGTGATTTCGAGTTTGCCGCGGTTCAAGAGCAACCATGCCCAACCGCTTCCGAACCGGCCAAGGCCGGCCGCTTCAAACTTCTCCTTGAAAGCGTCAAAGCTGCCAAAGGTTGAAGCGATTGCGTCCGCGAGCTGGCCGGTTGGCGCGCCACCGCAACCGGGGCCCATTATGCGCCAGAAGAACGTATGATTCCAATGGCCACCACCGTTGTTGCGAACTGTGGTGCGGATGGAATCCGGGACTGAGCCGAGGTTGGCCAGCAAACGCTCGATTGGCATTGACTCGAGAGCGGAGTGTCCAGTTATGGCTTTGTTGAGATTGGCAACATAGGCGCCATGGTGCTTGCCATGGTGGATTTCCATCGTAACAGCGTCGATGTAGGGTTCGAGTGCGTCCTTCGCGTACGGCAATGGTGCTAGTTCGTGTGGCATACCTTCTTACTGTCGTTTGTATGTTAACTGTTCTTTTTGCGTTTGCGCTCGTGCTGTCCGCTGATTCAACGGCGCATTCACCAGCAATGGGGATAGTAGCACGCGTTCTTGATGGCGCAAACGGCACTCGAGGCAGGGGGCGGTTCGCAAACGCCCCATATGATCACCTTCTGTCCAGATTCGTTGGCTTGCGACGGACCGTGAGCCTGCCTCTCAGGAAACCATGCAGGGCAAACAGCGTGCCTGTCACCTGCGCCACTGGGCCAAGCTCGTATGTGGCCGGGCCTTCGGCCCTTGAGTTCTTGGTCCAAAAAAGGCAACGGTCTTCAACAGAGTGAAGGGCGTTGATGCCTGAAACAATCAACTACGCTGAACTACGCCGCCATGCATTGTCTTGGTCGGTCATCGAAGCGCCAACGGCGCAGTCTATACCAGCGTGAGGTGAAGCCCCACGACAAGGACCATCTCGACATCACCTTCCACAATCCAAGGGCTGAAAGCCCGGACTATCACAACAACGTTTTCGTGTGTTTGGTGTATTTCGTGGTTGATGCAATGTTCATCCAGCCCACTCGGCCTGAACTCTCATCGGACTGAATTTTCGGGTGCCGTGGTCTGGTCAGGCGGCGAGATTTCCGGGTTGGGACGCTGCGTGCTCAGTGGGTCTGAGGGGCCTGGCTAACCTTTTTCGATGCAAGCGTAGGCGTTGTGATTGTGTATGCTCTCGAAGTTTTCCGCCTCCACTTTGTACCATGTCACATCCGGGTGCGCGTTGAGTCGGAGTGCAATGTTCCGAACCAGGTCTTCGACAAACACAGGATTCTCGTACGCGCGTTCGGTCACGAACTTTTCGTCCTCGCGTTTCAGAAGCGAGAACAATTCGCCGCTGGCAGAGTCTTCGATGATGCTAATGGCGTCTTCGATCCAGACCGATTTGGTTGACCGGATTTGCAGGGTGACAGTGCTGCGTTGGTTATGGGCGCCGTGCCTGCTGATTGCCTTCGAACAAGGGCACACGGTCGTAACATTGGCAATCACCGTCAAAACAAAGTCCATCTCATTCCCGGATGCGGTCGCGGTGAACCGTGCTGTGTAATCCATCAACCCTACCAACCCGCTGGCCGGGGCTCGTTTTTCGAGGAAATATGGAAACTCCAGTTCGATGTGTGCTGTCTTGGCCTTCAGCTTGCGTTGCATCGCTCGAAGAATATCGGGGATGTTTTCGACGTGGATCAGGTTCCCGTGGGCATTGAGCACTTCGAGGAACCGGCTCATGTGGGTTCCCTTGAACTCCTTTGGCAGGTCCACATACATCCCTATTGTGGCGATTGTGTTTTGGACCGAATGCGCTTTGTCTCGAAGCTGGATTGGGAAACGCAAGCCGCGCACGCCGACCTTGTCAATCCGCAGTTTGCGGTGGTCAGGCTCGCTTTGTTTGTCTTCGAGTTTCCCGGCGGTCAAGTGTTTCACGGGCGATTGTGACTCTGGTTCCATACGTATCTGCATCTAGCAGCATAAGGAAGAATAGCAGTGCGCCCGGGGGATGCAAACAATTCGAAGCCAATTCTCAGAACCACCACGATGTTGGTCTGGGTTTGAAAATGGAGTGGCTGCGGTTTAACCTTCACCCATGATTTCAAGAGTGCGAACGTTCCGGCACTGGATTCTCTCCATTTCGACTTCCGCAGCCTGTTCGGCGCTGTGCCTCGCAGCACCACCAGGCTTCTCCCTGGACGGGACTTGGAAGTTCAAATTGGACCCGCAGGACCTCGGGCTCAACGAACGATGGTATCAGCAAACTTTCACAGACCGAATACGTCTCCCGGGTTCCCTCCCGGAACAGGGCATCGGCGACGAGATTTCCACGAACACACCGTGGACAGGTGACATCGTGGATCGCTCTTGGTTCGATGCGCCAGAGTATGAGAGATACCGGCACCCGCCCACCGTCAAAGTCCCCTTCTGGCTTCAACCCGAGAAATACTATGCCGGACCAGCGTGGTATCAGAAGGACATCATCGTGCCAGAGGGATGGGCGCGCTACTCGGTCTTCCTCGTCCTTGAACGTCCACATTGGGAAACCCGTGTGTGGGTGGACGGCGAACCAAAGGGTTCAAACCTCAGTCTTTCCACCCCGCACGAATATGACCTCGGCCTGCTGATGCCGGGCCGCCACACACTTACGGTGCGCGTGGACAACAGGCTTGTTATCGATGTTGGCCGTAATTCCCATAGCGTTTCTGATCACACACAGGGCAACTGGAACGGCATCGTGGGACAAATCCGACTCGAACCAAGGCCAAACGTCTGGATTGATCACCAGAGGATTTTCACCGAAGGCGACAACACCGTCCGGGTCGAGGTTTGCATTCACAGCAAAGCGCCCCACAAGGTCACAGGCACACTGGCCACAGAAGTGC
This sequence comes from Verrucomicrobiota bacterium, assembly GCA_012517065.1. GTDB lineage: Bacteria > Verrucomicrobiota > Verrucomicrobiia > Limisphaerales > J093 > JAAYVR01. The sequence goes on along the minus strand of JAAYVR010000283.1, from coordinate 27,369 downwards.
GCGAAAAGCGATCCGGCGCCAGGCTGGGGCGGGTAAGAACTGCTTTCGACTGCCCTGGCGCAACTCGAATTGCCGAAACAAATCTCATTCTGCGTCAGACGAACATCGTCGTTCTGCGACTGGAGCGGCCTGCCCAGCGCTGGAGCGAGTTCAATCAGGCGCTTTACGAGGTGACCACCGAGCTCCGTTCCGAGCCGGAACGACAATCCCACATCGCCAAAGACACGTTCGGGTTCCGCGACATCGCCACGGATGGCACCCAGTTCATTGTCAACGGGCACAAGACATTTGTGCGCGGAACACTCGAGTGCTGCATCTTCCCAAAGACCGGCCATCCACCAACTGAGATTGGTGAATGGCGCCGGCTCATAGGGATCGCAAAAGCGCACGGGTTGAACAATCTCAGGTTTCATTCGTGGTGCCCGCCCGAAGCGGCGTTTGACGCGGCAGACGAGCTCGGGATGTACTTGCACGTCGAATGCGCTTCATGGGCAAACCAATCAACTTCGCTTGGCGACGGCAAACCTGTTGACCAATGGCTCTACGATGAGGCCGATCGCATTTTGCGCGCGTACGGCAATCACCCGTCTTTTGTGTTCATGCTTTACGGTAATGAGCCCGGCGGCAGACAACACGAAGCGTATTTGAAAAAATGGGTCGCTCACTACAAGAAGCTTGATCCGCGCCGGCTCTACAGCGGCGGCGCTGGTTGGCCCCAGCTTCCAGAAGACCAATTCCACGTCACGCCCGATCCGCGCATTCAGGCATGGGGCGCTGGACTTAAAAGCCGCATAAACGCACTGCCGCCCGAAACCCGGACCGATTACCGCGCCTACGTCGCAGCGCGGAAAGTGCCGGTCATCAGCCATGAAATTGGGCAATGGTGCGTATATCCAAACTTCGGTGAAATGCCCAAGTACACGGGCTACCTCAAACCGCGTAATTTCGAGATTTTCCGCGACAGGTTGGTCGAACACGGTATGCTCGACCAAGCCCGCGATTTCCTCCTCGCATCCGGCAAACTTCAGGCCCTCTGTTACAAGGAAGACATCGAATCCGCATTGCGTACGCCCGGCATGGGCGGGTTCCAATTGCTCGACCTGCATGATTTCCCCGGACAAGGCACAGCCCTCGTGGGCGTCCTTGACCCGTTCTGGGACGAGAAAGGTTACATCACGGCGCGCGAATTCAGCAGGTTCTGCGGACCCACTGTCATCCTCGCGCGCATGGACAAACGCGTCTTTACGCAGAATGAAGCGCTCGAAGCTGACATCGAAGCTGCGAATTTCGGGCCAGTCCCAATCCACGGCGCCGAAGTCCGCTGGCAATTCGTCCACCAAGACGGTTCGATCGCCCGCTCAGGCACACTCCCGGACCAAATCATTCTGACCGGCAACGCCATTCCTCTCGGCCACATCCGCATTGACCTGCAGAACGTGCCAGCGCCAGCGCGGTACAAACTTGTGGTTGGCCTTCACAACAAACGCGGCTCAAACACCGAGAAAACTACGCGGGAAATCGAAAACGACTGGGACATCTGGGTGTATCCCGCGCAATCGGACATCACGCCACCCGCCTCGATCAAGGTCACTCACGAATTGACCGACGAGCTTGCCCGGGCCTTGGAAGCCGGCGACACCGTTCTCTGGTTGTTGCCACCTGCGCGTGTCCGCCCCGACCCAAAATTGGGCAAGGTCCAGTTGGGATTCTCGAGCATATTTTGGAACACTGCGTGGACAGGTCGGCAGCCGCCCCACACGCTCGGCATACTTTGCAAACCGCAGCATCCGTTGTTCGCCGAGTTCCCAACCGAATTCCACAGCAACTGGCAGTGGTGGTACCTTCTAACACGATCCGCTGCAATGATACTCGACCAACTGCCGGTGGAACTCCGTCCCACGGTGCAGGTGATCGACGATTGGGTGACGGCGCGAAAACTCGGATTGTTGTTCGAAGCCAAAGTCGGCCGGGGCAAAATCGTCGTCTGCAGTATCAACCTCGAACGCGATCTTGACACGAACCCTGTGGCCCGCCAGTTCAGGTACAGCCTGTTCAAGTACATGGCGAGCGATCGTTTTGCCCCGCAGATTCCGGCAACTGTCTCACAAGTCAGGTCCGTTGCGGCGCCAAGCGAATGAGATCTTGGCCCGCGTCGGTGGCTAGCCCACATATTCCATACCCTGAGCAGTCTGCGAAACGGGTGTCTTCAAGAAATCAAGGAATATGCGGGCCCCGGAAATCTCACCGCCTGACCACACCAAGGCACCTAAAACTTCATTCCGGTGAGATTTCCAGTCTAGCAGTCCGGCATCTTTTCACCATACGCTCTTCAATTTAGGGCGCTGAAATCTGCACATTGTACGTCGGACGTGTTGCGTTGCACCTTCCGACTCAGTGTACCGGCCGGTCGCCGCTGCTGATAACGCGCTCCATGAAATCGTGGGTAAGCCAGTGCGGCCGCTCCGCGCACACCACAAACAATGTGCCTGTCCCCATATCGGCATCCGAGGGAGGCCTCCACAGACCTCAGCAGCCGCAGATTGCCACGTGGGCGATTTGCAGGCGCCGCTGCAATCCGGCCGTGAAACCCAAACAACGAGCCTGTCCCTCTATTTGGGTCCGTGCCGGACCTGCGTGGGTGGCAAGCGGCATGTACAGGATCAACTCATTTCCCGCTGCAATAGGTCGGCCGGCAACGAAGCGCGAAGTGGCGGCGGAACAGCGGCTTTGTGCGAAGCGCGCCATGCGCCAAGAGCGGCGGGCTCCGGCTCAGCATTATTGTACTGCATGCCTGGTCCGTCTGAAGCGGAGCCGCGCTCGGCCGGGACTCTCACCGGAGCCCGGGCATGGGCGAAACCATGGGGCGTTGGCCGGTGAGATTTCCGGGTCGGGCGTGTTGGTGCGGTTAGGTGGTTCGATGGCCGGGCTAGTTGACGCGCATCGGCATGATGACGTACAAGAACGGGCTGCTTGTCTTGAGCAGGCCCGGACTCAATTCGTCGGTCAACTCGAGATACACCTCGTCGTCATCCAAAGCCTCGAGAGCATCGAGCAGAAAACGCGGGTTGAACGCTATCACCATGTCGGTCCCCTTGTAGTTCACGGCCAAAGACTCGCGCGCTTCGCCCACGTCCTGAGTATTCGACGTGATTAAGAGATTGTCCCTAGTGAAGCTCAACTTGACAGAGTTGCTCTTCTCGCTCGTCATGATCTCGGCGCGCCTGAGGGCTTGCACGAATTCCTCCCGAACGAGAGTAACGCGCTCCTTGGACTCGCGCGGGATAACCTGCTGGTAACTCGGATAGACGCCTTCAACCAGCTTCGTCACCAGACGAGCTCGCACGCCCTGCTCGGGCTTGAAATTGAACGCAGCTTGGTTTTGCGCGACCCAAATCTCGACTTCGCCTGTGCCCTTCACTAGTCGGCCAATCTCCGCAACCGACTTGCTTGGCACGATGAACTCGCACGCGCCATCCAAGCTCAGCTCAACTTCATCCTCCGCCAACGCAAGCCGACGGCCATCTGTAGCGACAGTTGTGAGCTTGTGTTCCTTGAACGAAAAGAACAGACCGTTCAACACATAGCGGCTTTCATCGTTTGATGCGGCGAAAGCTGTTCTTTGAATCAAGCGCTTGAATCTGTCCTGTGGCATCGTAACAAGCGGTGCGCCGCCGATGTCAGGCATCGGAGGAAAATCATCAGCCGAGAGCCCATTGATGCGAAAGAAGGACGGGCCCGCACTAATTGCCGCGCACAACTTGTCGTCAACCTCGATTTCGATCTCTCCCACGGCGAGTTCTCTTACGATGCTGGCGAGCTTCTTCACTGGCAGCGTTAGTGCACCCGGCACGTCAACTCTGGCTCCGACGGTGGCTGATATTGTCACATCCAAATCCGTCGCTGTCAGTTCCACCTGGCCTTCCACGGTACGAACGAGCGCATTCGAGAGAATAGGCAATGTTGTCCGAGAAGGTACGATAGTGTGTATCGCTTGCAGGCCATCGCTAAGCTGATCTTTTGCTATGGACAGTTTCATTCGGTGTTAAGACGGCAGTGTTGGACGTCTCAAAGTCATATTATTAAGGGCTGTGAATAGGTCAAACAACATTCGTTGTCAAGGTTGGCTCAAGCATTTGTGCATCGTTAACCATTGTGAATATCTTGTCGATTGCTGTGTTCAGTCCTCTTGTTCGGTAGCTGACCAAATCTTGTTGGCCAGTTTTTCACAGCGTTTTCCACTGTTTCGATGACCGCCTTTGGTGCTCGGAATGCAGCAAGGAAATGTGACGCCTCTGCGGTAATCCTGCGCTCAGCTCTTGTGAAAGGGTCTGGGTATTCGAGCCCAACCGCACGCAGCGCGAGAGGATAATCAGTTGATCCCGCGCGGAACTTATCTCTGTTTAGGCCCGCGTCCCAGTACAAAGGATCGCCTAACACGGGGAATCCTGTGGCCCACAGGTGCGCGCGGATTTGATGCATCCGGCCGGTTTGTGGCTCGGCCAGAACCACCGAGCAGTCTGCGCTGCTCGGCAGGGTGTAACTGGCGAGACGAGTGAAAGTCGTCGAAGCGGGTTTGCCGTCAGCTCTACCAACCTTCACTTGTGGCTGAGGCGCCATGCAAAGTGAGATCGGCTTGGAACAGTGCCAGGTTTTCGGCGGCAGCCCGGCCACGATTGCCACGTAAAGTTTCTTCACACTGCCGGTCTCGAAGAGCCGTGTAAACCGTGTCAGTGCAAGTCTATTGCGTGCCAGAATCAGCAAGCCCGATGTTTCAGCGTCCAGGCGATGGACATACCGAAGAAATCGAATGTTGCGCCGCTTCACCCATGCATGGCGTTCTTGGATTGCGATCTCGAGAGCGCGTTGCAGATTTCGGGACGTGTGTTTCCAGTGCCGTGGCGCGAGCATCCAATTGGCTGGCTTGTCAATCACCAGCACGTTTCTGTCCTCGTAGAGGATCAAAGCCCGTTGGCGGGCCGCTAACGGAATGAATTCGTGGGCAGTTGGTTGCACGGTGTCAGGCGCCAGCTTGCTCGAGGATTGCCCAAATTGTTTGCGGCGCATTGCCTTCCAAGCGGTTGTTGACGTAGATAAACGTACCTTTCGGGTTAGAGGCGATCGCGTTCCGGATTATCTCGACGGCTCCCGCGCGCGCGGATGGGCTTGGGCGGACGATCTGGTTGTACGGGCTAAACTCTTTGACTGCAAGGGCATAGGGATGGCCGGGATCAAGAAGAAGGCGCGCGGCAACCAAGCCGTCGTTCGTGAAAGCGCCGGGCCGCCTAAGTTGTTCAGGCAGCGGCGGCATTCGTTCCCAGCTATTGAACACGTGTGTCACCCGATGCTTTCGGAGGACTTCAAAATAGAGGGGCTCGAGGAAGGTTGGATTACGAATTTCGACGCCGTAGGACCAGCCGTTGGGGATGCGGCCGAGGAACGTATCCAGTGCAGCAACAAAATCGCGCCCGCGCTCGAACTCCGACCTGTGAAACGTCGAGAACTCGAAAATCAAAAGACCAATCTTGGGCTTGATCGTTTCGCAGGGCGCAATGAACCTTGAAGCGAAGAGGTCGGAATTGAGGAACTCGGGGTTCAGTTGGCCGGCACGCGGACCGAACCTTGCGAGGTTCGGGAAACGCCGGATGGTGATTTGGTCTGTTACCTTAAAGGCGAAGAGAAAGTCTTCAGGCACTTGTGATGCAAGAAATTGCAGATCAGGCGGTTCCGGAAATCGGTAGTAAGCGGAGTCAACACAGACTGTCTTGAAAGTCTCCGCGTACTCATGCAGACACGTGCGATTGAACGCTGCTTTCGAGAATTGACCTTGGTGGGTATAGCGCTCTGCTGTATAGATTTGGCCGAGCCAGCCTTCGTACTTCCAAGACGAAGTTCCGATGAACACGCCGTTGCGAGCAAGTTTGGCGAGACGGGAAGCCAGTTCGTTGCGCTGGAAAGGCGTCATGTGAACTGCGTGTTTGACACTGCCAGATCATGTCACGGGCAGGACCATCGAGCAAGCCAAAAGAATCTCATAACATACATAAGCACGCCTAATGTATTAGGCTCTGGGATTCTGTTATTGCGGACGCGTAATCGAGCCCAGCAGGCTTGTCGGCCGCGTGGAGTGCGGCAGTTTGCTTGTTGTCGCCGGAGTGATGTTGTGGTATGATCGCGCCGTGGGTCAGGAACAGAAGCAGTACGATGTCATTGTGGTGGGCGGTGGCCATGCTGGTGTTGAAGCGGCGTTGGCTGCGGCGAGGATGGGAATGGAGACCTTGTTGGTTACCATGAATTTGGACACCATCTGCCAAATGTCGTGCAACCCGGCCATAGGTGGACTTGCAAAGGGTCATTTAGTGCGGGAAATCGATGCTTTGGGCGGGGAGATGGGATTGGCAACTGACCTGAGCGGACTGCAATTCAGGGTGTTGAATCGAAAGAAAGGTCCGGCTGTGTGGGCGCCACGCGCGCAATGTGACAAGAAGGCGTACCAATTCCAGATGAAGAAGGTCTGCGAACGGCAAGAGCGACTTACGTGTGCGCAGGGCGAGGTCGTGGCCGTGACTACTGAGGCGGGCAGGGTGACCGGGATTGAGACTGCGCTCGGGGTTCGGTTTGCGGGGCGCACGGTGATCCTGACCACAGGCACATTTCTTAGAGGTTTACTGCATTTTGGAATGACGAGGATCGAAGGGGGGCGTGCGGGCGAGGCGTCCGCGGCTAAGCTGAGTGAATCGTTGAAGGCAATTGGTTTGACCTTGGGCAGACTGAAAACGGGTACACCGCCACGCCTCTTAAGACGGACGATCGATTTCTCGAAGACGGAGCGGCAGGACGGGGACGAACCGGTGCCATATTTCAGCCATTGGACAGACGAATTGTTCCACGTGGAACAAGAGGAATCAGGGAATGACACGCCGAAGCGTGTGTCAGCTTATCCGCCGAACTCGGTCTTGGCCCAAGCCGGCGGCCAAGTCCCATGTCACATAACATACACCACCAGCAAGACCGCTGACATCGTTCGGGCAAATCTCCACAAGTCACCGCTCTACGCGGGGGTGATCAAGGGCGTCGGCCCGCGGTATTGCCCGTCAATCGAAGATAAGATCGTTCGGTTTGCTGACAAGCAGCGACATCAGTTGTTCTTGGAACCCGAAGGCATAAACACCGAGGAAATCTACATCAACGGCCTTTCAACAAGCATGCCTTACGAAGTCCAAGTGGCTTTGGTGCAGTCGGTCGTTGGCTGCGAAAACGCAGAGATCATGCGGCCTGCTTATGCAGTTGAGTACGACTATGCTGATCCCACCCAACTGACCCCATGGCTGGAAACCAAAGTATGCAGCAACCTGTTCTTGGCTGGTCAGATCAATGGAACGAGCGGTTACGAGGAAGCGGCTGGCCAAGGGATCATGGCCGGCATCAACGCAGCGCTGCGTGTCAAAGGGCTGCCACCCCTCGTCCTTGGTCGTGACCAAGCCTACATGGGTGTTTTGATCGACGACTTGGTAACCAAAGGGACCAGTGAGCCGTATCGGATGTTCACCTCGAGGGCGGAATACAGGCTTTTGCTCCGACAGGACAATGCGGATCTGCGGCTATGCCGGGTAGGTTATGAAGTTGGGCTGTTGCCAAAGCGGCGTTATGAGAAGTTCCTGGCCAAGGAAGCAGCGATCAATGCAGAGCTTGAACGTTTGCGTTCAACCAAGGACGGGTCGCTGACATTGGAGCAGGTTTTGAAGAGGCCTGACGTCAGACACGCCGATCTTCCCCAGCCAGAAACGCCTGTGCCCGAGGACGTTGCCACAGAAGTCGAGGTGATTGTCAAGTACGCAGGTTACATTGAACGGCAACAGGCCGAAGTCGAGCGCATGCGCCAGATGGAAGGCATGGTGATTCCTGACTGGGTGGATTATGACGCGATTCTTGGTTTGAAAACTGAATCGCGACAAAAGCTGAAGCGGATCAGGCCACAGACGTTGGGGCAGGCATCGCGGATTTCCGGTGTTTCGCCGTCTGATCTTGGGATGATCATGATTTGGCTCAAAGCTCGCGGTGGGAAGTGACAGGCTCGTAGTTTGGGTTTTGCCCCCTGATTGCCACGTGGTCCGCATATTGCCGCTTGTTACAATCCGCGGTTCCCAGAATCCGTGGACCAACCCCTCAGATGCCGACATGGGGACAGACACATTGTTTTCTTCTTGGTGACCGAGTCGCAGCAGATATTTCGCAGCCCGGCGTGGCCGACAACCCTCAAGAGGGGGGAGCAGGGGCACTCTGCCCGTCAGGCACCTCCGCTTCCGGCTACGCCGGGCTGCGGGATGGAAGTGCAAAGGCTGACAGGCGACATGGGGTTGATCGTGGCAAAGGTTCACGTGTGAAAGAAGTGTGAGTTTTGCGATGCGCTTTCGAGATAAGCTCATCTAATTTTATGCGTCAGTATTATCAGACCCCGTGACGTCGCAGAAAAAAGCGCTGAACGTTTTCTGACCTACCACGCCGAAATCTCAGCGCATAAGCCGTTGGTAATCAGGCGGGGCTTTGGTAAATGGTATCAGCCCAAGCTCCGGCTTCATTCCGGCGAGGTTTCCGAGTCAGAAGTTTCTGTCTCCGGTCCGGTGCCCGCCGCTGCGCTTTTGCACGCCGATTATCTTCACAACCGCACTTTGCAGAACAGCGGCTTCGTCTAGCTGGCTTCCGACCAATTTCCGGTTGCAGTCGAGCAGGATCTCCAGGCCGTTGACGAGTTCTTCGAATGAGTAGTTTGCAGTCTGGAGCGAAGCTTTGAAGAGCGTGTAAGGATGCGCTTTGAGAGGGTTGAACTTCGGGTTCTCGGCGAGGAGATCGGTTGGCACTTGCTCGAGACGGACCTTGAACTGCTGGTAACTGGTGCGCGGGCTTATGAAACCGGCCTTTTGTAGCTCCTTCATGAGGAGCATGGCACGGAGTTTGGCAACGAGACTGTAGAGGATGGATAGAGAACTGTGATCGGATTTGATTTGGGTCTGCCAAAGCTCGTCATCGAGGTGGCGAAGAGCGGCGGGGAGGTCACGGTCACCCAATGCTTCTGCGAGGCCGAACGCCTGGGTTTGCTTTTGTCGGCTTACGACGGCGGCGACGTCGGCGCTGGTGATTCTGGATCGGGTGCCTGCGTGCAGTGAGACCTTTTCGGCTTCAGTGGCGAGCTGGCGTAGGTTGGGGCCCACGGCTGCGACCAGCGCGCCGAGTGCATCGTCGTCTATCTGTTGTTTGCGCGCTTCCAATTCAGCGCGCACGAATTGTTCGGCTTGTTCGGCCCAATCGCGGTCGGCGGCCGAGAGACCATCGAAGATTTCGACTTTGCCGATTTCTCTGATGGTGGACGCCAAGGGCGCTTTTGGATCGATCGGCCCTCCGCTGATGAGCAGGCGGACGTTGGTCCATTGGAAGGACCGGAGGAATGCGGCGAAGTTTACGAGGGGCTGTTCGAGCGGCGAGACTGCGTTTGACCGGCCGGGCTTTTCGGGGGAAAGGAACGAGCAATTGCGCATCCAGACCACTTTGGCGCTGGTGAAGAGTGGCAAAGTTTGGAGCGCTTCTGTGGTGCATGAGATCGCTTTGAGGGCGTCGCCGACCGTGCGTGTGTCGGCGTCGATGATTTCATTGTCGATGCCGCCGGTGTCCTTTTGCCATTCGTCGAACAACTGGCGTGCACGGCGTTTGACGGTGAATTCGTCCGCGCCGGCGACGAGGACCACGGGTGGTGCTGGCTCACCTGCCGGCTTGGCCGCCTTGCGTGATCGGCGCAGATTATCCGGTCGTTCAGAACTGCTGCCTTCAACGGGATCAGTCACTTATCGGACCTTCCTCCTCTCCGTGGTCGAAAGCTCCCCTGGATGGTGCCGGATGGCAAAGCAGTGCCAATGCAACGAAGGGGAGTCGTTTGAGGGCATCGTTCGGTTGTAGCCGTGCCGCGCTGTGGTGAACGCCGTTTTGCTGGACCTTGAGGCACGTTTGGGAAGCTCAGGTCTCGTCGGAATCGCTGGAACCTTCACTGAGTTGAGTGAGGTACTTGGACATGTCTTCAACCTGGTCGAACAGGTCTCTTGTTACGTAAACCGGTTTTTTTGCGGCGGTGGCGAGGGCGAGACAATCGCTGGGGCGGGCATCCAGCTCGACAATTTTTCGGCCGAGTTCGTTTTCCTGTTGGAGGATGAGTCGGGCGTAATAAGTTGAGTTTTTCAGTTCGGTGATTACCACACGTTCGACGGTGATGCCAAAAGCGCGGAACATGTTGTTCATTAGGTCGTGTGTAAGGGGGCGTTCTTTTGGGGTGTCGCGCAAGAACATGTTGATCACGGCACCCATGTTGTTTTCAACCTGGATGACGAAGACCTTTTCATCGTTCCCGATGAATATCGCACATCCTCCGGCAGCCGGGATGATACCGCGAATTTCAACGGGCAACACGTCGCTTTTCATGAGAGCAATTTAAGTGATTGGCCAAAAAATACAAGAGCGCTTGCGCTGGGCGCAGGATGAAGTGCATGCTATGGCCATTGCGATGTTGCTGCCATTCCTCCAAGATCAGAGTATGAACGCCTTCGTGAGAGACCAAAACGGGTGCCGGGCCCACAAAACGTGCTGTGCGCTGTTGTGCGGAATCATAATCTCGTGTGCGATTTTTTGGCCGGGTCACGCGCGTGCGCAGGCAGGTGACGCAGTCTTGCCGGGGCGAGTGTTCCGCCCCGCCGCGGACGGCGGTTTCGAGTTTGACACGGGGGTCTTGCGAGGGAGACTTGCAAAGGGGGCGAAACCGCTGGGTTTGACGGATGTGGTGCATGTTCCGTCCGGCGCGCGTTTGGACGGCAGCAATGGGCTGTTGAGTCATTACCGTGTGTTCACACGGGGCAAACGCTACGGTGGGGGCGCATGGGATTGGCCCTGCAAAGTCCAGCAGCTTTCCGACGCTGTTGTCGAGATCGTTTGGCCAGCCGAGGAGCCGGAACGGCCCTTCGAGCTGCGCGCACGGTATGAGTGGCTGTCGCCGACGCGCATCGAGCTCAGAACAACGGTGGTTCCCACGGCGCGGCTTGAAGCGTTCGAGGCTTTCCTTGCTTCCTATTGTTCGCCGGCTTTCACCAACGCAATGGTTTGGGCGAAGGACGGCGGTGATGCTGGCGCAGTGCCTGTGTTGAAACACGCTCTAAAAGCGGCTGGAGATTGGCAGATGTTCGCACGGGATGAGCTGGCGCGCGAGGTGATAATGGACGGCCGTTGGAAGCTGCCACCAAATCCTGTGGACTGGGCAGTTTATCCGGTGTTGGCGAAGCCGGTTGGTGTCCGTCGTGCCGAGAGCCTCGGTCTCAGTTTTGTTCTGGTAGGGACGCCGAGGGATTGTTTTGCGATAGCGACTCCCCATGAGTCGGAAGGGCATTATTCGATGTATCTGTGTTTGTGGGGCCGTGACATGGAGGCTGGTCGCTCAGCAACGACGCGCACACGCCTTGAGTTGGTATCCGGAGACGTGAATGCTGTTGTGGGCCCGCTTTTTGACGACTTTATGCGGGGTGCGCCGCGGCGCTGGAGGCTGCCGGATTGAAGTAGTTCGGGGGGCCCAGGAGCCGGGGCAGCGCCGGGCATTCGACTTTGTTTGCGGCTGGGCCGGGCTGGATCGTTGTATTGAAGAATCAGCCATATTTGCGAAGGTTTTCACGCCGCGAGTTCCATCAGTTTCCCCGTATCCGCTTCTCTGGCCGCCAGTAAGGCGATCACAACAGCACGATGTTTGGGGGCGGTGGATAGGGTGACAGGCTCGTTATTTGGGTTGTGCCCGTGATTGCGGCGTGGCCCGTAGATTGTCCTTGTTCCAATCCGCGGCTGGCGAAGTCTGTGGATGAAGCTGTCGGGCGCCGATATGGGGACAGACACGTTGTTTTCGGCGTCATGCCGATCTGGTTCCAGGCACGTTGTTTGCGCATAGAAAAGAAACAAAGCGGCAGCGAGCTGCCGCACTCCAAGCGCTTCGCGCCTACCAACGCCGAGTGCAGCAGCGGCAGCGCGTGAGAAACTATTGGGATGAGCGCGCTCTTCCTTGCGACTGAGTCGCAGCAGAGATTTCGCAGCCCGGCGTGGCATGCAGCCCGGGGAGCGCAGGCAGCGGGGCACTGGCTGCAGGGCGACTTTGGTTCCGGTTGCGCCGGGCTAAGAAATATGCGGGCTAGAGCTTGAGCAGTTCTTCAGCTATTTGGACTGCATTCAGGGCGGCGCCTTTTAGGAGCTGGTCGCCTGACACCCAAAAACAGAGGCCGTTGTCAAGGGCACAGTCTTTTCTTACCCGGCCTACGGCGCAGTTGTCTTTGCCAGCCTGGTAAAGCGGCATTGGGTACTCGCAGTTGGCGGGATTGTCTATCACGTCCAGGCCGGGGGCACGGCGCAGCACTTCAAGTGCGGCGGCCACTGTGACGGGTTTCTCGAACTCGGCGCTGATGGCGACTGAATGGGCACGATAGACGGGGACACGCACACATGTGACGCTTGCCCTGAAGGTCGGGTGATGCATGATTTTACGCCCTTCGTTTTCCATTTTCATTTCCTCTCTGGTGTAGCCGTTGTCGAGGAAAGAATCGATGTGAGGCAGGACGTTGAATGCAATCTGGTGTGGGTAAACCTCGCGAGTGACTTCCTGGCCGCTGACGATCTGCTTAACCTGTCGTTCCAGTTCGGCTATGGCGCGGGCGCCGGTGCCCGAGACGGCTTGGTAACTCGAGGCGAAGATACGTGTGCAGCCGAACGCCGCATGCAACGGATATAGGGCCATCAGTGCAATCGCCGTTGTGCAGTTGGGATTTGCGATGATTCCCTTGTGAAGCCTGACGTCTGCCGCGTTGATTTCCGGAATCACCAGCGGCACGTTGTCGTCCATCCGAAATGCGCTCGAATTGTCCACGACGACGCAGCCGTTCCTTGCTGCGATTGGAGCGAATCGCTTCGAGATTCCGCTTCCGGCGCTGAACAGGGCAAGATCGATGCCTTTGAATGAGTCTTCTTTCAGCTCTTCGACGAGGACGGTTTGCCCGCGGAACTGGAGAGGTTTTCCGACGGACCGGGCCGAGGCCAGCAATGTGAGCTTGCTCACCGGGAACTGGCGTCTCTCCAATGTCCGGATCATTTCGATACCAACGGCGCCTGTTGCGCCGACAACTGCAACGTGCAAATTGCGGTTCATGAGAGCCGGGGACTATACATGATGCGCACGGGGTGTCAAATCCCGCCTGTTGTCGTTCGAGCCAACTCCAAGTCAGAATCTTGAGTACTGGAGTCGAGCTTTCAGGTCGGTGACTGAACATCGAGCCTGGCACCCACACCAGTCCAAGAAGGACGCAAATAGAGTGACAGGCTCGTTGTTTGGGTTTTGGGCCTTGATTGGGGCGCGGTCCGCAAATTGCCCCTTGTTCCAATCCGAGGTTGCGGAAGTCTGTGGGGAACCGCTCGGATGCCGATATGGGGACAGACACATTGTTTTGGGCGTCATGGCGATATGGTGTCAGGCACATTGTTTATGGTGTGGGCGGAGTGCCCGACTTGCCTGGTGCGAACAATCGGCTTGAGTCTGAACAGGGCCGTGCGATGGTACTGTCGTATGCCGACGCGAATCTCGGTTGTGATTGCGGTTGCTGTCTTGGTGGCATCGGTTGCATTTGCAAGGCCGCAAGTTTCTGACACGCGGCTCTACGTGGCGCCCAATGGGAACGACGCATGGTCGGGCCGTTTGCCGAAACCAAACAGGTCGGGCACAGACGGGCCGCTGGCTTCGTTGACGGGAGCGCGCGATGCCGTTCGGCGATTGAAAGCGCGAGGGGCGCTTACGGTTCCTGTGAGGGTTACCGTCGCCCCGGGAGAATATTGGATGAAGGAGACATTTGAACTCACGCCGGAAGACAGCGGCGGTGCTGACAGCCCGATTATTTATGAGGCTGCGCCAGGGGCGAAGCCGGTTTTCAGCGGCGGACGGCTTATTACTGGTTGGCAGCCTGCAGGGGACGGTGTTTGGAAAGCAACGCTGCCTTTGGATGGGGGCACGAACTGGTATTTCGAGCAACTTTGGGTCAACGGCCGCCGCGCACAACTGGCGCGGTCGCCGAACAAGTTCTACTACTACGTTCAGGGCCGGGTAAAAGAGCGATCGGAAACCGGTTCGGGCCAGCGGATTGACTGGCGAAAACAGGCGTTCAAGGCAAGAAAAGAAGATATCGAGCCTCTTTTGCGCCTGAGTCCGCGTCAACTGTCGAATGTGACGGTTGTCGTGTACCATTCATGGGAGATTTCGAGGCACCGCGTCGCCCGTGTGGATGCGGACACGGCAACGATTTACTTTACCGGGCCTGCGTATTGGCCTTTTGCCAGATGGGGGAACGGGCAGAGGTACTACATCGAAGGTTTTCCTGAAGCGCTTGATTCGCCCGGTGAATGGTATCTTGACCTGGACGGAACCGTTTATTACCGCCCCCTGCCGGGCGAACAAATGCAGAAGGCGCAGGTGATCGCGCCGGTGTTGTTTGACCTCGTGCGTTTCAAGGGTGAACCGTCGAAAGGCCGGTTTGTCGAGAACATTGTGTTGGACGGACTCTCGTTTTGGCACAACCAATACGTGCTGCCGCAAACGGGCAATTCCGATCCACAGGCGGCGCTTTGGGTGCCGGCTGCGATCATGCTTGATGGTGCCCGCAACGTGTCGATCAAGAACGGCACCATAAAGCACGTCGGCACTTACGCGGTTTGGTTCCGGGAAGGGTGCCTTGATTGTCAGGTGAGTCAAATGCTGATGAGCGACCTTGGCGCCGGTGGCGTGAAGATTGGCGAGCAGTTTGCCCGCAGAGATCCCACGGGACACAGCACGCACATTACGGTCGAAAACAACATCATTCGCGACGGCGGTCTTGTGCATGCTGGGGCTGTGGGCGTGTGGGTTGGACAATCGGGCGGCAACACCGTTTCACACAATGAAATCAGCGACCTTTTCTACTCGGGTGTTTCGGTCGGTTGGATGTGGGATTACGGCAGAAGCTTGGCAGTGAGCAATCGGGTCGAGTTCAACCACATTCATCACCTTGGCAAGCGGGTGTTAAGCGACCTCGGCGGTATTTACACGCTTGGTGTGTGCACCGGCACGGTCATTCGGAACAACGTCATACACGATATCGAGCCTTACGATCTGTACGGAGCGGGTGGGTTTGGGATTTACCTCGACGCCGCCAGCAGCGGTATCCGCGTCGAAAACAATCTCACGTACCGAACCAAACACAGTGGGTTTCACCTTAACTTCGGCCGCGACAACGTCGCTGTTAACAACATATTCGCTCTCGCTGAGCAGGATCAAATCCGGTTATCCGTTGTCGATCATCAGCACTCGCTCACTTTCAAGCGTAACATTGTTTACTGGCGCGAGGGCAGGCTAATCCAGGGCGCATGGAAAGACGGCAAAATCGACCAGGACGAAAACCTTTATTGGAACGCCAGCGGCGCTGAGGTCACCTTTTTTGCCGGGATGAATCTGAAGGAGTGGCAAAAGCGCGGCCGCGACCGCAACTCGCTCATTGCAGACCCGGGGTTTTTGGCGCCAGACCGAGACGATTTTCGTTTGCGGCCAGATTCACCCGCCCGACAAATCGGATTTGTTCCGTTTGATCCGTCGCTCGCCGGAGTGCAAGGCACAAGATCGTGGCGCCGGCTCTCCATGCGTGCTGCTCAACCGCCTCCTGTAGCTCCGATTCCGCCGCCACCGCCGCCATTGGACCTGAAAGACGGATTCGAAGACACGCCCGTTGGATCGCGTCCCGAAGACGCAACGGTCTTTATGGAGTTCAGGGGTGAATCTGTTGCTGTTACCAACGAGTTGGCCGCGACAGGCACTCAATGTCTGAAAGTCACGGACGCGCCGGGACTCGAAAAGGCGTATTACCCGGTGTTCTTCTACACCCCGAACCATCGCTCTGGAACCACGCGAGTGGAATTCGATCTAAGACTTGGTGCCGGAGCATTCTTCTCGCACGAATGGCGGGATGGGGCAACACCGTACCTGGCAGGGCCGAGCTTTACCATTAAGGACGGCCGACTGCAGGCGGCCGGGCGTGATTTGGTTGTCTTGCCAACCAATGTGTGGGTGCACGTCGCAATGCAGAGCCCATTGCGTGAGCGGGGGACGAACGCATGGAATCTCGCAATCACGATGCCCGGCAAAACGCCCATGGTTTTCTCCAATCTTCCTCCGCGCTCACCGAATTGGCGCGATTTGCAGTGGCTTGGGTTCCTGAGCTACGCAACGAACACGGCCGTTTTTTACATCGACAATCTGGTTATTGAGAACCGCCCTTGATTGCGCCGCAGGCGCATCTCAGGTTTGACGGGAGCACGGACGGAGTGCAATTTGACATTCGGCGGGCGTGACGGCAACATGACTGTCATATGGACGCCAGAATCCTCATAGTGAAGATCGAAAAGCCTGACCCGACAAACGTGATCCTTGGCCAAACGCACTTCATTAAGTCCGTCGAGGATATCCACGAAGCGTTGGTTGGAGCGGTTCCGGGGATCAAGTTTGGCCTTGGGTTTTGCGAGGCTTCGGGAAAATGCCTTGTGCGGCTGAGCGGAACGGACCCTGCCATGATCGAACTCGCGCGCAAGAACGCGCTCGCGATTGGGGCGGGCCACAGTTTCGTGATTTTCCTTGGAGCGGGGTTCTATCCGGTCAATGTCCTCAACGCCATCAAGGCTGTGCCCGAAGTTTGTCGTGTCTTCTGCGCAACTGCAAACCCGGTCGAGGTTGTTTTGGCCCAAACGGATCAGGGCAGAGGCATCCTTGGCGTGGTGGATGGCGCTTCGCCAAAAGGGGTCGAAGAGGAAAGCGACTGTCAATGGCGCAAGAAATTCCTGCGCGACATTGGGTACAAGCTTTGAGGTTTGCTTTAGTCAATAAACTTGCCGATATCGCCAACGAAATCGCTGAGCATTTCACCCACGAGATTTCGCGGGACAGGCAGGTATTTCCCGGTCCCGGAGGCAAGGATTTCGCCATTGGCACTGACGATTTCCGCTTTCGCTTCGAACAACTTGTTCTTGCGGTTTGCTGTCATGGCCCCGACCACTTTGACTTCCTGGCCCGGCGCGATTGTGTGTCGATATCTGATCGTCATTTCCGCAGAATAGGTAAACTTTCTGATGCGGACGCCGCAGGCCCAAACCATTGCTTCATCCAGCACTGTCGCAATCAATCCGCCGTGCACCGCGGTTCGGAACCCGGCGTGTTGGGGCAAGAATCTGAATCGTGAAACAACAGTGTCGCCTTCGACCTCGAAACCGAGGTTCAACCCGAGCGGGTTGTTGACGCCACAAACAAAGCAAGACCTTGTACGCGGTAACATCAACGCCATGACCGGATTCTGTCGCGCGGTCCGCCCAAATGCCAGAGCGAAGTGGGTCCATGTGGCAACAAAAGCCGCGAGAAGGGGACGGCTTGAACGGGACAGACACATTATGCCAAGGCGGGCGAGGCGCCTCGGCTGGCGAGAGCTTGTGAAGCAAATAGGGTGACAGGCTCGTTGTTTGTGTTTTCCCCCGGATCGTGGCGTGGCGAGCCGATTGTCCCTTGTTCCAATCGGCGGTTCCCGAAGTCTCTCGAGGAACCCTTCGGATGCCGATATGGGGACAGACACGTTGTTTGCGGCCTCATGCCGATATGGTTCCAGGCACGTTTTTTGCGCATAAAAACAAAGCGGCAGCAAGCTGCCGCACTCCAAGCGCTTCGCGCCTACCAACGCGGAGTGCATCCGCGGCAGCGCGTGAGATACCATTGGGATCAGCGGCGAGGTCGAATGAGGCCATATGGGGACAGACACGTTGTTGGGTCGGAGCGCAGCGGATCGCCCATTGGCGCAGGCGTAAAGCGCTGGGTGTCTTGGGCTGGTCAAGCGGTGAGATTTCCGGGTTAGGCAGAAGAGATGCAGGCTAAGGCTGGTCCGGGCCAAATGTTTGCGCTTGTAAATGGGCGGATCGGTTTCTAGTTTGCGTGTGTGGACGCACAATTGCACCAGTACCTTGCTGTTCTGATACTTCTTGCAGCCGCGGTGTTGTTTACCGCGGGGATGCTTGTCAGTTCGGCTATTTTGGGGCAGGCAGGGCGGCGTTCAAAAACCAAGGACCTTGCGTACGAATGCGGCATGATCCCTGTCGGCGCAGGCACGCCTCGAACATCAATTCGGTTTCACATTGTTGCGGTGCTGTTTCTGTTGTTTGATGTGGCTGTGGTTTTCCTGTACCCGTGGGCTGTTGTGTACCGGAAGATGGTGGCGAATCCCGAGACGGCCGCATTTGCGGTTTTTGGGATGATAGGTTTCTTGGTTGTTCTTTCCGCTGCGTATGTGTATGCCGTCAAACAGGGCGCGTTTGAGTGGCATCGGTGAATCGGTTTATTCGGCTGGCAAACGCGGCCCCGTGGTTTGAACCATGAACACGGAAAGCCTTGAATCATTGGTCACGACTGCCCGCCAACAGGGGGCCAGTGATCTGCATTTGGAACCCGGTTTGCCGCCTGCATTTCGTGTGCGCGGAGCACTGCGGGTTGCGGGAGAGCCGCTTCCTGCGGCAGCCCTGGAAGCGATGGCGCTGGAAATCGTCGGGACCGAACACTGGCATGTTTTCGAGCAAAAGCGTTCGTTTGATTGCTCGCGGACGATTGGCGGTGTCAGGTGCAGGCTCAACATATTGCACAGCGCTCGGGGCGTGGGGCTGGCAATCCGATTGCTCGCCTCGTTTCAAGCAACAATCGAACGGCTCAATCTTCACCCGGACCTCAAGAAACTCGTCGTTCCCACGCACGGCTTGGTTCTGATCAGCGGCCCGACCGGATCCGGCAAATCCTCGACGCTCGCGGCCCTGATTCACGAAATCAATGTGACCGAGGCAAGGCACGTCGTCACAATTGAAAGCCCCATCGAGTACACCTTCCGGCCAAGGCGCGCGTTTATCCGGCAACGCGAGGTGGGTCGCGACACGCCCAGCTTCGAGCAAGCTCTGCTGGACGCCATGCGGGAGGACCCGGACGTTCTGATGGTGGGCGAGATGCGTGACCCGGAGACGATGCGGTTGACGCTGAATGTGGCGGAGACAGGCCACCTTGTTTTCGCAACTGTGCATTCGGGTAGTTGTGCCGAGGCACTGCAACGCATAGTGCTGGCTTTCCCCGCCGAAATCCAAAACAACATCTGCGCTCAGCTTGCCGATTGTCTTGTGGCAGTTGTCTGCCAGCGGTTGCGTTTCCGTGCGGATTTGGGAATTCGCCTACCTGAGTGCGAAATCCTGCGCCCGACAATGCCTGTCAAAGCCTTTGTCCGGAACCGCGAGTTTTTCCGGATTCCGCAGGCACTCGAAACTGGCGCGGAGCATGACATGTGGACGTTCGACCGCTACCAGAAGTGGATGGCCAAGCAAAAGCATTGGCATATCCCGAGCCAGGCGGACGAAAGTCCTGACACGGAGCCCGTCGAATCAATTCCCGCCAGCCAATCCCCAAGCCAGGCAATTGCTCCTGTTGCGCCCAAGAGCACGCCCGCGAGCCCGGCTCCAACTGTTCCAGATACTCCGAAAACACCAAAGGAACCGATAGAAATCGAGCCTGTCGAAGGCGGCCTTCAGGAAGTGCTCAGGAAGTTGAAGTAAGCAGGTCCTTGATCAGCAACTTCGAGCTGATGCGGGCGGATTCGAAGATCACCGGCAGACCGCTGCCGGGATGCGTCCCGCCTCCGGCGAGGTACACTCGCTCCAAATCTTCGAACCTGTTTCGCGGCCGGAAATGGAGCATTTGACTGAAACTGTGCGCGAGGTTGAATGTTGCGCCGAGGTAAATGTTTAGTTTGCTCTCCCAATCCACTGGTGTCACAACACGTTCAAAGCGAACCCGGTCGGCAAGGTCCGATGGCAAGCCAATTTTCGGGAGCTGCCTGAACACAAGTTCGCGAAACCGCGCTTTCTCTTTCGACCAGTCCACGTTCGGGTGCTGATGTGTCACAGGAACCAGCACATACAAAGCGCTGTGTCCGGGCGGCGCCATAGTCGGATCGGTCCGGACAGGATTCTCGACGTAGAACGACGGGTCCTCTGAGAGCACATGCTGTTCTTCTATCTCGAGGAGATTCCGTCGATAATCTCTGGCGATATAAATGTTGTGGTGCGCAAGCTGGTCGAACCGCCCTTCCACACCCAGATACATCATGAACGTCGAGCAGGAGAATCTCTTTTGCGCGATGTTCTCATTGGTCCAACGCCGCCGCAGGTTGTTGGGCACAAGAGTCGTCATCGCGTGTGCAAAGTCCGCGTTCACAACCACAGCTTCAGCCTGCAGGTCGCCTTCGGCCGTTCGAACCCCAACCGCGCGCCGTCCACGGAACAGGATTTGTTCGACTGGCGTATTAAGACGGATTGTCGCTCCCAGTTCTTGGGCAACGCGTGCCATGACCTGGGTGATCTTGTTGCACCCGCCTGTCGGATGCCAAACGCCGTGTTCGTATTCAAGGAATGAAAGAATCGAGAACAAGCTCGGACATTGGAACGGCGACATTCCCAGATACTTTGACTGAAACGTAAACGCCAGTTGAAGACGCGGATCGTGGAAAAACTCGGACAGTTCCGCATGCAGCGATTTCCACGGTTTGAGATATGGCAAAACCATGAGCAGCCGCAGGCTCAGGAGGCTTCCCCAGCCGAGGAACGGCATTTGCAGACAAGGCGCAAACTTCACAAACTTCCGTCTATTATAATCGATGAACTCACGGAACTTGGGCGCGTCGGTTGGCGATAACTTTTCGATTTCCTTGACCATCCGTTCCACGTCTGGAGTGGCGGCCAATTCGCTGCCCGCACCGAAAACAAGGCGGTACTGCGGGTCCAGCTTTGTCATTGGCAATTCCTTGTAAAGATCTCGCCCAGCCTCGGCAAAAATGTCAGCAAGGATTTGTGGATAAAGAAAGAATGTCGGCCCCAAATCAAAACTGTAGCCGTCGCCTTCAATGGTGGATGTGCGCCCGCCAACCCTTGATTGCTTTTCGAGGACCGTGACTTCCAACCCCGCCTTTGCCAACAAGATCGCCGCTGCCAATCCGCCCGGTCCCGCTCCTATGATGATGACGCGCTCGGACATGTCGAAGTTCTAAAGCATGGAGCAATCTGTGGCAAGCTCAGTCGATTAGTAAAAACCTCATCGCCCGCTTTAACCAGTCGAGAGACATTCGCGCCGGCGGATACCGCACCGGCGCATCAAACCATGTCCCACGCCGCATGATCGATCGTTGATGTGAAAACGCATCGAACCCCGCGCGTCCGTGGTAGGCGCCCATGCCGCTATCCCCAAGCCCGCCAAATGGAAGGTCGAACCCCACGATATGCATCACCACATCATTCACACACACGCCTCCTGAACGGATCTCATCTATCACGCGGGTTTCGGTCTGGCGGCTGCGCGTAAAGACGTACAAAGCCAGCGGCGTGGGCCGATCCTTCACCGCAGCAATTGCCTCGTCCAGCTCTCCGAACTCGAGCACGGGCAAAATCGGACCAAAAATCTCCTCCTGCATCACCGCTGAATCCGGACTCACATCCGTCAGAACCGTCGGTGCGATGTACAGCTCCGAAGCCGCATGCACTCCTCCGCATGCAACTTTGCCGTCGCGCAAATAGCCCACCAGCCTTTCAAAGTGATGTTTGTTGACTATCCGCCCATAATCCGGGCTCATGGCCGGATTCTCGCCGTAGAACTCGCGCAGTGAACGCTCAAGCGCTCCAAGAAAAGCCCGAGCAACGCCGCGCTCGACGAGGACAAAATCGGGCGCCACGCAGGTCTGGCCCGCGTTCATGAATTTCCCCCATGCAATCCGCCGCGCAGCAAGTTCAATCGCAGCATCAGCGCAAACAATTGCCGGGCATTTCCCGCCAAGTTCCAATGTCACCGGCGTCAGATGCCGTGCCGCTGCGGCCATGGCCAACCGTCCGATCCTCGTGCTCCCGGTGAAGAAAATCTTGTCAAACCGCTCGCGCAACAACAGCTCGGCCACGTCCGGTCCGCCGGTCACGACCGAGATATAATCATTCGGGAATGCATCTGCCGCCATGGCAGCGATTGTCTCGGCGGTGTGTGGCGCCAGTTCGGACGGCTTCAGTACGACGCAATTCCCGGCGGCGATCGCGCTCACAAGCGGCGTCAGCACCAGTGACACCGGGTAGTTCCATGGCCCCATAATCAGCGCAACCCCGAGAGGTTCGCACTGCACACAGCCGCTCGACGGCGCAGCAAACCACGGCGTCTTCCGGCGGCTCGGAGCTGCCCAACGGCACAGGTGCTTGCGCGCATGTCGCAGTTCAGCGTGAACAAGCCCAAGCTCGGTCGCATAGCCCTGAAACGGTGACTTTCGCAGATCAAGTTGCAGCGCATTCAACAGCCTCGGCTCGAACTTGTGGAGCACTGCGGAGAGTTTGTCGAGTTGGGACAGCCGAAACTCGAGCGTCCGAGTTGCGCCGGTTTGAAAGAACCGACGCTGCTGACGCACCATGGCAGGGATTTCCATAATCTACTTGCCTGAGTCTCGTCATGGGCAATACTCCGTCAAGTGATGTTTCGGCTGAACAGAATATGCGCAATCCTGCTCTTGCTCACTTTGGCTGCCCGCGCCGAATCGGCCGCCCAAGACCTGCTCGAAGCGGGCATCGCCGAATTCAATGCCGCATACCAGACATGGGACGGCGGCCGTTTCGCCAACGCCTGTGACACTTTGCGCCGTGCTGCCACCAATTCCCCGCCCGCGCTCACCAATTATTATTGGCTCGGAGTCGCAGAGTTCCATCGTTTGCTTCAGATTGAAAACAGGCCCGATCGCACAGTTGACAAGCGCGCCGCAGATCAAGCACGCGACGCCGCAATAGACGCTCTCACCATTGCCCTCAAGATCGACAGTTACCACGCCGAAAGCCATGCGCTCATCGGCACGCTCTACGGAATGAAAATCGGCGGCAACATTCTGAAGGCTATCCGGTATGGCCCTACTGTCGAAAAACACCGCAAGGCTGCAATTGCTCTCGGCTCAAAAAACCCGCGTGTCCAGTATCTGCTTGGCGTTTGCAAACTCCACACCGCCAAAAACCAAAACGCACTCCGCAGCGCGCTCGATACACTCCTCGAAGCACTAAGACTCTTCGAAGCCGAAGCTCAGACCACTGCGGGAACATTGGACCCCCGATGGGGCTATGCAACCTGCCTGACTTTCACGGGGCGCTGCTACGAACTACTGGGCCAGTTGCGCGACGCAGAACAGTTCTATCGCAAGGCCTTGGCTGCTCACCCGGCTGATCATCTGGCCGAAGAAGGCCTCAAACGAGTAACCACAAACAACCAATAGCTCCATGAGCATTCAAAAAGTGATCGTGGTCGGCGCCGGACTCGGCGGGCTGTCCGCAGCCATTTCACTCCGCCAATCCGGCTATGAAGTCGAAGTGTTCGAAAAGAACCCGAAAATCGGGGGCAAACTCAACGTTCTCAAAGAACGCGGTTATTCGTTTGACCTCGGCCCCTCAATCCTGACCCTCCCCGAATTCTTTGACCGGCTGTTTCAACGCAGCGGCAAACAAATCGCCGATTACATTCGCACCAGACCGTTGCGACCGCACTGGCGGAACTTTTTCGAGGACGGGACCGTGGTTGACCTCTACCCGGAGCAGGACCGGATGGCCGCCGAGGCGCGGAAGGTCGGTGAACCCCCGGAGAATGTCCGGCGGTTTCTCGAGTACTCCGGAAAGTTGTTTGACCTCGTCAACAGTGGTTATTTCCAGCAGGGACTCGACAACTGGCGCCAGTTCGCACGCCATTACGGGCTGTGGCAGTTCTTCAAGTTCGACCTGTTCCGCAGCATGCATCAGGCCGTGGCTGCACACTTCAAGACCCGATATTTCCGCGACATATTTGATTACTTTATCAAGTACGTCGGCTCGTCGGCTTATCGCGCGCCCGCATTCATGAACTGCATGCCCACAATCCAGTTCCGCTATGACCTCTGGTACGTTGACGGCGGATTGTACAACATCGCCCTCGGCCTACAACGCTTCATGGATGAACTCGGGGTAACCGTTCACCTCAACTCTGAAGTGACCGAAATCCGCCATGATGGCGGCAAGGTCACAGGGATCATCGCAAACGGAAGCTTCCACCCGGCGGACATCGTCGTTTCAAATATGGAGGTAATACCCGCTTACGAGAAGCTTCTGAAAGAAGGCAAACCGTTTGTCGATGCACTGCAAAAACGATTCGAGCCAGCCTGCTCGGGATTGGTGATCGACCTCGGCCTTGACTGCCAGTATCCCCAGCTCGCTCATCACAACTTCTTCTTCAGCGGCAACCAACGCGACCATTTCCGCGCCGTGTTCGAAGAATACCGTCTGCCACACGATCCGACAATCTACCTCGTCGCAGCGTCCCGGACCGATCCAACCGTTGCACCCGCCGGCTGCGATTGTTTGAAAATACTGCCTCATATTCCGTATATCGATGACCAACACCCCTTCGCACGTGACGATTACCTGAAATACAAAGAGCTTGTCCTTGAAAAACTCGAGCGAATGGGGCTCAGAGACCTTCGCAAGCACATCGCCTTCGAGCATGTTTGGACCCCCATTGACATCCGCGCACACTATTACTCGAACAGAGGTTCAATCTATGGTGTGGTCAGCGACCGCTGGAAAAACCTCGCCTTCAAAGCCCCAAAACAGAGCACCAAATACTCGAACCTCTTTTTCGTTGGCGGGTCGGTAAACCCGGGTGGCGGCATGCCAATGGTCATCTTGTGCGGCCAAAACGTTGCCAGACAAATCGTGGCAAACCACTGACCATACGCCAAGGGATAAGGAGCAAAGACCGAAGACCGAAGACCCAGGACACAGAACAGTTGCCGTCATTAACCCGTGCGGAACTCCGCACGGCGCGGCACCGACACAATTGGTCGAACGAGAACATTGCATATGTGGTCTGCGGCATGGGGTGACTACGACAACGACGGGTTCCCCGATCTGTTTGTCGGTCACACCACCGGTCAGAACGCGCTCTACCATAATGTCGGGTCGGCCAACGGGAACACGAACCACTGGATCAAGTTCAAGCTCAATGGGACGGCATCAAACCGCTTGGCCATTGGCGCCAAGGTGCGGGTTCGGGCCACCATCGGCGGCAAGACCTTCTGGCAACTGCGCGAAATCTCCGGTGGCCAATGGTGCCAGAACGATCTGCGTCCCAACTTCGGTCTCGGCGATGCAACGAAGGTTGAAGTGGCTCGGATCGAGTGGCCCTCGGGCATTGTTCAGGAACTGTATGACGTGGCAGCGAATCAGATTCTGACCATCACCGAACATCAGGAACTTTGAGCCTGGCACAATATCGCATTCCTGAAACTTCCCGCGTCGTGCCGGGTATTTCGTGTAGTGGAACTCCGGTTCCCCGAACTAAACAAACAACAACTTGATACTGATATGAAACGTTCTCTGCATTGCCCGTTGTTGCTGGCGCTTGTGGCAGCCGCCAGCTTGAACTTAAACTCGTCCGCCGAACCTTCCCTTGGCCAGGTGGATTTCGGAAAGTTTGCCCCGCCCGGCAAGGGCGGCGAGTTTGTCGAGGTTCAGCTCAAAAGCAACCTCATCTCACTCGCTGCTCAATTCATCGAGAAGGAGGAGCCGGAGGTCGCAAAGCTCATCCGTAGCCTGGAATTCGTGCGAGTCAATGTGATCGGCTTGACCGACGAAAACCGCGATGAATTGATGCAGCGGCTCCAGAAAATCCGCGCTGACCTCGAAGCTGCGGGCTGGGAGCGCAATGTCAACGTGCAGGGCAAGGATGGCGAGGACGTCGGTGTTCTCATCCGAACCAGAGGAGCTGAGGCAATCGCAGGGGTTGCCATCACAGTGATTGACAAGGAGCACCTTGTGCTTGCCAACGTTGTGGGCAACATCAAACCCTCCCAAATTGCTGCTCTGGGCGAAAGCTTGCACATCCACCAGCTCAAAGAAGCAGGAGAGGCGCTCAAGAAGCACGAGAAATAACAATGCACCAGCGTGCGGCCTGCTCATTTGGGCAGGCCGCAAAATCGATGGTTTCATTCACACCCCTCCTTTCACATGAATCCCGCTCTCAAACCCACTTCACCGCGACGCCGCAGGGAACGCGCATGGTCTTGGTTGCCGTTTGCAGCGGTTGTCATGGTCCCCATACTTGTCATGGCTGGCGTCGCCAGCTATTTCTATCCGAGTTCGGACATCCGGGCTCTGCGCAATAGCCTCGTCCGATCCTCTGGGGCCGAGTGGGATCCGGTCATTGTGTTGAACGTAGGCGGCCTGACCACCAGTGCAGTGCGCACAGGCCTTTCATTCGCCAAACTCGATGATGAGGCGCGCGCAACCTTGCAGGCTGTCCGCAGAGTCGAAGTGGGCATATACCACCTGAAATCGCGCGGCGACTTGCCGGATCGCGCCGCCATGCTCACGGCGGCGGATGACGCCATGGCCGCGCGCGGCTGGGACCGAATTGTTAGTGTGATCGAGCACGGCGACCTTGT
The DNA here is from genome assembly GCA_012517065.1 of Verrucomicrobiota bacterium. Classification (GTDB taxonomy): domain Bacteria; phylum Verrucomicrobiota; class Verrucomicrobiia; order Limisphaerales; family J093; genus JAAYVR01. The sequence continues at coordinate 757 of JAAYVR010000283.1, read as the reverse complement.
GGCTGTTTACACGCCGGCCAAGACAACATCGTTCAGCAAAGTGAAATGTTGCGCGATGGTATTCAACGGCGAAGAACTGATCGTCGCCTCCGCCCGTGCCAACCTCGAACCCCTGCTCAAGTGCGTGCTTGCGAAACACGCAGATCCTCAGGGCTTGCCCTTTGCGGCGGCAGGACCGCGCTTTAGCCATACGCCCTTTCATTCGCCCCGTTGAGCGTTGCACGTTGCGCGTTCCACGTTCCAAGTTAGCCCGCCTATTTCCCAGCCCTTGTCGCGGGGCTTCGCCCCACGCTGGTATGGACCGCGCCGTTGGCGCTTCGATGACCGACCAAAACAACCACGTTGTCTATGGCAGCGTAGTTGATTGTTTCAGGCCTGAACGCCTCTGACTGTGTTCCAGACCGTTGGTGTTCGTGGATCAGTAACTCGAGGGCCGAAGGCCCGGCGCCATACCAGCCTGGGCCAGCGGCCCAGGTGACAGGCGCCAGATCAGTATCAATAAGGGCTGAAAGCCTGCATCATGCACGTTTCCAGACGGTTAATTGTTTGAGAACGTTCAACGTAGAACGCTCAACGTGCAACGTTCAGAGGTATTACTGCTCGATTAATGCTGGTTTCAAAGCCGCCTGAAGGCGGGACTCTAGCGGCCGCGGGGGACAACGCCACTCGGTTGGCAAACCCGCGGCCCAGTTGAACGTTGTGAGTTGAACGTTGTACGTTGCAAGTTGAAGGTGTCGATAGCTTGATCAGTTTGGTC
>JAAYVR010000282.1 GCA_012517065.1 Verrucomicrobiota bacterium | reverse complement strand
TCAACCGCGCGCTGAGGATGAAATACGGGTTGGATCCAACCGCGTAACTGTTCCCAACCGTGAACGATCCATCCGGCGCTGTTGTAGGCGACAGACTCAGTGACGTCGCAACCGCTGCAGTGTCGTTAGACCGATTCTCGAAGTTGAACACTCCCAAACGCTCGATGATAAAGTTGCGCGTGAACGCCGGCGTCACGGGGTTCCCAGCACGGTCGGTGACGGCCACTGCCACCGAGAAGCGCGTTTGGCCCGGCTGCAACGGCCCATCAACCAACGAAAGAGACAACACGTTCCCGGTCGCATAAGCTGCAGGCACCAACGGGTACACCACGTCGTCCACCGTGCCGAACAGGCTATCAGGACCCGATTGCACCAAACTAAAGTTGGCCGCATTGGTCACGGTGCTTGGCAGCATCGGCTCCGAGAACGTTATGCTCAGGCCGTTGATGATGTCCGACACCCGTGCGCCTTCGGCCGGCAGTGAAACGGACTGAACCGAAGGCGCAACGCCGTCCGCGATCGTGACTGTCAGCAAATAACGAGCAAACAGGCCGCGCGTGTCGGGGCTAGTGACACGGACAAAATACTCACCACTTCCGACCACGGCGAAAGTGAAGTTTGTGTTCGCTGAAAACACCGCGTCCGCCTGTCCCGACCGAAACAACGACACATAGGCAGCGCCAATGGGCAGGCTGCTCTGGGGTCCTGTGAACAACTCGGCAGTGATTGCATTGCCTGGATTCAAAGTACCTAAAGCAAAGAAATCACCGGTAGCGTCAGCGTCAGGCAGTGAACCTGCCATGCGAAACCGGTAACTGCCGGCAAGAAATGTCAAGGGCGGCACGTTTGCCGTTTCAACCGAGTTGTTAGGTTCAGCTTCCAAGCCTGGACCCCGGCTCAAATCCGCCCGAAGGCGATAATCGGAAACCTGAGTTTCAGTATAGACGCGGACCTTATACGTACCCGGCAGTGGAAGGAGCACGCTGAAGAACTCTGCGGCTCCTGAACTGTCACCATCCGCACTGGCGATTGCTTGGCCCGACGGATTGATCAAGCGCAATCGTGGGCGTGCGTCGCTAATGGCTGACTCGATCCGCGCTGTCAAACGATCGCCGGCTTCAGCATCGAACGTCCAGTCGTCAGCAGCACCGCTCCCGACGCCATCGAAACTATTCGTGACGCCTGCGGCAAAGAAAGCACTCGCCGCCGGTGTTTCAACGAACTGCAGCGTGTCAACCCCGGCGCGCCCGGCCAGAGATGCCAGCAAACCGACCGCCACAACCAACGCCTGCCTGAGCACCAGAAGCGGCACGGCCGGTCTGCGCCCGGTGGGCTTGTGAAGTGGAGAAAAAGACAGAGCCCACCGAGGTTCGCACCTGGATTTCATAGAAAGAAATGAAGGGTTGAATACAAAAAGTGGCCGAATGCTGTCGGCCGGTCTGGCCTATGTCAAGACATTCTCCAGAAAAAACACGGTTGTTGACGCACGCGCGCAAGCCTGCTGTTGCCTTGCCCGCCGCTCTTTGGGGACCTATTCTTCTCGAACATGGTCCCAATGCGACTTTGCCGAAACTACTTTGATGGCAGCTTGCCGGATTTCAGACAGTCCGGATACCCACTGCGAATCTCTGTTGACAAAGTCCTGCGTACTATCCGGGGAGTAACCCCATCCCGCATGCGCACCCGCGCCACAAGAGCCGTCAGCCTATGGCTTGTGATAGCGTTGTTGTGCCTCCCAACCGTCGCTTTGCCAGAACCCTCCCATCCCAATCGAGTACTCGTCATGCCTCGCAACGTGGCGGAAGGACGCGCACTGGTATCGACCCACGCAAGCCGGGGTCGAAAGGTATTGCGGGTATTTGACGGTTTGCACGGGCTCCAGGTCGTTCAACCGGCCGGTGGGGAATCCGTCGAGCAAACGATAACGGCCTGTCGCACCACTGGTCTCGTGTCATGGGCCGAGCCTGACTACCAAGTTACCGCTGCCGCTTCTTTGCCTAATGATCCCTACTTCCAAAACGGCACGCAATGGTGGTTGAATAATTACGGCCAAAATGGCGGAATGCCCGATGCGGACCTCGACGCTCCAGAGGCATGGGAAGTGACGCACGCGGCAATCAACGTCGTTGTGGCCGTTGTTGACAGTGGAGTGCGGCCGACACACGAAGACCTGGCCGACAATCTCTGGCGCAACCCGGCAGATGGAACCCCAGGTTTCAACGCGCTCACCGGCCAACACGATCCGTGGGATGAAAACGGGCACGGCACGCACCTTGCCGGCATCATTGGCGCGGTCGGAAACAACGGACGTGGCATCGCCGGCCTCGCTTGGCGGACGCAAGTGATGGCCTGCAAGTTCCTCGACGCCGCAGGCAATGGCTACATTTCCGATGCAGTGGAGTGCATCGAGTTTGCAAGGCAGCACGGCGCGCGTGTTCTCAATTTGAGCTGGGGAAATAGTGAATTCTCCGCCGCACTCTCGAATGCGCTCGCCGCTGCGCGGGCGGACGGAATCGCAGTCGCAGCCGCCGCCGGCAACAACGCAGCCAATCTGGACCTTCTTCCGTACTACCCAGCCAGTCTGGTCATGGACAACATCGTGGCTGTCGGCGCATCGACGAGGACGGACGAGCCGTGGATTCTGTCCAGCTACGGCAAAACCGCCGTGCACCTGTTTGCGCCGGGCGTGGCTATTTACTCGACATCGCAAAGCACCGACAGCGCGTATCAAACGCGCGACGGCACATCAATGGCGGCTGCATGCGTAGCTGGCACGCTCGCGTTGATGCTGCAGCGCTGGCCCAACGCCCAGCTCGATGCCCTGCGCGCAAGGCTGCTTTTATCCGTAGATGCAAAAAGCGCTTTAACAGAAAGATGTGTCACTGGAGGCCGGTTGAATCTTAGAAAAACAATCGACCAACCGACCCTTGCCATGGCATGGAGCAATCAACTGGCCCAAATCACCGCGTTCGGTGTGCCGGGCCACACTTACACCATCGCCGCCAGCACCAACTTGAACAGCTGGACGCCTCTAAGTGCTTACCGCACAAAACCCGATGGCCGATGGTTCTTCACCGACTTTGAATCCACCAACTTCCCGGCGCGATTCTATCGCGCTGACCCGGGACCATGAACTCTGCGTCCGGATCAGTTCAACTCCGCAACCAGATGCGGGCGCGGAACAATCTGCAGCAACAGTACTTTGCCGTATTTGCGGTCCTCGCCACCTATCCATCCGAACAGGAAATCGTCTGTCCGGCCCACGAATTGCTGAAATAACGGCCCGAGGAACCGCAATACCGAAAACGCCGTGCCGTAAGTATCACCGCGATCAACCCCATCCCACAAGCGATCAAAATCCGATTCAACAAGGGTCAAATACCCCAGTCCGCCGCCGCTTCCCCATGGTGCATTGGCTTCGACGATCTTTCTCGCATGTTCCGCAATGTCGCATTCATCCGGCCCGGGATTGCGGTACACAACCACGTTCGCGGCAGGTTCGAGAAGTGGATACACATCGCATTGCGAACTCTTCCTGGTTTTTCGCTTCTTCTTTGCCATAGCCTCTTACAACCTCCTTTTTAGATTCTGAAACATCATTCGGGCGTCTGTATTGCGCCTCGAACGCTGAAGAATTTCGCACCTCCTCGTCGATTTCTCAAGTCAGAATTTTTCATGTCAAAACCCGGTCGATTTTCTAGCCCGGAAATCTCACCGGAATGAAGCTTTGGATGCCTTGCTATGTTCAGGCGGTGAGATTCCTGGGTTGGGCATGTTTGGCGGGCCAGCCGCTGAAACTCCCGGGTTAGCGGACCATTGACTCCATTGTGAGCCGGAAGAATGCATTGCCCGTACTGGGCACGTCCACAAACGCTGTCACGGTCGCCCCAGTGCCGGTAACGGACTCGCTGGTGCACGGCTCGTGTTCTGAGAGCGCATGCGGCACGTCGGCCCATGCCCCGGACCTGAGCTCCGCAGCGCGTTGCATCCGATACCGGAAACCCGGGGTTGTGCTGAATGTCATCCCAAGTCGAGAGGCGACCGGCGTTTGAACACTGGTGAATGTGGGCAGCGGCGCCGTTGGCGCCAGCACCAGCACAAGTTCAGAATCGACTTCGTAGCTTGTGGCCACTCGGATTGTGTGGGTATCAATGGTCTCGTACATGATTGCCAGCCATAATGGCCAAGGTCGCCACGAAACCCTACACAATCGGTAGAGCGTTGCCCCGGCCGGTATCGGGTCGGCAAACGTGATCAGGACTTTCTCGGTGCCGGACGGAGCGGTCATCTTCATTCGTACCTGGACACCCAGGGCCTTTGTCCAATCGACCAGCTCCGGCGCGTCTTGGAACGAATAGACGGCCTGGTTGCAGCTCGGACAGTTGGTGAGTGAGAAGCTCTCGAGTTCAACGCCCGGCCCCAGGATCGAGGCCCCAACCACATAATTGGTATGAAGAGCAATTCCCTCGGCTTCCCGGTCATCCACGGCTGTCAACCGCACCACATAGGTGCCGTTGTTGGTGTAGCAGTGGCTGACAATCGCGCCTGTGGCCGTCTGACCGTCCCCGAAATCCCATTCATGCAAGGCCACCGTCCCGTCGCGATCGGTCGAAGCGCTGCCGTCGAAGGTCAGTGTTTCACCAATTGGGGCCCCATTGGTGCTGGCGCTGATTCGACCCACAGGGGGGTAGTTGGCGGCAAGTTTGAACAACCAAGATGAGCCGAGCATTGGGTCGCCGCGCGCAACCTCGTTATATAGGCCCAAAACAACATAACTGCCATCGGCCAGTGCCAGCACTTTCAATCCGCTCTCATCGACGTTGGTCACGCCAATGGTCTGGGCCCATCGAGTTCGACCTTCGGCATCGGTCGCACGTATGGCCAAGTCCAGATAACCAAAACGACTCCTTTCTTTATCGCATGCGCCCACCACAACGTAACCGCCATCGGGAGTCGTGGCAGCCCCAAGCCCATACGAGTGACTCGTTAGGGACACGCCGGGCCAGAAGTTTGTCCAGAGAGGGTTACCCGTTGTGCTCAGCTTGATAAGGCACGATCGCGTGCGGTACTCTCTCGTGGCAAACTCCATATAGGCAGTCCCGGCGACCACAAAACCGCCGTCGCCCGCAGGCGCCACCCATCGACCGCCATATTCCATATAATTGGGACTGCTCGGCACCGAAGTCAGCCATTCCATGCTTTGGTTGGTGCGAACTTGGCTGACCAGAATCGAAGTCTGCCCACTGCTTTGCCCTGAACCGCAGGCGACCACGTACCCGCTCGAGTCAGGCAATGGTATGATTTTGGAAACCGCGTAGTTTTTCCATGTCAAGGGGAGGACCCAGTTCTCCAGCTCGTTGCCTTCGGCGTCGGTACGCACCAGCCATGGCCATTGGGACTGCCACCAATCGTTTGTCACAGTCAAGCCTCCAAGGATGTAACCGCCGTCGGATAACGCTGCCATGGAATATACTACATCTCCTCTGGACCCCTGCACCAGATAGGATTTTGCCCACTCGAGGTCGCCTCTTTCGTTGACCTTCAGCAACCACCCATCGTCTCCAGTGTCGTAGCACGACCTTTTGCCTGCCACCAAGTAACCCGTCGAAGGGGCGCGAATCACCGCGTAACCAACGTCGTTGCGACCGGAACAGGTCGCGTCTTCATAACTCTTGTTCCAGACAGGCCGGCCACGGCTGTCGGTCTTGAGCAGCCAGAGGTCGTCATTGTTGCCCCAAGTCTTGTGGATTGACCCGGCCAGCAAGAATCCCCCGTCCGGGGCTTCCGTGATCGCATGAAGGGCTTCCCCGTTCGTCGCAAGGGTTTTGCGCGGGAACCTCTCCCATTGGACCGCCAAGTGGATGATCTCGACGGTCTGAGTGGCACACTGGACCATTCCGTCGCTGCTTGTCACTTTCAAGCATACCGGATAGTTCGTGGGCGTTTGGAAGGCGTGGCGGACCACAGCCCCGGACGCCGTTTGGCCATCGCCGAAATCCCATGAGTATTCAATGATGCTGCCACCTACCGCGCTCGAGGCCGATGCATCAAAAGTGATTTCCTGCCCGATAAAGACTGGACTGGCAGGGCTGTAAGTGAATTGGGCGACTGGCACGACGAGATTGCCGCGGAGCTTAAAGAGCCAGATCCAATGCCGGTCCGGCACCGCAGATCCAGCCACCAGAAAGTAGTTCCCGGACATGTAAACCACCGAATCGGCCGCCGCGTTGTTGGTGCCGCCCAGTCTGAGTTCCCACCGCACGTCGCCCGAAGAAGAAACCCGGGCGATGAATGCGTCGTTCTGCCGCAACACACCGCCGGGCGAGGGCGATGGCTTTTCAGCTTCGCCGACCACCACAAAATCGCCCAGCGGCGCAATCGCAACGCAGTGCCCGATTTCGTCTGTGTCTGGCTGGCCGAAGGTGCGCGTCCACTGGACGTTACCACCCGCATCGACCTTGGTCAGGACCAAGTCAAGGTCATTGTGCCAATGATTACGGACATAAATCGAAGGCCCTCGCTGCCAGCCAGTGGCGATACAGCCACCGTCCGCCGTTGGCTTTACACAAAAAAAGGAATTGGTTTCCTGCACTTGCCATTGCAGATCGAGACCAGAACTAACCATCCGAATACCATCTGTGCTGCCAAGAAGGTAGCCGCCAAATCTCAGTGGAGCAATCGAATGACCTCTTAGCCCCGACGTCCAGTGCACATCCCCATCGCTGTAAATGCGCATGAGCACATCACCTAACACTAAAGCACCTGGCCGCTCGTAGAACCCGGCGAAGTCCCAAATCACGGCTTGCCCGGACCCGATATTCTCATCTTCAAACGTTCGTTCCCAGACTTTGTTAAAGCCCAGGTCGAGTTTGGCAATCCACATAACCGGCTTATCAAAGAGCTCCCCGCGTTCCCCAAGCCAGCACAAACGCCTCGAGCCAGTGACCACGTAACCGTCCCACACATCATTGGTCCCATAACTGGGCGTGATCCCATACGCTACGGACCCGAAGCCCGGCCCCGTCGCTTCGCATTCAAATTCAAAGCCCGGAAGAAAGTGGGCCTCCCCCGGATGCCCTTCCTCGGACAATGGCAGAACCAAGGCTACCTCCCGTTCCTGCTGGCCTTTGCCGACGACGACGTAGCCGGATGGCGTCGGTGTCATGAAAAATGGTGTGCCCCTCATGACAAGCCTGCTCCACTCGCACCCGGGCGGGTTACTGAAGTAGTTGTTCTCTTCCGCACGGACCGCGGCAGACCACGAGAGCAGCGCGGAGACCGTTATGGGAATTAAAGCGCGTTTCATATGGCTGTTCGATAAGATTCAATATTTGCGAACGCAGTGAGAAGGGCTCCGCATCTGCTGACGTGGACTGTGCATCGCCAGCCGTTGTGGTGCCTGGCTTTTCACAGATTATTGCATTTCTAACAAGATTTCCGCCTCCGGGTCAAGCCCATATTCTGCGCCACCTCACCCAGAAATCTCACCGGAATGAAGCTTCGGGTGTTTAGGTCTGGTCAGACGATGCGATTTCATGGTTGGCGCGACTCGGCCTCAAGCCAACCAGGCACGCAGTGCAACAATGCCGAACTGAAACCCGCCTCTTTCGTTGTATGGCACGCCTCGCCAAATTCTGGCCGCTCCGCCGCCACTTCGCTCCTTGCCGACCAAATGCCGCGGCGAATGAACCCATTCTATACATGCGGCCTGCGACGCACGCACATCCAACACGGACGCAAATAGAGTGACAGGCTCATTGTCTGGGTGCGGACCCCAATAGGGTGACAGGCTCGTTGTTCGGGTTTTGCCCCTGATTCCGGCATGGCCCGCGAACTGCCTCTTGTTCCAATCTGCGGTTGTCGAGGTCCGTGGAGGAACCCCTCGGATGCCGATATGGGGACAGACACGGTGTGTGTGTATCCCCGGCCGGTGAATGTTCGGACGCCGCATTTGCGTGATCTAAACGGGGCATAGGGTCGGTCTTCGGGTTGATGCGGCCGAGGACGGCCGCGCTCCAGCCGCCGTTGCGGTTTCCAACGCGCCGGCAGGAGCGCGGCGATTCTTCGCCGCACCCAACCGGTGTATGTTCGGTGGCCCGATTTGCGGGATCGAAACGCGTCGCATGACCGGTCATCGGGCTGATGGGGAATATGGGATATGGGGACAGACACGTTGTTTGGGCATAGAAACAAAGCGGCAGCAAGCTGCCGCACTCCAAACGCTTCGCGTCTGCCAACGCCCACTGCATCCGCGGCAGCGCGTGAGATACCGTTGGGATCAGCACGTCCTTCCTTGCGTCGGAGTCGCAGAGCATATTTCGCGGCCCGGTGTGGCTGAAGGTCCAGGGGGTGCAAGAGCCGGGGCCGTTGCCCGTCAGGCGACTTTGGTTTTAGCTACGCCGGGCTGGGCAATATGCGGGTGGAGTAAGAACGTGCTCTGGACCAATAACTTCCGAAGTGAAACGACCGCGCAGTTGACGCCAACAGGCGCATGGAACACTATGTCGCGCCGTTGGCCGCTCCATAACGACAAGAGCGAATCTCAGAAGCCAACGCCGCAACAAAGCAGGACGCGGCGGCGAAGGAACAATCGCGGTCAGGGACCGACGTTGGCTGTAAAGATGGCGCTTTGGCGCGGTGGGGTATTCAGGGCGACTTCGTTGCCCGCGGGGAAGAAGCCAAGAGTTGGGACCGAACCGTTTGAAATCGAAGTTTTGAACGATCAGAGGACTTGCGATGGCTCTGGAAGTTTTTCATGACAGCAGTACGGCAGGACTGAGCTTAACGCCAGATCGAGCAAGGCTCGATGCCGACATAGTCTGCGTCGGTTTTGGCCCTGCGTCTGCTGGATTTCTCGCCGCGCTCTCGAAGAAGACCGTGCGCGAAGATGGCACGTTTCGTTTCGAAAGTATCGTCGCGCCCGGCCAGCCTCTGCAAATAATCTGTTACGAGCGCGCAGACGACATCGGATTCGGCGTTTCGGGTCTCGTGACTCGAGCGCGCGCACTGCGCGAGACGTTTCCAGACCTCGACGCTGCCGGCATACCCATGGCCACAAGCGTGACCGAAGAGAAAATTGTGTATTTGCTTGATCCTGTCGGGGCAAGCAGGCGGTCGTTTGGAATCCAAGTTGCCGATGGGTTGCTCAGGCTTTTTGGCGCTGTTGGACTGCTCAGAGACGCCGCCTTTGAACTGCCATGGGCTCCGGCGTTTCTTCACAAGAAAGGCGGCATGGTGTTTTCGCTGGGCCAATTCATGCAGTGGATTGGCACCCAGATCATGAGCCTTGGCGTCGCACAGGTTTGGCCGGGCTCGCCCGTGTCCGACCTTGTGTTCGAGGGCGACAGAGTGGCTGGCGTGCGGCTTGCTGATCAGGGCGTGGACAGGCACGGCAACCCTGCGGATGGTTACACCCCGGGGATGGAAATACGCGCGGCTTTGACGGTGGTCGGAGACGGTCCCACAGGACGAGTCGGACAACAACTCGACGAACGGTTTGGCATGCCGCCGGGCCGTCAAGCCTCAGATTGGGCTGTGGGCATGAAAGTTGTGATTGACCTGCCAGCGGGCTCGGCACTGAAACCCGGCACCGTTATTCACACCATGGGTTTCCCCGAACCCGAGATTTTCGGGTTCATGTACGTCCATCCGGATAACGTCGCGTCGCTTGGCATTTTTGTGCCGTCATGGTTCGGCAGCCCGGTTCGGACAGCTTACCGGTACATGCAGCATTGGATGTTGCACCCGTATTTGTGGCGGCACATCGCCGGCGCAAAAATGCGGTCTTGGGGCGCAAAAACAATCGCCGAATCAGGCCGTACCGGTGAGCCTTACCTTGTCGGAGATGGCTGGGCGCGGATTGGCGAATGCAGCGGGAGCACGAACGTGCTTACGGGGTCTGGCGTTGACGAAGCATGGGCAACGGGAACGCTTTTGGCCGATGCAGTGGTCGAGTTGCTCGAGTCAAAACAGCCTTTCACCCGGGAAAACCTCGAACGAACCTACGTGCGACGCCGACGCGAAAGCTGGATCGAACGCGAAGCGTCCATTGCCGAGCATGCGCGGGACGGTTTCAGACGCGGCTTTGTGCGGGGTCTGATTGGAATGGGGATGGCAGGGCTCACCAATGGGCGGCTGTCATTCAAAACAGGTCCAATCCCGCAATCAAAACAAGTGCTCACATTGGAGCAATACTGCCGAGGCCGCATAAGCTCCGACGAATTGGCCCGGATTCGAGACAAATGTCGCGCTGAAGGCGTGCCTTTGCACGACGCGATCATGGACGCGCTTGGCTGGCCGCAGATTCAATTCGACGGTCAATTGTTGGTGTCGCATCAGGACGCGTTGCTGCTTGGTGGCAAGGTCCAAGCCCCACCCGGCTATGCTGATCACGTTGCTTTCAGACAGCCGGCATTGTGCAGACAATGCGAACGAAAGGTGTGCATTGAAATGTGCAGCGGGCAGGCGATCGCGCCGGGTCCGGAAGGCGTGCCCGTGTTCGATCGCGACAAGTGCGTTCATTGCGGTGCTTGCCTTTGGAACTGCACCATGGAGATTCCGGGCAAGCCGGGCCAGACAAACATCGAGTTCAAAGCGGGCCCCGGTGGCCTTCACTCGGCGGAAAACTGAGGTTCATCTGCCCTGTTTCTCAGGCCAGTGCAGAAGCCGGCGATCAGCCAATTGATCGATCAGGCGCACCGGGCGACTGGTTTGTTTGACCAACAAAGTTTTGGTTCGCTGCCACCAGCGATATTCCTTGGCCAGCTTGGAAATCTCACCGGCCACCCTCTCTGATTCACCCATTACTTCAGCCCCGTGAGATTCCAAGCGCTTCGCGCCTGCCAACGCACGCCGCATCCGCGGCAGCGACGGGCTGGGGAATATGCGGGCCAAGTGCCCACGCGCACGGTCCGATCTGTGGTCCTGCCTGAATCAGTGGAGAAATTCGCATCGTGCCGCGAAGCATCGAAGATTCGCTTACAATAGGCCGGTTAACATGTAATGGCGTTTGGTGCAGAGCCTTGTTACGCTCACCATATATGGCACGACTGAGCCGCATGCCCGGCATGGTCACACACAGAAGTCAATCGTTGGAACCGGGGGCTGAACTTGTTTCAGTCAGAGGGCATTCAACACTTGGACGGTTTGCGGCAACTGTGCAGACTGCCCGAGAAAGCCGCATAAACAGCTATGAAGACAATCAAGAAGAATGAGTTGTTCGATCACATGAGCGGGTTCTTGAAAGAACGCGGGATCGAGCTTAAAGAAGGTTCGTACACCGACCGCATCCGGCGGGGGTGCGAGTTGCTGGCCGACGTCATCAACTGCACAGAGCGCGGGATTGCGGAAGCGGCTGCGCAGATGGATCAAGGACTGGAGCGAATGCGAGACATCATACATCGCAAAACTGCACCCAAACGGCGCCCGTCTGCATCGCCGCGCGCAAAATCGAAAAGCTCCCGCCGTCCGAAATCGGCGCGAAAAAGCCAAAAAGCCTGAAAGGCAGCGACCTCGTATAAAGTGTTGCTCAGCCACCGTGGTGGTTGGCCGGTGAGATTTGCGGGCCGGGCAGACCAACCGTTTTCGACAGCGCGAAACCGGATCAGAACCTCATCACCTGACGTCACCAGTGGTTGCTGGTTGTGGAGGGTTTTTCCTTGGTTCACCGCCGACGGCTCATACTCCGTGGTTCCTGACCCGTGGTTGTGAGAGTATCTACTTTATGGCCGCAAGCGTGATTCTCTCCGGCTCGAAGATTACGCGACGTTCGCCCCGCTCGACCTGGCCAAGTTCAAGAAGTTCGTATCCGGCTTTTCGGCCGGTCTCGATCGTCCGGTCCACCTCTTTTTCCGGCACGAAAACGTAGAATCCAATCCCCCAGTTGAAGGTCGTGAGGCAATCCTCGAGTGCCACGCCAATTTCACGCATGAACTGGAACAGCGGAGGTATTTCGCTAACCCAGCGTTTGACGCGGTATGTGAACGACTTTTTGGCGTAGGCAATTTTCGCAAGACCGCCGCCTGTCCCGGCAAGGAGCCCGTGAATCTCGATGTTGTTTTCCTGAAGAGCTTCCACCAGCCCGACGTACGAACGGGTCGGAATAAGCGCTTCTTCACCCAGTGTTCGGCCGTTTGGAAGGAGATGCAGGAACTTGTCTTTGAGCTTCAAAGCCTGATGTATCACCAGTGAAACCCCGTTGGCGTGCAGCCCCGAAGATGTCGCGCCAATAATCCGATCGCCAACAGCCAGTTTTTCGCCGGTCACAATTCTGTCCGGAGGCGCAATAATCCCGATCACGCAGCCTGAGAGCGATGGAGCGCTGCGGACAGGCGGCTCGGCTTTGACCAAGTATCGGAGGGCAGGCGATTCACCTGCCGGAAGTGCCATGCCGCAGATTTTGCAGGCCTGGTAGAAGCTTTCTGCGAGGTCCTTGCTCCGTTTCTCATCCATGAACCATTCACTGTCGCCGGCGGCGACTTCGTCCGTGTAAATGACGGGCAATGCGCCCTGGCAGATCACGTCGTTGGCTGCCATCAGGGCTGTATCGATGCCGATTCCATCGTAGTAGGTTCTTCCGGTTCCGGCGTGCTGGTACATCCATTCGGCGATCCAGTTCTTGTTGCCCAGTCCCTCCTGTGTTGCGCACCAGAGATGCGGTGTGGACCGCACATACCGATATGCCACACCGTGTGCGCCCAGCGTGGCTGGCTCGACGTACACACCGCGTCTGTTCGGGAACGCAAGAGTGCGTTTGCCGGCGTTTACCATTGCCATCTTGAACGGCTCGATCTTCGAGTAATCAACGCCGGCTTTTGCGTACTGGCTCTTCACGGTCTTTTTGGACATCTGATTATCGCTGTTGCAGCTCGGCCAGACCAAGAAGTTCACCTGCAACCTGACCGGCCGTTCAATGGAAAAGATTGACTGGAGCCAGTTGTCGGATTCGAACCGACGACCTACGGTTTACAAAACCGTTGCTCTACCACTGAGCTAAACTGGCTCGCGAAAGCGGTGGAGTATCGTCTATTTGCCCCCTTTTTGCAAGGCCCCAGCCCGGAAAACTCACCGAGCGCCCCATTTGAATTCATCCATGTCTCCAATCCGGTATGATTTCCGGACTAAAAACTTCTTTTGGGAACAGGCAGAATGGTCGGCGAAATCGTCCGCTTCGGCAGATCAATCACCGGCGCAAGAGAAGATTCCGCGACCGGCGACCCAAAAGCCCTGCTCGGCAAATTGTCCAACCCGGGCAATCGCAAAGGATTTTGCTGTGCAGCAGCAAGCGGGTTTTCTTGAAAAGAAGGCAGCTCCGCGCTCCCAACACCCGCACTCGAGCGCGGCGAGACGGGATTAATCTCCTGCCTTGTAAGGTCGGGCTTTGTATTAACCAAATCACCCGCCCCGCCGATCAGTTCCCTGCCTGGCACCGCTGAACCGCTTTTCTCAAGCCCAAGCAACGCCCGGAACTCGTCACGAGGCCCAACAGACCCGGAACCCCGGTCGCTCATGCCACGCCTGAAGACTCCAAGCGTGTCAGCCGCATCGACCGGATTCAACGCAGACCGGACCACATCCTCGGCTCTTGTCGTTCCCCGTACATCATCCAGCGTGCTGCGGCCTATCAAATCGACAGGGTCAGAATCAGAAAAGAAAACCGGCTTCCGTTCTTCAAACGTGGACACGTTGCCGTCCGACTTTGATGAGCCGCTGCTCACCACGGGCATCAACGAGTTCTGGCCACTGGCGGCAGGCGAAAAGCTCCGCCATCGATCCTCAGGGCGAGGCTGGGACTTTTTCAGCGCATCACTACTCTTCGATCCGGGTTTGTCGTCTGATGTCGAGCCAAAGAATGAATTCTCTTTCTCGAACATTCCCTTTTTCCCTTTCTCGTCCATCAGAAAGCCGGATTCTGTGCTGAAATCTCGCACACCAAGCGCCTTTGCAGCAGCATCTTCGCTCACATTCATATTCTCGACCGACTTGATGAGCCAGTCTTTGTTCTGATCCAGTGCACCTCGGCTGGGCAACGGGCGAAGGCTTTGCGGAACAACCGTCGGAGAAGCGAACGGCGGCGCTATCACACCATCAAGGGAACTCCCGGGCGAAAAGATTTCCTCTGCTCCTTTGCGTGGCTGCGGCTGCGTGGCATCGACCGGGAGCGACGAAGGTTCTTTTGAATCAGAAAAAATCACCTTCGACCGCTTGCGGTCCGCCCCCTCCGCTGTGATCGCGCTGGCCAAAAGAACCGCCAGCGCCAATAGCATTCCCGTCGAAAAACTCTGTCGCACCCGCAAAAACATCTTTGCCTACCTATAAGTTCGAATTCGCCCCACGTCAAACACCACCCGCGCGCCAAACAAAGCGGAATAACTCAACTCTTTTGACCGTTTATCCCGCTATTTGTTCATAAAAGCCGGTTTTGTGCCAATTCTCACGAACTCAAGGCGATGATTGGCTTCCGGATGGCGCTCCGACGGCCCGGTGACAAGCATCGCCACTTCACCCTGAATCGCTTGCTCTTCAAGCCATCGCTCGGCAAACCTTCCCCAGTCACCCGGCTCGGTGTCAAGACAGACAGGCACCACCCCCGCAGAAAAACGCAGCGCCTGGCACACGCGCAGGTCACAGCTCAACGCCACAATCCACACCGGCGGCTTGAACCTGGAAATCATCCGCGCTGTCGTACCAGTGCGCGTGGGCACAAATACAGCCGCGCATGGCACGGTCTCAATCGCATGCTCCACAACCATCGCAATCGACTCAGCTTGCGACATCGATGGCCGCTCATGACAAAGATCGTGCAAAGTCCGCAGCCTTGTCGCCGGCCGATGCGCCTCAGCAAAAGCGGCGATTCGCGCCAGCATCTCGACCGATTCGACCGGGTACTTGCCCATGGCCGATTCCCCGGACAGCATCAGACAGTCGGTTCCGTCTAACACCGCATTCGCAACGTCGGTAGCTTCGGCCCGCGTCGGAAGGCGATTTACCACCATAGACTCGAGCATCTGCGTCGCAGTTATCACCGGTTTGCCCGCAAGGTTCGCCATCGCAATCAGCTTCTTCTGAACAACGGCAATCTCCTCGATCGGAACCTCCACCCCAAGATCGCCGCGCGCAACCATGATCCCGTCAGCCGCCTTCAGAATCTCATCAAGTCTCTCGAGCGCGATGCCTCGTTCAATCTTGGCCACAATAAAAGGTGTCTCGTAACCCTCAGGCACGGCCGCCCGCACAGCCTCAAGATCAGCCGCCCGCCCAACAAACGATTGCCCAACCGCATCAACCCCATGCCTGACCGCAAATTCAAGACACGCCCTGTCACGGTCGGTAAACGCGCTTATCCCCAAATCAACTCCGGGAACATTCAGCCCCTTGCGGGAACGGAGCTCGCCGCCGACAACAACACGGCAACTCACCTCACGACCCGAGACCCGTTCAACCTCCAATTCAACCAAACCGTCATTGAGGAATATCTTGCATCCGGGCCGGACCACCTCCGGCAATTTGACGAAATTCACGCTGACACGTTCGGCAGTGCCCACGGTTTCATCCGTCGTCAGCGTGAACCGCTGGCCGGCTTTCAATTCCACAACCTCGTTCTCAAATCGCCCCACCCGGATTTTCGGGCCCGGCAGGTCCGCCATAATTGCGATTCGGCGGCCAGTCCGGCGCTCGGCTTCTCTCAGTGCGGCTATCCTGCGTGCGTGCCCGGCAAAATCGCCGTGCGAAAAGTTCAATCGCGCAACGTCCATGCCGGCCTCAATGAGTCGCTCGATGATTTCCGGTGATTCTGACGCTGGCCCGATTGTGGCGATTATTTTGGTCTTGTGACGTCGTATTTGCATTTTGATTCCCGGACTTGAAATCCCTTTACTTTTCTGAACGATACTTTATGGTGTTTGCACTCGATGCGCGCGTGGCGGAATTGGCAGACGCGCTAGATTCAGGTTCTAGTGGGTAACACCGTGCAGGTTCAAATCCTGCCGCGCGCACCATGTTCGTTTCACGGCATCTTCCAATCCACTTTCACCTTCTGTTTCTTGCCCTGGCGATCCATGTAGTACAGGCACCCGGTCGCAGCACCGTATTCGTGCAACAACCGCGTAATCTTGACGTCGTAACAACAGTACTCCGCCACCTCAAGTATCCGGCCTTCACGAAACCATCGAATCGCTTGCATCCCGTCGCCGGTCTTCTCCAGACCAAGCGTCGCGCTGGCCACAGAATCCAGCGATAGACGATGATCAAGCGATTTCACCAGTTCAACCATGATGTCCAACGTCACCAACTGTTCGGGGTCGAACAGCATATTGTAAGCCGACAACACTTCATAGTCGAACCGCAGTATGTTGAAGCCAACAACCAAATCCGCACGGCGAAGCTCGTCTATCAGTTCGTTGGCGCGCCGTTCGTCGTAAATCTGATAAGTCCCCCGCGCGGTGTTGAAAGTCACGCCAACACTCATCCGCATGTCTCGGATGCGGCTCCACCCGCCCACTTCTTCAGCAGATTTCTGAGTTTCCAGATCGAAATAGACTATTGTTTTGCGTGACCGTCCGCTCATCGTAATCAGTGAATCGTCCGAGCGCACTGTATCGGTTTGAAACCGCACCGCAAAACATTTCGCTCGTCTCCACAGGAGCGTCAACAGCGCGATTTCATGCCAGCGTTTGCACGTGCAAGACGCGCCCGCAACTGGCAGCATAACCGCGTGAGCGCGCTGAACAAACTCTTCGATCCTCTGACACCCGATCTTTATCGTGTTCAAACAAACGCGGCGGGGCCCGCCGGCCGCCTGCCGTTGACCGAATTGGAACTTCGCCACAGACCAAGCGGCGACATTTTCGGACTCACACAAGACGTCGGCATGGGCTGGCCGCCATCAACCCTCAACCGCAAAGAGTTCTTGATCCTCAGCACAAAAGGCGGACTACAGGAACCAACCGGCCATCCAATCGCGCTCGGTTACCACAGCGGGCATTGGGAACTTGGGACGCAAATCAAGGCGGCTGCCACTGAGCTTGCCAAAATGGGATTCATCCCGTTCGCGGCTTTCGTCACCGACCCCTGTGACGGCAGAACCCAGGGCACGCCCGGTATGTTCGACAGCTTGCCCTACAGAAACGACGCCGCAATCGTCTTCCGCAGGTTGATCAGGTCCCTGCCAAATCGCGTCGGTGTCCTCGGAATAGCAGCGTGCGACAAAGGATTGCCCTCAATGATCATGGCACTCGCTGGAACGCCCGACCTGCCATCCGTCGTCGTCCCCGGCGGCGTAACGCTGCCGCCAAAAAAAGGTGAAGACCTCGGCACAGTCCAAACACTGGGCGCCAGATTCGCTCACGGGTTGATCTCGCTCGAACGTGCCGCTGAACTTGGGTGCCGCGCCTGCGCGTCCCCCGGCGGCGCCTGCCAATTCCTCGGCACAGCCGCCACTTTGCAGGTGACCGCTGAAGCTCTCGGACTTGCCTTGCCACACACCGCATTGGCTCCATCAGGCCAACCGGTGTGGATCGAATCAGCCCTGCGCTCGGCTCGCGCACTTGTTGAGCTGGAACGACGGGGCATCAAAACACGCGATTTGCTCACGCCAGACAGCATTCGTAACGCCATGGCAGTTTATGCCGCATTCGGCGGTTCAACCAATCTCCTCTTGCACCTGCCGGCAATCGCTCACGCCGCAGGTCTGCCACGCCCAACAATTCAAGACTGGATCACCATCAACAAGCGCGTGCCGCGACTCGTCGATGTCCTGCCAAACGGACCCGTTGGCCACCCAACCGTTCGAGTGTTTCTGGCCGGAGGCGTGCCGGAAGTCATGTTGCACTTACGCAAACTCGGTCTTCTCAATCTCGACGTGCTCACTGTCACCGGCTGCACTCTTGGTGAAGTGTTGGACGCATGGGAAAACTCCGAACGACGTGTCCGGTTCCATGCGCTCCTAGAACAACTCGACCGGGTCGCCCCACAAGACGTCATCATGTCGCCTGAACAAGCCACTCGCAAAGGGCTCACCAGCACTGTCATGTTCCCCCGCGGGAACCTCGCGCCGGAAGGCTCAGTCGTAAAAAGCACGGCAATCGATCCCACATTGATCGGGCCCGACGGCGTGTTTCGGCACACAGGCCCCGCGCGCGTCTTCACAAGAGAAAAAACCGCCGTTGAAGCTGTCAAATCCGGCAAGTTATCCGCAGGCGATACGCTGGTCCTGATCGGATGCGGCCCTCTGGGCACAGGCATGGAAGAAACGTATCAGTTGACGTCAGCCCTCAAACACCTGCCGTTCGGCAGCCGAATAGCGCTTCTGACCGACGCCCGGTTCTCCGGCGTGTCAACCGGCGCTTGCATAGGGCACATCGGCCCCGAAGCACTCGCAGGCGGCCCTATTGCCCGCGTTCGCGATGGTGACACGATCCAAATAGTGCTGGACTGCCGAAACCTCGAGGGAACGATCAACATGATAGGCGAACTCGGCCACACAGGCACGGCCGACCAAGGCGCAGCAATACTCGCAAGCCGTCAACCACACCCAGATCTCAAGCCCGATCCGTCGCTCCCACCCGACACCCGCCTCTGGGCCGCTCTGCAGCAAGCAAGCGGCGGCACATGGGGCGGATGCGTGTATGATCCGGACGCCATCACCCAGCGATTGTTGCCGTGACTCCCGACGGAACAACACTGCATGCTTGCGGCCGGCGTGGGGCTAAGACCGATCAAACGCGCGATGCCGCAACGCCCAACGGTTCGACCGTCCTGATGGTGTGTCGCCCCCCCAACCCTGCGATTCGGTTCCAACTGCACGGTGCCTATTGCTATAGTGCAGAATCATTCATATTCGCAAAGATTCTCACGCTGCGAGCCTGATCAGTTTCTCCGTATCTGCTTCCCTTACTACCGGTAAGGCGGTCACAACGGTAGGACCTTCGGGAGTCAGTCCGAGTGAGGTCACAATAAAGTGACAGGCACGTTATTTGGGTTTTGCCCCCTGATTGTGGCGTGGCCAGCAAATTGCCTCTTGTTCCGATCCGCGGTTTCGGAAGTCTGCGGAGGAACCCCGTAGATGCCGACATGGGGACAGGCACGTTGTTTGGGCATCCCCAGCCGGTGAATGTTCGGGCGCCGCACATGCGTGATCCAAACGGGTCGTAGGGTCAGTCGTCACGTTGATGCGGCCGAGGACGGCCGCGCTCCCGACGCCGTTGCTTTTTCCATCGTGTGCAGGGGCGCGGGCAGAAAAGACCATAGACCAAAGACCCGGGACAGGGGAGACCAACAAGTGTCACGATGTAATCACCACTGCTGGTCCGCACGAATTGATGAGGGCCGAAGGCCCGCCCTATACCAGCCTGGGGCAACGCCCCAGGTAAGTGGGCCAAATCAGTGACAGCAAGGGCTGAAAGCCCGTGCTAATCCGGGGTTTCGGAGGCCGGAGTTTCTGAGTGTACAGGTTCAGGTTTTCAACCACTAAATACGCTGAAGACGCGGAAGGGGATGCAATAGGGCGGGCTTTCAGCCCTTGGATGGTGGAGGGGACAGACACGTTGTTTGTGCATAACAACAAAGCGGCAGCAAGCTGCCGCACTCCAAACGCTTCGCGCCTACCAACGCCAGCTGCATCCGAGGGAGCGCGTGAGAAACCACTGGGATCAGGGGCGAGATCGAATGGGGCCATATGGGGACAGGCACGTTGTTTGGGCAT
>JAAYVR010000281.1 GCA_012517065.1 Verrucomicrobiota bacterium | reverse complement strand
CATTGCATCGGCTCAAAGTCCTAGCCCGCATATTCCTTGGTTGCTCGAAGACACCCGTTTCGCAGACTGCTCAGGGTATGAAATATGCGGGCCAGCCCTGCTTCGAAAAACACTCCATTCAACCAATCCCATTGAAAGCCTTTTCTCCCAGGTCAGGGACTGCGAGAAAAACATCAAACGTTATCGCAACTCGTCCATGTCGCAACGCTGGCTAGCCAGCGTGCTCCTCTATGCAGAATCAAAGTTCAGAAGAATCAAAGGTGCAGACCAAATCAAACAAGTCCTCATCAAAATCGATGCCATCCAACATGCCCCCCAGGCACCGTGAATTACCACGCCAAGAGCCACTCTCATTTCACCAAATTCTTGACATGCTCACGAGAATGTTGTTTGGGTTTGGCCTGTTATGAAGGGTGATCAGATCTGGCGGGTTCACGCGGATTCGAGCGTTTGGCAGACGGGCCGATATACGGTCTTTGAAGGATCGCATCGATGGAAGCTGCCCAGCCTACGCTGCAGTGCTTGTGGTGTGGTCTGGGGCGATGGCACAGTCTGCTATCCATGGGTTGACCTTTCCAGCTTGCCCAATCAGAAACCATTGAAAGGCAACGTGGTTTGCGTCGTGTCAGCCGAGGAGCTTGAGTTGTACCGTGGGCAGGTTCGACCACTTCTAGGGGTGGACCTGCCGCTTCCGCCTGCCACAAACTTTGGTCCATTCAAAGGCCGGCACACAGCTGGGAAGGTGTTTGATTTTAACCTTTTCCTGGGTGAACACATGCTGTCTCGGGCTGCGTACGAAAAGCTCCGAGAGAAAGGTACTTTGAGCTTGGGAGCCACGGCTGTACAAGTCAAGAACCGGAAAGGGGAGGTACTCGATTACGTGGAACTACATGTACTGCCGCGTGCCGAGCTTGGAGCGCCGAAGATTCAGGAACCGCGCCAATTGTACTGCCAGGTTTGCGGCTTCGACCAGCGATCGCTTCCGGAGCCGTTGGTGATTCGGCGCAGCAGCATTCCAGCAAAGGAAGAGGTTTTCCAGCTCAAGGACAATACTGGTGTGCTTCTGTGCACTGAATCATTCAGGGATTCTGTGTTATCCTTGGGTCTTACGGGAATCCAGTTCGAGCCGGTGAGTGTGGTCTAATGCCAAGTAGCCGCCAAGTGCTCCAAAACGGAAGCCTCGGACTGATAGGACCCCTGGTCGCTACAGGCAGGATCCCAGTCCGGTGGAATAGTCGTCTTTCGGCGGGGCAACGGGATGTGACCGTGCCCGGCGCTGCGACGGCCAGTGCGACCAGCGTTTCTGTGAACGGCCAGTCGGCCGATTATCGTCGGATCGAGTACTACTGGAAACAGTTGGCGGTGAACAACGGCAGTGGACCGGTGTGGCAGGGCGTGACCAACACTGTGACGTTGAGCAATCAGACAGTGACAGTGACAGGTCGGCTGCTAGTGTCGTCTGCGGGACAGACCCTTGCTTATGATGCGGACGGAAACCTGACCAACGACACGGTCTGGGCGTATTGGTGGGATGGAGAGAATCGGCTCAAGGCGATGGAAGTGTTGAGCAGTGCTGCGGCGCGGGGCGTGCCAAGAATACGATTGGAGTTTGGGTACGACTGGCAGGGCCGGCGGCTGAGCAAGGCGTTGTTGACCAACTGGAATGGGAGCATTTACCTGACGACGAACCTGACACGGCTTGTGTATGACGGGTGGCGGCCCGTGGCGGAGTTAGACGCAAACAACGCGCTGATTCGGAGTTACGGGTGGGGATTGGACTTGAGCGGAGAGATTGATGGTGCTGCTGGGATTGGCGGATTAGTTGAGGTGACGGACCATTCGAGTTGGCCGCCGGGCCGTCATTTCACCGTCTTTGACGGCAACGGGAACATTGTGGGTTGGGTGAAGGCCGACGGCACCGTCAGCGCCCGTTACGAATACGGTCCGTTTGGCGAACCGATTCGAGTGACCGGGACATTTGCCAGGTCAAATCCTTTCCGCTGGAGCACGAAGTACTGGGATGAGGAGACCGACTTGGTCTATTACGGTTACCGGTACTACTCGCCGAACTTGGTAATGTGCTGGCATTTGGTGGGTTAGGATTGCTTTCTGGTTATTTGGGGGCTGCAGCAGACTCCCTAACTTTGGGATTGGCAGAGCTGATGGAACTTTGGGGATTGGATAGCCAAGTATTGAACGGCGAAAGCATGAATACTGTTGAAGGCTCCCAGTAAATGAATGTTCAACATGAATACTGAGAAGCATTCTTGCACAGGCTGGCTCGACTGGCAGATGCTATTGCCTCCGGCACTGGCTACCATTTGGATGTCCATTGCGGTACCCAATATATTCAATGTTATGCCGGCAGACCGCTTTGGTTCCCAGTTGTGGCAGTGGATGCTTGCACTCTTCGGCCCAGAGCGCTTGGTGGAGTTCGCGAACTCAACCGGATTTCATCCGGGGACGGTGATAATGCCGCTCTATTTTCTTTTCGTTATCATTATCATTTTTTGGCCTTACCCCATTGCGTTTTGGATCATGGACCGAATAGGCAAATCGCGTTCCGCTCGAAGCAAGGATCTGCCCAATGGAGATGTTCAATCCAAGAAGACACTCGAAAATGGCTTCTTCACAGACCATAGTGGGTAGAAATCGAGCTTTCCGCAGAAGAACGGGATGCGGATTCGGTAGTTCCGGAAACTCCGAAAGCCTTGGGCAGCGGCTTTGAGGCTCTGGATCTTCGAGTTCAACCCTTCGGTAACCGCGTTGGTGAGGCGGTTCTTCAGATACCTCAGCAGGTCGTCCAGATGACACTTCAGTAGTTGCGAGACCCCGATCACCGGCTTGAGCCGGCTCTGGCTCACCCAGCCGAACCAATCGCGGAAGAACCGGCGCGCCCAACCCTCTTGCTGATACTTCCAGAACTTGGCAGACAGTTCCTTGGCCGCCCAACCCGCGCCACCGTCTTCACTTCCCACGGGCTGCCGATCCCCAGCAACTCGCACAGTGAATAAGTCAACGGGGTCGCGTCTAAACAGTTGACAAAGTGACGCTGGTGCTGTTGTCTCTCGGGTCTATGCCAAGACCTTTGCGGATTGAGGGACTTGGCTTGGGCAAGAGCGACCAGCGGCGGGCGCGGGTGCTGGGCTGTGAGAATCCGAAACGAGAGCTGGTCAGAGGGCGATTGGAGACGCTGCGGAACTATCCATGGAGTTCATGGAGGGTTTACATCGGGATGGAGTCCAATCCGGGATGGCTTGAAACCGGGCTAATAGGGCGAGCCTGCGGTGGCCGGAGCAGGTCGGAGCAGCGGGCAGCCTTGAAGGCGTACACGGAAGAGCCGATTCGACAAGGGGTTCTGGAAAGTCCGTGGGAGGGATTAATCGGGGGTGCTGTGCTGGGGGACACGGAGTACGCGCGAAAGCTGTTG
>JAAYVR010000280.1 GCA_012517065.1 Verrucomicrobiota bacterium | reverse complement strand
GTCCGGCAGTCCCAGGGAGCGGAAGACTCGCGAGATCGCCAGGGCTCCTGCGTGAGGGCTGGTGGCCTCTTCCAACGGGCGCGGGTCCAAGACGAAGGGCGTCTTGGCCTGGATAGGCAAGCGTGCGGCCATGCGGGATGACATATAGAAAATCTATAGCTGATTGTCAACAGAAAAGTGTCATCCACACACATTTTTTTCATCCTGCAACAGGACTAGGCGAGGATCAGGGACAAATCAATCAGGCGCTGTTGCTGCCATCCGTCCAGTTTCGTTTTCGGATCGTAAATGCCCTCGTAGGCTTGCCAATCATCGCCGAGGTATTTGAACAATTCGCACGTGACAGGCTTGAAAATGGTCATTCCTTCAACGCCGAACGTTTCCCTCGCCCATTCCGCGTCGGGGTTCTCGACCAGCAGGTACAATCCGAGCAACCGATTCTCAAATGACCGCTCGATCGTCATTCGCAATCGGGCAAAGACCGTCCGCGGCGCCGGGAGACCCGCTGCGCGATAGAACTCGTAGCCGAGCGTGTCGCTCAAGCACGAGTTGTCTGCAACGAGATTGTGAAAGTTCAAAACGGATCGTTCCGCGAATCTCCTTGGCTTTGCACCCTTGCTCAGATCGATCTTGAACGGCCGCTTGTATGTTCGTTGTGAGTTTACAAAGGTGCCATTGCCCTTGAAACGGACCGCAACCTTCTCGAACGTAACATCCCCAAAAGACAGATCGCATGTTGACCACGGCAGGTGAATCCCCACAACACCTGCGAGCCCGTTTCTCGCCGCATTCGGATTCCGCAGTACGACGCTTCCGTCCGACTGTAGGATCACGGGCACGGGCGGGATGCGTGCCGGTGTCAACCGAGCCCATTCACCGGGTGCGAATTTCAAATGGACATCCCATACATTTGTGGGGACGAAAAGCTCGGCTGCGCAGACCAGTTTGCTTGCATTTGTTGAAAGCCGTGCCGCAATGTCGGGCGCAGTCGGCCGTTCCGGTGGCAAGACCGGGCTGCGCCTGGACTCGAACGTCATGATTTTCACCATCAGCCATGTTTGAAACCATGGCACACGCCAGAACGCAACACCGGTCGTTGTAGCACAAAACGCAAGATACAACAGTTCCCGCATCAAAAGGGCCACTGCAAGCCCGGCAAACAGCAACCGCCGC
This sequence comes from Verrucomicrobiota bacterium, assembly GCA_012517065.1. GTDB lineage: Bacteria > Verrucomicrobiota > Verrucomicrobiia > Limisphaerales > J093 > JAAYVR01. The sequence continues at coordinate 10,839 of JAAYVR010000280.1, read as the reverse complement.
ACCCAGCGGCCTCGATGGTGTTTGTTCCTGTGCCCGTGCATTGTGTGTTTTGAATAATAACCCATGCCATTTGAACAAGCCAATCCCACGCACCATGCGGCGGCACAGCAATTCTTCGGCGCTGCGGAAAGCAACCGAACAAATCACCGCCGGCGACGAGGATCACTTCTGCAGCCTTGACGTTGTGGCTTTGGGCGCGATATGCAAGGCCGATGAAGATTTGCGCATTTGGTGTACCCACGCTGAACGTGGGCAAGCACAATCTGAAAGACCCGCGGCTCGACATTATTGACGATCTTGTTGAAGCGGAAAAGAAGACTTATGCCCAGGTGGAAGTTTTGGGCGAAGAGCAGACATTGCAGGCAGACGTGATTGTCGTTGGGCGCGACAGGTTTCCTGACCTGATTCTGCATGATCTTGAGTTTGTGGAGAAGAGGCTTGAACGAGACCCACAACCAACTGAGCGCGAGTTGCTTTTGCGGATTCGGCGTGAACTGGAAGAGGAACGAACCCTGTACCAAACAGGTTTGTCTTCCGAAGAACTGCAGGTGATTGCTTCACACGGATTCAAGACGCACAAGCCGGTGATCGTCGCCAGTGAATCTGAACTGGACAACCCTGGTGAGCTCCTTCTCAAAGCTTTCCGGGAAGCCGGATACATTTGTTTTCTGACCGTTGGCGGGAAGGAGAACCGCGCATGGCCAATCCGGTCGGGTACTACAGCATGGGAAGCGGCCGGAGCGATTCACTCGGATATTCAGAAAGGGTTCATTCGCGCCGAGGTTATAAGTTACAAGGACCTTGTCGATGCGGGGGGCGAGACCGAAGCCAAACGCGCCGGCAAACTTCGGTTGGAACACAAGAGCTATGTTGTGCAGGATTACGACATTGTGAGTTTCAGGTTCAACAAGCCGAAGTAATCGTTTGGCGAGGTGGGTCACAGGTACCGAGAACGCCCAGCCCGGAAATCTCACCGGAATGAAGTTTCGGGTACCTTGTTCTGGTCAGGCGGTGAGATTTCCGGGGCTCGCATATTCACTGGTTGCTTGAAGATACCCGTTTCGCAGACTGCTCAGGGCATGAAATATGCGGGCGAGAACCCGTTGGTAAGTTGTGGCGCCGCAGCTTTGGTCGGCCTGAGGCAAAGCCTCGCCAAATGAATTTGCAACTGTTTGTTTTGACTTTCGTCGCAAAGTGTAGGGAGGATTGTCCGTGTTGGCGTCACTGGACGCATCGAAACCTTTGCCACATGAAAACAGCGTTAGCCATTCTGAGTGCGGTGACAATCTTGTCCGGAGTCGGTTGGGCATCTGACACGAACGAGCCGCCGGTGATACTGCGGCAGCCCCAAAGCCTTTCTGTGCGTGAAGGTGAATACGCCTGGTTCGAGGTGGTCGCACGCGGCGCAGAACCGATTGGATACACGTGGACCAAGAACGGCACGAACACGCTTGTTAACAAAACGCCTCTGATTCAGTTTCGGCTTCCAACCACAAACGATGCCGGACTGTATCAGGTCGTTGTTACGAATGAGTTCGGTGCGGCCACGAGCGCGGTGGCGAGGTTGGACGTCCGGCCGTTCACAGCTCGTGAACTGCGGGTTTCAGGGTTCAAGACCAATGCCGCAGGCGAAGTGATTCTGCCGATAGACTTGAAAGCGCAGGGCGATGAGAACCGGGTTTCGGGCTCCATCCGTTTTTCAACGAATGTGCTCAAGAACGCCCGACTGGCAACCGGGCCGGCGCTGGCCAATGCGACGCTGACACTGGACACTGCAATGTCCGACGACGGGCTGCTGGGCATCAGTGTCAGCATGCCAAGCGGGAGTTCGGTGCCTGCGGGCGTCACGAGACTGGCCGAACTCGCATTCGACGTTGCCAGTGGCGCTTCCGTTCTGGAAGCGGCCGTTGCATGGACAAACCTGCCGGTGGCGATCGTTGCACAGAGTTCGTCGGCCTCGAACCTGCTTGTTGAACCCGTGGTCGTTCCGGCGCTTGTTGTACCAACAGACCCGCCAGCGTTGGACCCGCAGAGCGGTTTGTTCCTGCACACCCTCAAACTGCTGAATCACGGAGGCGACATTAACGGCGTGAGCATCGTGATCACAGGGCTCACAGACGACAGTCTGGGCAAACCGATAGTGATTAAGACGGCATTGACCGACACCAACGGCGCACAGCGTGTCGAATACGGCCCGATACTCGCCGGCGTGTCCGTGGATCTTCAGATCGAGTATTACGTTGCCGATCGTCGGACAGTCCCCTCTCCACACTTCGAAGTCGAAGTGCGCCAGCCGTCATGGCCGGTCCAGTACGACACATTTGTTGTTTTGGACCGGTGCCTTTACACCAACAACGTTTTCATGGTCGAGTGGGAGACCGGCGTTAATGTCCTCTACTACGTGCAGTACACGTCGCAAGTGGCCAATACAAACGCGGGCTGGCGCACCTCATTGCCGCCGGTGATCGGCAACGGCAGACGAGTTCAATGGATCGATCGCGGACCACCCCGGACAGAGAGTCCGCCCACGGGACAGGAAAGGTACTACAGAGTTTTCTGGCGGTAACAGAGAAGGAGTCTTAAAACAATGAAAGCCTCATTTTCGTTTGAATTGGTGTGTTTGACGGCTGCAGTCGTCGGCAGCCAAATCAGCAATTGCTTTGGACAGGAGCTCGAACTGTCGATTGACCCAAATCGCATTTATGTCAACGCGCGGTTCAGCTTCAATATCTCGGCGAGCTTGAAGAACGTGCCGATCACCCCGAGTGCCGAACCGGATTACTATGACGGTTTTGTGCGGCCTGACATCAGCGGCAACGCAGGAGGCGTTACGTGGAACTGGGGGTACCAGGCGGCTGACCAGGTCGGGGATTCGCTGCCCGGCGGCGCGCTGAGTATGCATTACCTTGGAAGTTCACCGCGCGATGGCACTTCACAGACGCTCGACTCAGACATCACTGCCGGGTTCGAGATCGGATATGGACGTCAACTCGGTTTGATTCGACTTGGTCCTAATCGCAGTGCGGTTTGGGGCGTGCAAGGCGGTTTTGGCAGCTTGGACATTAACCTCGACGGCAGCAGTTTGGTGACCGGGAACGCTTCACTTGTCGAGCATGTTTATGCTCTCGGTGGTGTTGTTCCTCCTGTGGCGCCTTACACGGGGAGCTTTGAAGGGCCCGGGCCTTTGATTCCGACGACACCCGCTTCTTCCGTTACAAGCTCTGTTGCCGTGTCCTCCCAACAGAACGCGCAATTGGACGCCTTGGTTCTGGGCTTCAAAGTGGGGCCGTTTATCGAAGTGCCAATCTACAAACGTCTTTCACTGCACGCTGGTGCAGGGGCAGCGATCATGGATGCGCTGGCCGAGCTCAAATGCCATGAAACAATGCAGATTGATGGAACAAGCAAGCGCTTGCAGCGATCTTTCAGCTATGAGCACGACGAGTGGGTCTTTGGCTATTACGCAAACCTCGCTCTCGGCTGGTCTGTGACCGACACATTCACGTTCATTCTCGGTGCACAGTATCAGGCGTTGGACGACGTTGAAGTTGTTGGCGCCGGCCGAGAAGCAAAGTTGAAACTCGGCGAGTCAATCGAGGTCATAGCCGGTCTTCGGGTGTCATTTTAGCGAAGCTTAGCCCGGAAACCAGCCAGGTGTGCAGAGCGAGGCATACTCACAACTTTTCCGGTGAGATTCCTGGGCTGCTATAACTATCGCTCAGCCGTAGAGCCAAACTTCTTCCGGTTTGAACTCGGCAACCAACCAACTTGCCGCTGTTGATCTATTTCAGGCTCTCCAAGCAAGCTTTAATGGCGTTGAAGTTGGGCAGCTCTTTTGGAGTTGGGGTTTGTTCGCTGTACCTCACAATGCCCTGCCTGTCGATCACGAACGCCGCGCGTGCCGAAACTGAACCCAATCCGAGCAGATCGTCCAGTAGCACGCCGTAGTCGCGAGCGGTTTTCTTGTTGAGATCGCTGGCCAGCCTGACCTTGATTCCCTCTTGTTTTGCCCAAGCTTCCTGGGCGAACGGACTGTCCACGCTTATTCCAATGACATCGGCGCCCAAACCCGCGTATGAGTTCAGTCCTGCACTTATCTGGCACATCTCATCGGTGCAAACGCCCGTAAACGCCAGCGGAAAAAACAGAATGACCGTGTTCTTGTGTCCAAGGTTTTCGCTGAGTGTGACGTCAGCGAGCCCGGACGGGGTTTTGGACTTCAGTCTGAAATCAGGGGCTTTGGATCCGACAGGTATGGGCATGTTATGTATGTGGTTGATTTGTTTCTGTTGTCGAGTTTCGCGATTTCGTTCTACGACGTTTTTATGAGTAGAACCGGAACTGTGATGTGTCAAGTTGGACCCTAGACGCCTGACCCATCAGCCTCCGCCAACGTCCAGGGAAACTAGGCACCCAAAAACTGTCCCCGCCCTGAAGAGCCCGAAATCGGTGACATGTTTTTGCGGTGCTGTTGCTACCGGGCTGCGATCGAACCCCCGTCTCTGAAGCTGGCCCAGTACCGATTTGGCAGGAGACTCAGGCCAATGAGGGCGACTTGAACGGCTACGAAGACGGCGAGCCAAAACGAGGCGCTGTCCATGAAACCGTAGGCGTGCAGTCCCACGCCCAACATGTTGACCCCAAACCACGAAAACGCTGTGACTGCATTGCCGAATATGGCGAGGTTCATCAGTCCACGGTCGCGGACCATACCTGCTGCGCGCGCGTGGAGGATGATTGCGCACCACAAGACAACAAGGAGCGCGCCGTTCTCTTTCGGGTCCCAGCCCCAAAATCTGCCCCACGATTGATCGGCCCAGACGCCCCCCAGCACAGTGCCAAGAAAGCTGAACAGGGTTGCGAAGCAGATGGTGCCATAAGCCATGTTGGAAAGACGCGCTCTGGCATCCGAATTCAACGATCTCGTCAGGAACCCCCGCGCCACATAGACGACGCCAATGAATCCAGCAACAAACATCGCAGAGTAACCCAGAGTGATTGTGATCACATGCGTGGCCAACCAGAAGTTGCTGTCAAGGACAGCTCGCAACGCTTCCATTGTATCGCCGCCGAGGGCGAGGTTGTGAGCGATGATGAGAGTCACGAGTCCTATGGTCGTTGACAACGCGAGGCCGACACCGTCCTTTTGAATGCGTTCCAGGACAAGCCCGAGAGCGGCGGCGCCCCAGCCGACGAAGACCGCGGACGAATAGAGGTTCGTCACAGGCGGCCGGCCTTCGATGATCATCCTGAAGACTATGCCGGCGCTGTGCACTGCAAAAGCCACAGTCGCAAGCCAAAAAGCGGTTCTGTTGAGGGGTTTGAACCATCCCAGCCACGACAACAAACCCAGCACAAGCGCACAGGCGTACAACACCATGCTCTTCAGGAACGGCTGCCAATGCCGGTAGATAAACTCGCGATTGACTCTGGCGACTTGTCCCGGGAAAAGGTTTGCAAGCCAACCGCGGTACTCGCGCAGTGCGTTGTTAAAATCATCCGGCCTGTCTGTTTTCCTGGCTGTGACAAGGGCCGCATACGTGAACGCAGCGCTCGGGATGTTTGTGTTGCCCAATGCGCCAATCAACGCCGCCCCAAAGGTTTGCCAACCATCCAAACCCGCTTCCGGGTTCTGTGGGGGTATTACCAGCACATAATCCGATGCCGCAACGTTTTCGAAGTACTTGAGCTTGTCGCGCAGCCGCTCGATCTGTTGCTCGTCGTGTGGAGCATTTCTCTGGCGGGCGCGCCATGCGCCGATTCCTTCAACAACAGAGCGCTGGTATTGCTTGAGTTCCTCGAGGAGGTTTGTGGAGTTGTCTGGCTGGAAGGTGTACTTAAGCCTGTCGTACAGCACAACCGCCGATTGCAGCTTCAGGACTGCGCGGTCGAACGCGGTTCGGTCTTTTGGCTCAATTCCTTGCACGTTTTCCGCCTGGCGCTGAAGGTCGTCCAAACGGTTTGACATCTCGTGGAAAGCAAAGTAGTTGGGGCCGTCTGTCGGCAGATTCAACAGCGATCGCACTTCTGGATGGTCAATGCGGAAAACGGGCATGCGGTCTGCTTGTTCAGGCGCCATGGCCAGATTGACGAACCATTCGATGGCGCTGATGCGCTTGCGATCCTCGGATATCACGGTCTGTTTGCCGCGGAGCATCAACAGTGCGTTTCGCGCAACCGAATCCATTGGCTGGAGCCGCCCATTAACGATCACCGGTAGCCGACCGAAACCTTCGAGGTCAAACGTTGACCTTGCCGCGGGTTGGCGCAGTCCCATGAGAACCCATGCTGTGGCAAGACCCACAGCTATCCAGTGGATCACTTCTTTCATTTGCGGAACCCTTTGGTGAAGGTGATCAGATGCGATGTGAATCTATGCGCGAGACCGAGGCAGATCAAAGCGCACGAAATGTACGGTGTAATCCACGCCGGGTTGCGGACCACCTGGAGTATGCTCACGCGCGGATCGCGTTCGTCGTAGCCGCTTTGATAGTATGTCTCGCCGTAGTATCGCAGCGGATTGTTCATTCGAATTCGCACGTTGCGGTTCTCGCCTTTTTCCGGGTTGATGATGCGAACCTCGCTTTCGAAGTTTCGCGGGATCGCGCTGCCCGGATACTTCTCATGTTTGAACCTTGTCAGTTCGAGCGCGAACGGCTTGTAGTATCGGACGGGCCGCAAGGCAAGCTCGAAGGTGCGGTTTGAAACGCTCAGGGCGTGTGTTTTGGCAAGCCATAGCGATGCCACGCAAGTGCCAATCGAGCCTTGGGGACCCAAGAGTTCAATTTCGGCGGTTGGCATATCGCGCCTGTCGCTGGAATACTGCCGCGGCGCTTCTCGGAAGTTTGTTTGGCGCGAAGCCCCGTGGTTTGTGATCAGATCGGCACTGGCATCGGCGTTCTCCACGGGAACGGAATTGGCCATGAAACGGCGGACTTTGACTCTGAACGGCAGTTCAGGGACCGCGAATTCAGATTGTCGCGCCAACAAAGCTTGTGGGATTGCGGTGACGACATTGTCGTCTGGCTGGGTGGTTTCGACAATCGCGAGCTCCACGTGGCGTTGATCCTCTGAATACCATTGGGGTTGCCCTTCAACCAATCGCATCACGCTCTCCACAGCAAACATGTCGGTCGAGAATTGCCCGATCAGCAGCAGCAAAAGTCCCCCGTGGCTCAACCACAAACCCAGACTCTGTCTTGCTGTTTTGTGGCGCTGGATCAGTGCGAATACGATGTTCAAAGCGGTTATTCCACCGACGAGATAGCCGCCAGGGAACACAGGCAACCGAAGCCCTGTGCCCGGCAGAGCCGCAGTGATAAACCAGCTTCTGAAGAACTTCTGTTGCGCAGCATATACGCCTATTTCAACCTGCGCCATTGTGCCCCAGAAGACGATTATCGCAGCGCAGGCAAGGCAGACGACCGTGAGTCGCAACGAGCCCAGCAACTGAACAATCCGCCTAGTCTGCATACCGAACACTCCCGAGGAAACTGATGAATACCGGCTTTTGTGCCGCGACCAGCGCGCCGTCACCCATCATCTTGAAGAACCACGTTATTCCCTTCCGCTGGACCATCGCGACGATGATTCTGGACATGGGCTTGCCATCGGAGGATGCGCCTGCGATCTCGATGAGTCTGCCCTGCTGCCCGCCGATTTCGATTTGTTGGACGGACCTTTCCAATTCTGCCAGCTCTGCGGGTGGCAAGCCAAGTTGTGCGCGCCATCGATTGAAATTGTCGAGGTCACTGCCAGCCTGCTCAGACAAAGGGACCACGCTGATTTCGGCGCGTTGGTTGTCAGGGCCGTTGACGACGAAACTGGCGGCACGCATTGGTCCCGGGGGGATTGGTTGCCATTCGGGCGGTGTTTCCCAGACGATAGGCGCGCGGCGTGGCGCTGCTGGCCCCCCGGGTGGCGGCACAGGGTCTTTTGGCGCCCGGTAGGTTCTCACCTGCTGTTGGTCACATGCACTTAGCATCATGATCAGCAGTGCCACCAACAGTTGCGCGGTTGTGGACACGCAGCTTGCCGTTTTCAAGGTGTCAGAGTGCGTTGTTAATCGAAAGCAGGAACTCGATATTGCTCTTGGTTTTCTTGAGTTTGCCGAGCAACAGCTCCATGGCTTCCACCGGCGGCACACCTGTCAACGCGCGGCGCAGAACAACGACCCGACTGTACTCATCCGGGTGGTATAACAGCTCCTCTTTTCTGGTGCCGGAGCGTTCGATGTTAATCGAGGGGAAAATGCGGCGGTCAACCAGCGCGCGATCGAGGTGCACCTCCATGTTGCCGGTGCCTTTGAATTCCTCGAAAATGACTTCGTCCATCCGCGACCCCGTGTCAACGAGCGCGGTGGCCATGATGGTAAGCGAGCCGCCCTCTTCAATGTTGCGGGCTGCGCCAAAGAACCGCTTCGGTTTGTGCAGGGCGTTGGCGTCCACGCCGCCGGACAGGATTTTGCCCGAGTGTGGCTGCACGGTGTTGTAAGCGCGCGCGAGACGTGTGATCGAGTCAAGGAGTATTACCACATCGCGCTTGTGCTCGACCATTCGCCTTGCTTTCTCGATGACCATTTCGGCCACCTGAACGTGGCGTTCGGGAGGCTCGTCGAACGTGGAACTGATAACCTCTGCAGGTTTGCATGTCCGTTCCATGTCCGTCACCTCTTCGGGCCGCTCGTCTATCAGCAGAATTATCAAATAGATTTCTGGATTGTTCTTGATGATCGCGTTGGCGAGTTTCTGGAGCAAAACGGTCTTCCCAGTGCGCGGTGGCGCGACAATCAGCCCGCGTGTGCCCTTGCCTATGGGACAGACGAGGTCCAGAACTCTCGTGGAAAGTTCGTCCGGGGCGGTCTCGAGAATGATCCGCTTATTGGGAAACAACGGGGTGAGATTGTCGAAGTGTGTTTTTTCCTTGGCCTTGTCGGGGTCTTCGTTCCCGACCGCTTCAACCTTGAGCAGGGCAAAGTATTTCTCCTTGTCTTTCGGTGGCCGGATTTGGCCTGCGATCACATCGCCCGTCTGCAAATCGAAACGGCGGATTTGTGATGGCGACACATAGACGTCTTCGGGGCACGGCAGGTAATTGAACGCTTGCGAACGGAGGAAACCGTATCCCTCAGGCATTATTTCCAGCACGCCTTCAGCGAACAAAACCCCGCTGCGTTCGGCGTTCTTCTTGAGGATTTCGAAGATCACCTCCTGTTTCTTCATTGTCCCGAAGTTCTCGACGCCCCATTCTTTTGCCATGCGCATCAGCTCGGGAGTTGACATGGCTTGGAGGCGGGCGATGTTCAATGTCGTGCCTGCGGGGCCGTGATATTTGCGCCCTTCAGGGGCGCGTCGCTTGTGTTCCTCGGCAGGTTTCGGGGGTGTTGCAGGTTCCTCGGCTTGTGCAGCCTCCTCGGCGACTGGTTCCGCGGACTTGGCGGTCTCCTCTTCGGGACGGGATTCCGAGACCTCCGGCGACACGGCAGGAACATCGGCAGGTCCCGCTGTTGCTTCCGTAGCAGGTTCAGGCTCGGTCGGCTCCTCAGAGACGGGCGGGGCAGGTTCGGGTTCAACTGGTCGAGGGGCTTCCTCCGCGGAAATCAGCTCTGGCGAAGTACCTGATTCAGGTGAAGCTGCCGTCCTGGGCTCGGCAGTTGCAGATGGCTGGTCACTGGCTGGCTGGGCCGGCGCAGGTTCGATCGTTGTATCAACTGACGGTTCCTGAGCCAACTGTAGGACTCCCTGTTTTTCGATTTCCTTTTCTTCGGGGGCAACTGTGAGGTCTGTGGACTCTGCCACGGGTGCCTCGGTTTGTCGTTTGCGGGACGTTCCTTTTGTTGCCCTTGGTTTTCTGGGTGCTCTTGGCATAAAAATTATGTTCGTGATATTGTGTGTTATGCTTGCCAGATCGTCATTGACTGGTTTCGAGTCTTGCGCCCTCGAAAAACCGTCCGATACATTCACCTCATGAACGGGAATGCTTTCACGAAGGTTGGTTTTTTCATTGGGCGGCCCCGCAATGTCAGTTGCGGGGAATCTCGCGGTCATGCACAGCTTTGCTCACAAATGCCCTCCTGTCAAGTCCTCCCAACCCGCATATTTCTGTAGAAGACACCCGTTATGCAGACCATTCTGAGTATAAGATAATGGTGAAAAGTCCTTTATATTCGCCACGATTCTCTAGCTGCGAGTTTGGTAAGTTTCTACGTATCTCCTTCTGTGGCTGCCAGTAAGGCGTCCACAAAGGCACGGCCCTTCGGAGTCAGCCGGTATCGATGTGTGCCGGTCACTTTGCGCAGAATCCCTGGGCGCGCAGCAGGGTCAGTGGACAACCGAATGCGTCAGCAACCCAATTGATTGAGTACATGCCCTGCTACCCGCGTACATCCAAGAAGCACGCAAATAGGGTGACAGGCTCGTTGTTTGGGTTTTGCGCCCTGATTGCCGCGTAGCCCACAAATTGTCCCTCGTTCCTATCGGCGGCTGCCGAAGTCTGTGCAGGTACCCATCGGTACCGATCTGGGGACAGGCACGTTGTTTCCTACGTCATGCCGATCTGGTTCCAGACACGTTGGTTGCGCACAGAGACAAAGCGGCAGCAAGCTGCCGCACTCCAAGCGCTTCGCGCCTTCCAACGCCCACTCCATCCGCGGCAGCGCGTGAGAAACCATTGGGATCAGCGGCGAGATCGAATGGGGCCGTCCGGGTAGAGCCGGTGGTCTCCCACCGGCTCCCCCACAGACCCGTGCGAGCGGTTTTCCCGCACACGGTTCTTCCGGTTACGGCTTCGCACCGTAGATGCTCTGAACAATGCGCACCGGCGGAAATACAAATGTCTCAT
>JAAYVR010000279.1 GCA_012517065.1 Verrucomicrobiota bacterium | reverse complement strand
TTCATGGCTGAAACAATCAACTACGCTGCCATGCAAGAAGCGGTTTTCTTGGTCGGTCACCGGAGCGCCAACGGCGCGGTTCATACCAGCGTGGGGCGAAGCCCCACGACAAGGGCCATCTCGACATCACTTTCCACAATCCAAGGGCTGAAGGCCCGGACTATCACAGCAATGTTTTCGTGTGTTTGGTGTATTTCGTGGTTGATGCAATGTTCATCCAGCCCACTCGGGCTGAACTCTCATTGGAATGAATCTTTGGGTGCCGTGGTCTGGTCAGGAGGTGAGATGTGCGGTCTGGGCGGAATAGTGTTTTTCAACCGAGCGGACTTGGGAGGGAGCAACCGATGGTTTGATTGGTATCAACCACGAAAAACGCGAAGTACGCGAAAGGGGTTTTACGGATGACGCGATATGAGGACAGACACGTTGTTCGCGCATAAAAACAAAGCGGCAGCAAGCTGCCGCACTCCAAACGCTTCGCGTCTGCCAACGCCCACTGCATCCGCGGCTGTTCGAGTCCCGCCTTTAGGCGGATTTGAAACGAGCATTCATCGAGCAGTATCACCTCTGAACGTTGCACGTTGAGCGTTGTACGTTGAACGTTCTCAAATACTTAACCGCCGCGAAACGTGCATGATCCGGGCTTTTAGCCCTTGTTGATGCTGATCTTGGGCTTCTCACCTGGGCCGCTGGCCCAGGCTGGTATGTGGTTGGGCCTTCAGCCCTCGAGGCACTGGCCCACGAACACCGACGGTCTGGAACACGGTCAGGGGCGTTAATGGCTGGAACAATGAACTACGCTGCCGTGCACAACGTGGTTGTCTTGGTCGGTCATCGAAGCGCCAACGGCGACGCGCACACCAGCGCCGGCGCACCGCCCCGGGATCAACTTGAAATCGTGCGTGACGTCAAAGTTTCAGCAGGGCAAAATGAGACTGTATGAAACGAGAGACGGAAGCATTCTTGAGCGCCGACATGTTCGACGTTGGTCTCGGCAGCGTAGTGGTCGCAAGGTTTCGTGGGAACGGAGAGGTCGAGGTGGGCGTGTTTTTGGTAGATGTGCACTGTCTTGGAGTGAAGAGCGCGTTTTACACACGTGTGAGCCTATTAGAGTATGAAAGCAGAATGCTCGACCAGATTCTGCCTACTGAGAACCGCAAGTCGATCGACCCGCCATCGGCGCGCAAACTCGTCGAGGGTGCCGTTGCGTACGCAGAAGACCTGGGGTTCGCCCCCCATCCGGATTACAAGAGGGCCTGCCGCGTTTTCGGTGGCATAAAAGCCGCTGACTCGACTGCCTCCTTCACGTACGGCAGCAATGGAAAACCACTTTACGTACAAGGTCCGCATGAATCGCCTCGGACGTGCGTCCGAATTATGAAGCAACTGCGGACCCGCTGTGGCGACGGAAATTTCCATTATATTGTGCATTTGGATGCGGAATTGTATGCAGAACTGGAGCGCGCAGGTTTGGCGAGACCATAAAGCATGCTTTTCCAAAGTACAGGATGCCCAAAGCAGAATGTTCCCCTACCTTGGTGCCTGTAATAGTGAGAGTGAACCAAACAGCCAACATAAAAACACAATGAGCAGAATTGTTTCATCAGGAAAATGCCGGCTTTGTGGCCGGCTCTTCGGCAAAGCGCAAATGACCAAACACCTCCAAGCCTGTGTCAGGAGTCACGCTGAGGCTGCTCCCGCAAAAAAGGGCAAACCAGTTCGTGCCTTCTACCTCGTCGTCACGGCCACGTACGATCCCCGCTACTGGTTACATATGGAGGTCCCCGCCAATGTCACTTTCCGCTTGTTGGACGGTGTGCTGCGCAACATCTGGCTTGAGTGTTGCTACCATTTGAGCGCTTTTACTTTTCCCAGAGAACCCAGCCCCAAGGTGTCCTCGGATTACGAGTTCAAACAAATACTGGCCGGGGCCGCAAGACTCGACTGGGAGGACGACATCGAAGAGCAAGAGCGGCTGATGCGCGCGCGGGTTGGCAGCAAATTCGAACCAGGGATCAAATTCAAATACGAATATGATTTTGGTTCCACAACACACCTGTCGCTCAGAGTGGTTGACGAATGGCCGGCCTCGTCCTCGAAGGCCAAAATCCGTCTGCTGGCGCGCAATGAACCACCCGACATCCGGTGTGCATTATGCGACAAGCCAGCCACAACCGTGTGCGCCGAGTGCTATGCCACCAACCGCGACAGCACATTCTGCGATGCCTGCGCCGCCGCTCATCCGTGTGGCGACGATATGCTCATGCCGGTCGTCAATTCTCCGCGCATGGGTGTCTGCGGTTATTGCGGTCCGTCTGTCGAACCATAACGCCGGGTCTAGACACACCGCGCTCCGGTGAGGTTTCCGGGTTAGCAGCGCACTCATCAGCGCGGAACTCCTCACTGCTTCAAGAGGGCGAATTCGATGCTGTCAACCAATGCTTGGAGCGAAGCGGTTATAATGTTCTCACTGACACCCACAGTCCCCCATTCGCGCTTTCCGTCGCTGCTGGTGATCAAGACCCGGGTTTTGGCGGCCGTGCCCGAGCCGCTGTCGATGATTCGCACCTTGTAATCGATCAACTGCACTCGGCGGAGTTTTGGAAAGAACCTCACGAGGGCTGATCGCAATGCTCCGTCGAGGGCGTTTACGGGTCCGTCGCCCTCGGCGACTGTGTGCGCTTCCTTTGCGCCAACGCGAAGTTTCACCGTTGCTTCGCAAATTGATCCTTTGCCGTTGCTGCGCATCGAAACGTGATAGCCTTCGAGAACAAAGGGGAGCTTTCGTCCCTGCCCAAGCATGCCACGCATCAGTAATGTTAGAGATGCCTCGGCCGCCTCGAATTCGTACCCCTTGCTTTCAAGTTCCTTGACGCGATCGAGAATGTCGCGCGTCTGCGGAGCATTTGGATCAAGCCGAACACCGAGCTCGCGCGCCTTGACAAGGAGATTTGAGCGGCCGGACATGTCGCTGACCAGGACCCGCCGCACGTTTCCGACGGCTTCAGGCGGACTGTGTTCGTAACTGGACACGACTCTTTCGACAGCGTGCACGTGCATGCCGCCCTTGTGTGCGAATGCATTGGCGCCAACCCACGGTTGCCGAGGGTCCGGCTTCAAATTCGCCGTCTCGTCAAGAAACAGCGACAATTCCCTGAGCTTCGGCATTGAGCTTTTGGGCACACAACTGAGCCCCATCTTGAGTTGAAGGATTGGGATCAGAGTGGTCAGATTGCAGTTGCCGGTCCGTTCGCCGTATCCATTGATCGTGCCCTGTACCTGAACGGCACCGGCTTCCACCGCGGCCAGAGCATTTGCCACTGCGAGGCCGCAGTCGTTATGTGTGTGGATACCGACTGGCACCTTCAGTTTCTTCACCGCCAGTGCGGTGACATTGGCGATTTCCTGTGGCAGCACGCCACCGTTTGTATCGCACAAGACTATGCAATCCGCGCCGGCCTTTTCAGCTTCCAGCCATGTTGCCAGCGCGTACTCGGGGTTGTCGCGGTAACCGTCAAACGCATGTTCGGCATCGTAAAAGACCCGTTTGCCATGGGCTTTCATGTACCGGATGCTGTCGTTTATCATGCGGAGGTTTTCTTCTGGTGACGTTCGGATTACCTCGTGCACGTGGAGCAGCCATGTCTTGCCTACGAGGGTGACAACCGGCGTTTCTGCGGCAAGCAACTGGCGCATCTGTGTGTCCTTATCGACGGGTGTGTTCTTGTGACGTGTCATGCTGAAAGCGGCCACCTGAGCCGACTTGAAACGGCGCCGGGCAACAAGCCGGAAAAACTCCATGTCGCGCGGATTGCTACCGGGCCACCCGCCTTCTATATAGCGAATCCCAAATGCATCCAGTCGCTCCGCAATTCGAAGCTTGTCAGGGACAGAAAAGTTGACGCCTTCGCCCTGACTGCCATCTCGCAGGGTTGTGTCGTAGATTTCGATTTTTCGCAACTTCGAGCTCATCAAAACCAGCGGGATTCTGAAGCCAACGGCTCTGCGGATGCAATGCACAAATGGATGCCCTTCAGCGAGCCGGCGCATTTCACGTTTCGCCCGAGGCATTATGAGATCGCACACATCGCCCGGCTGCGAGACACCCTCGCCAAGAACTGGTGACAACCGCCATGGTCGGCTTGTGCTCGGCATTGCTTGGACCGCATACTTTCCAGCCCGGCGTAACCGGAACCAAAGCCGCCCGACGGGCATCGTCCCCCGGCTCTTGCACCCCCGGACCTTCAGCCACGCCAGGCCGGGGGATATGCCCTGCGACTCCGTCGCAAGGAAAGGCGCGCTGATCCCAATGGTTTCTCACGCGCTGCCGCCGATGCAGTGCGCGTTGGCAGGCGCGAAGCGTTTGGAGTGCGGCAGCTTGCTGCCGCTTTGTTTCTATGCCCAAAAAACGTGTCTGTCCCCATATTTCGGCCGTCAGCTCGACGACCGATCATAGGACACGTTTCGGTTACGTAAATCGGACGACCGAAAATGCACCGGCTGGGTGCGGCGAAGAATCGCCGCGCTCCTGCCGACGCGTTGGAGGAAACACCGACCGTCGGGAGCGCGGCCGTCCTCGGCCGCATCAACCCGACGACCGACCCTATGCCCCGTTTAGATGACGGCAAATTCGGCGCCCGAACATTCACCGGCCGGGATGCCCAAACAAAGTGTTTGTCCCCATATGGCTCCATTGGATCGTGCCGCTGATCCAAATGGTTTCTCAGGCGCTACCGCGGATGCAGTGGATGCAGTGCGCGTTGGAAGGCGCGAAGCGTTTGGAGTGCGGCAGCTTGCTGCCGCTTTGTTTCTATGCCCAAACAACGTGTCTGTCCCCATAAATCGCCTACCCGAACAGTGTTAAGTTCGGCTCGATGCTGGACATCACGATTCGCCTTCCGACAAAGGTGCGCACCTCGGCTGCGCTTACAACTCGACGAGGCAGTTCACGTGCCGGGAGGGAATACTTCACGGTGCCACAACGCGGTAAAACCGGCACTGCTGGCCCGGCACAATCAGGTCTTCGATCTCCACCGGCGCACCAGTTCCTATGATCGTGGTCAGAAGTGACCAGTGAACAAGGTCGGCCGAGGCCTCGACAAATAGTGTTCTGCCCCGGTCACACACCACCTGCAACACGAACTGGCCGTTCTGCGAATCCAGAGCAGTAATGCGGATGGATCGATTGGGTCCGACAACCACATCGAAGCTCACGGTGTCAGCGAGTTCAGGAACACCGTCGTCCCTCACCCGCACGGTGAACCTGTTGGTGGTAGATGCAAACGCCGAGGTCGGCGTCCATGTTAATACACCTGTCAGCGCATCCAGAGTTGCCCCCGAAGGTTCGGTCGTTGCGAATGAATAACTCAAGTTGTTCGGCGGCAGATCATTGTCTTTGGCTGTCAAATGAACCGTCAGTGTCTCCCCAACCTCGACGTACTGGGTTCCGACCGGGGAGAGGACGGGTTTTTCGTTCACTTCCAGAACTGTGGTCTTAAACGTCGCGGTGTTCGACAGTGCGGGAGAACCGTCGTCCGTCACACGTACTGTGATCATGTAAGTTCCCGGCCCTTGAGCTTCGCTGGGCCGCCAGTAAAATGCCCCGGTGTTGCTGTCAATGGTCGCTCCTTCTGGAGCATCAGGAGCAAGTGAGTAAGTCAGGCGATTCAGGGGGACATCAGAATCTGTAGCCTGCGCTGTGAACAAAACCAGCTCGCCCTCGTTGACGGTTTTGTCAGCAACGCTGGCGAGAAGTGGCGGGCTGTTCACCTCGTTCACGGTCACGCGCAATGTTTTCCTGTCACTCAAAGCCGGATGCCCGTCGTCAGTAACCACAACTGTCATTGCATACTCGCCGGGGCCTTGATCTTCGCCCGGTGTCCAACTGAGAAAGCCCGTGGTTGGATCAACTGTGGCGCCCCTCGGGCCGTTTTCCAAACCGAAGGTCAAGTTTTGCTTGGGGATGTCAGGGTCGGTCGCCCTCAAGTAAACAGTCAGAGGTCGGCCTTCACCGACGCCATAAATGCCCACACTGGCTAATACAGGCGCGCTGTTAACCTCGTTAACAATAATCGTGAAAGACTTGATCGTGTTGCCGCCGCAGGCTGAGGCTTCGGCTGAAACTGTGTAAACTCCCGGTCCCTGTTCTTCGGTTGGGGTCCACACCACATCGGCAAACCACCTGCCATCTCCCAAGTCACCGCTTTCAGCCAAGGCCATGTTTGCCGGCGCACCTGGCAGCAGATCAATCCTCACGAAATTGGCCGGCTCATCATAGGGGGTCTTGCCCTGTTTCTCTGCTATCAGGCGAACGCGCACAGGCGAATTCTCGGATGTCACACAATTTCCTTGATCATCAACCGTGCAATCGCCGGAAAACTCGGGCGGGTAAAACAGTGGCGGGGCCCCGAAACTCGCTGCAACAGTCTTATCGGAGTTCATCGTCAAATCGGTTTCCGCGACTTCGACCTGGTCAACACCGCGCAACCAACCACAGAACGCCCAACCTTCTGCTGGTACCGCTTTTAAGTGGACCGTTTCACCGGCCTGATAAGACTGCTTCAGAGGCGTTACATCGACATGCCCGGAACCCCACGTCTCAACGGCGAGCTGATACGTTGGCCCGGTCGGAGAGAACATCGCGCGAACGGTCTTGTTCGTATTCATCACGACAGTCAACGGGTTGTCAGATCCGGATGCATCGCCCGACCATCCCGTGAACCGCCAATTCAAATCCGGCACCGCGGTCAGGGTCACAGTCTGCCCATCGTCGTAGAGGGTCGAATCAGGACTGCGCACAACGGTTCCGCCTCCGGCCACTGCGATGTCCAGCGCCCACGGAGGGAACAATTGCACCGACCGCAAAATGCCCCCATTCTCACCCACCGCTACCCAAATCCCTGCACCATAAGCCACGTCCTGCAGCATTGGAAACACCTCGGCCTCCTCACGCAGCCAGTCAAGACCATTGGTCGAGACCAAAACGACCCCGCCGGACATCCCGCTCTTGACGCCTCCGACAACAACAAACCGCCCGTTTGCATGGCTTGCACCGGCCAAAAGACAATCCACGCCGGATGGCACCTGTTCCCATTCGACCAAGTTGGTTGACTTCAACAAAATGCCTTTTTCACCGCCCACGACCCAAACCCCGTTGCCGTAGGCGGTCATCGGCACGCCATTGGTTGTGCCCGAGTCCCCAACCGTCCAAGTGAGGCCGTCCGGAGACGTCGCAATCAACCCTGCCGTGCCGGAAGCCACGAAATAGCCGCCCCCGTAAGTCACGTCCTGGAAGTGATTCGTTGTGTTCACTGGTTGCACTGTCCATGGACCTTCGCCGCACAGGGAAGTAAGGATTGTATTGAAGTTGCCGACAACAACACATGTCTCGCCCGCAAAAGCCACATCCGTCAGATGGGCTGTTACACCCGACGCGCTCGATTCCCAGTCGATACCGTTGGTCGAGGTCAGAATCACACCGTTGTGGCCAGCAACGACGAACCTGCCACACCCGTACTTCAAACCCCAGAGAGTTTCAGTCGTCGGTGTGGCCCGCTGAGTCCAAGTCAGACCGTCAGGCGAGGTGAGAACCGTCCCGGTGGCGCCAACTGCAACAAACAAGCCCGCACCGTACTCAACCCCCCAGAGACGGCCAGTGTACGGGCTTGGCACCAGTGCCCATTGAATACCCGTCGGATCGGGCGCAGGTACCGGGTTGACGCTGACCTGGAAACTGGTCTGATCGCTGAGCGGCGGCGTGCCATTGTCAGTGACCCGGACTGTGAACCGGAATGTTTGGCCTGCGTGGGACTGTTCCGATGTCCAGGTCAGCTCGCCTGTCGCTGCATTGATGGTCGCGCCAGTGGACCCCTCGACCAGTTGCCATGTCAATGTGTTGACAGGAATATCCGGATCAACAGCCACGCAGAAAACAGAGACCGTTTGGCCAACATCGATAGTCCGATCAGCAATGGCAGAAAGCACGGGCGGGGCATTAACCTCATTCACGATCACTTGGAAACTTTTCGTGTCACTCAGCGGCGGCACACCGTCGTCGGTGACCATGACACTAATTGTGTAGGTGCCTCCGCCCTGATCTTCGCCGGGTTGCCAGGTCGCAACGCCTGTCACGGGGTCAAGAGTCAACCCGGTCGGCCCGTCAAGGAGAACGAAAGTGAGTTCATTCGGTGGCAGATCATCATCCGTGGCGAAGAGCTTCAAAGCAAACTGCTCAAACTCGTTCACAAACCTTGTTCCGGGGTCTTCGAGCCTCGGTGCTTCGTTCACCTTCTCGACAACGATTCGAAAACTCATGTTGGTTGAGAGAGGGGGAACACCGTCGTCCACTGCTTCAACAATAACTAGGTTAGTGGTACCGCCATTAACTTCGCCTGGTGTCCACGACAGTACGTGCGTGGTCGGGTCAAGCTGCATTCCCGGTGGCGCAGTCTTCAAGGAGATAGTCACACGATTTGTTGGAAGGTCAGGATCCCATACTTCCAATTCCTGAAGTAATGTCTGTCTTTCGACAATGCGGAGATCGTCGATAGGCTCAATCTGTGGCGGACTGTTCACCTCGCGAACTATGATATACACATTTCCCATAGCTTGGCCTCCTTGTGGGTCCGACACGAAATAGGGCATTGAACCGAGGCCATCAGGAAACTCTTGGTTACAGGCCTCCGAGGGAGTCCACCGCAATGTTCCCGTCGATGAGTCAAAATAAACTGGCCCTGTAAGCATCTGGTCGTATCCCCAAGGAAAATAGTATGCGAGGGTTTGCGCTGGAGTATCTAAGTCCAACGCTTCGAGTGTAGCTTGGTTTTCAACGCCTTCCAAAAAGTACCACGTGGTCGATGGAGCATACGGAGGGACATTGTCCTCGAGAACCGTAATTTCGACCACATGGGTGCTTGTTTCCGGCGGCAGCCCATTATCTGTCACCGAGAAAACAGCTTGATAAGTTGCACCCCCGTAGTCCTCCATAAGTCCGACTGCCAACCAATCTTCGTAATCTGTCCAACACTGTGGTCTCAAAGGGCCTGCGGATGCATATAGTGTGCATGTATCCCCGCTTACCATTGCATAACCTATTGGGCTTTGCACATCCCAAACAAGTGGAAAGAACTGGTTCGGCAGCGGGTCTGGATCAGACGCACTCACCTCACACAGAATTCTTTCGATTGAGTGGCACGGCATGTAAAAATCAGATTCGCTCACTGTCACATGAGTTGGTCCTGCAATGATCGGCGGCTGATTAGTAAGGGACCTGATCTCCACAATACCGACACCGTTGCTACCAGAACCGTAGCGCGTTCTCAGGTAGAGAGCATACAGCCCTGGCACATCCGGGGTAAACGTGGGTGTCCTGGTTGCAGGCTGGTTGATTTCCGCGATGGATTCAGCAGGTTGTAATACCACGCGCCATTCCCAAGAGAACGCAGTGTCCGGGCTGGTACTTAACTGTCTCGGTGTGCCGTTCGGCGCTTCCCGGCGATCGACTATCGGTTGATCGAACAGTGGAAAGCCGTCGTTCTGCACTATGTCAGAGTACCTTGTTGGCAGAACACAGAAAGAGTTCGTATATGGACTTTGCGTGTCTTGTTGGAACAAAATGCCAGTAACCGTGAACGGCTTTTCTGGCAATGGTTTTCCGGCGACGTCTGTCAACTCGTGGGCCACAAGCATGAATACGTCGCCGTCAAAATCTGCAATCACAAATTCACGCGTAGTGGTCGGGAAAGTTCTCAGACCAGTGTCCATAACAACGTTTGAGATCACCACCAGCCCCCCTTCAAGCATGTCCAACCCAGCCGGGCTCGGTAACGCGGCCAAGTCAAGCACCACGGCCGAAGGCAAAGGCTGGGTAGTATCCAGACGGACAACAGCAGTCGCAGCGTCGCCAACCGAAGCATTTAATACAAGAAGACCATCAATATTCGTTAGTCTGCCGGTAACCCGGACAAGATCTCCGGCATCAACCTCGAACACGTTTGCTCCATCGTCCCACCACACTGCTAGTCCACTGGTTTGGTCTTGAAGGAAGAAAAGCATATCAGGTTTTTGTGTAAGATTGCAGTGCGAGACCACAACACCTTCCACAGTAAACAAGCTGTTGGTGTCTGTTACGTCGAGGGTTTGGGCATCCAACGTTCCTCGCACTTGGCTGATGTTCACTTTGGATGGTGCTGCATGGACGGTCACGGTTGCGACCGCGCTTGTGGCAGAACCTCCCGCGTTGCTGACAACCACAAAGTAATCGCCCGCATCTGCCAGCGAAACATTTGTAAAGACGAGAACCGGCTGGGTGGCGCCATTCAAGCTCGATCCGTGGTGGAACCACTGGTACTGAAGCGGCAGCAGGCCAGTAGAAACGCACTCGAGCTTCAGAAATGCGCCTTCGGTGAGTGCGCAACTTTTCGGGCCTGAAATGATCAGCGGCGCTGCGGCACTCAGCACAGCCTCGTCGCTTGCAATTGTCCCTCCAGCGTTTGTCACTTCGACGTAGTACGGTCCAAGGTCTGATGAAGTCGGTTCCATGATACTCAGTGTCGGGCCATTCTGACCCGGCAAGTTTGTCGAGCAGTGAAACCACTCGTAAGCCAGGGGCCCGATCCCGGTGGCCGTGACCTCCAGGATGACAGGTCTTGCGCCGTCGATGATCTGCCCTTTCGGCTGATTCAGGATTTGCGGTTTGCTTCCTGTCAAGGACACCACGTCACTCTCACATTCACCACCAATGTTGGAGACAACAACCTGGTATTCGCCAAGGTCAGTGGCAGAGGGGTTGGAAATGAGCAGCTCGGCTTGTGTCGCGCCGGGCAAGTTTGTACCACAGTGCTTCCACTGGTAGGCCAGCGGCAATATGCCCTCCGCAACCACGCTCAAAGTCACCGGCTCAGGAATTGAAAGTATGCGGCCCTGTGGCTGGA
Organism: Verrucomicrobiota bacterium; assembly: GCA_012517065.1. Classification (GTDB taxonomy): domain Bacteria; phylum Verrucomicrobiota; class Verrucomicrobiia; order Limisphaerales; family J093; genus JAAYVR01. Next base: position 6,680 of record JAAYVR010000279.1, on the reverse strand, counting down.
CGATCATCCTTGGAGGCTCAGGTGTTCCGGACAAAGTCACCATGTCCAATCGCCATCTTCCAGTGGGCGAATATGAGGCGCCAGCCTGAATCGGACGGTACGAGCCGGTTCCGGGCCCAAAATCCGAGACAAGGCGAATGTCCAATCCTGGTGTGTGGTTAAGCTCAGGGTGTGGCGCAAGGTCCAGCGTGAGCCCCGTCAGAAAGACGTCCGCCGTAGTAATTGAAAAGCTGCCGGCGTCAAAGAAATCAGTGCCGTTTGTGCTGCACAGAACCGCGATTGTGCCACTTGCCGCCGGAGAACCGCGGAAATCAAACGTAAGGCGGAGGTCCCGCCACCAGCGCGCATCACACGAGAATCCAACGCCCGCCGTTTTCGCGGCGGCGCCCTGTGCGGGAAAACTCGTGAGACTCAAGGCAAAGTTCGAGGCTGGCGGCACGGGGTCAGTTTGGCTCCCCCCGAAGAATTCGGCGCTGACACCCCCGAGCAGGGAATACGTCCCAGTGCCGGCAGATGCCGCATACGAGTTGGTGTCGTTGAAATTCCATTGCACCGCAACCTGTTGCCCAATCATCGGCGTCGCTAACACTACACCTGAGATTACGAGGCCCAAAGTCCGCAAAGTGGACAACACCTTTGCCAACCAGGAGATCGGCTGGCGCGACTGCGGGGTGGACAACAGCAACCTCCTTCCGTCCAAGTGTGAAGCTGTGTCAGAAGTGCAAACACACGACGTTCTCACCGTTTGCTCGAATTCCATGACTCTCTCCAAGTTCCGTTGCGGAGCCTACCGGCCTCCGGCTTTCGCGGTCAAGCCTTCTCCATCGTACGGCCTTTACGGCTTTCCGACTCATTTCGCATGCAAAACCTTTGCTTTAAGCGTCGCGATATGGGGACAGACACGTTGTTTTCGGCTTCATGCCGATCCGGTTCCAAGCACGTTGGTTGTGCGCAAAAACAAAGCGGCAGCAAGCTGCCGCACTCCAAGCGCTTCGCGCCGACCAACGCCCAACGCATTCGCAGCAGCGCGTGAGAAACCATCGAGATCAGGGCTCTTCCTTGCGACGGAGTCGCAGGGCATATTCCCCAGCCCGGCGTGACTGAAGGTCCGGGTGGTGCAAGAGCCGCGGGGGGTATGCCCGTCAGTCAACTTTGGTTCCGGCTGCGCCGGGCTGGGCAGCGTCTGAGCGCCAATGCGGCCGGCCGGTATGCTGACGTGGTTCGAGCATCCCTGACTCCCCAAACTCGTTTCATGTGGCCTCCTTGCCAAAAGGAAGGGGTATTCTGGCAGGGGGGGTGTGACTGGGTGGCGTGTCCAGCGCGGACGGTGTCCGGTGGCAACGCCAAGCTTCAATTGCTGGCTGTCACCGGCGGACAGCGACGCCGGTTGCACGCGCAGGTTGCTCGGAGCGCGGACGGGCCAGAAAAAGCCTTTGGGAGCGCCAAAAGGGTGGACAGAAAGTGGACAGACAATTTGTTTCTCGTGTCTCACCGGCGCGCAGGTGAGAGTCACAAAGTCTTGTAAGACAGATGCTTAAGACATGGCGCGTCCGGCAGGACTTGAACCTGCAACCTTCTGATCCGAAGTCAGAAGCTCTATCCAATTGAGCTACGGACGCGCAATGCATCTATACATAGCACTTCCGGGCTTTCCTGAAAACCAAAAAACTGTCATAGGTCGCGGAGTGAACATCGAGATCATCAACACGGGCACCGAGCTGATGCTCGGAGAGGTGCTGAACACGCACGAGTATTTCCTGTGCCGACGCCTTGCGGAAAAGGGTTACATCGTCAGCCGCCAATCCGCAATCGCGGATACGCCTGAAGCGATCGAGTCCGCACTGCGCGACGCGATAAGCCGGGCCGACGTTGTCATCTGCACGGGCGGGCTCGGCCCCACATCAGACGACATGACACGTCAAGTGGTGGCAAATCTCGCCGGGCAAAGCCTGATTGAAAACGCGTCTGTGCTCGAACATATCGAGAATTGGTTTGCGTCGCGAAACCGGCCATGTCCCCCCGGCACGCGAAATCAGGCGCTTGTGCCCGAACACGCGATTGTTTTGCCAAATTCGCATGGGACAGCGCCGGGCCTGATCATTGAAGTTTCGCGTCCTCACGGTGCGGCCATGGCCAGTGTGTGGCTTGTGATGTTGCCGGGACCGCCGCGCGAATTGCGTCCGATGTTCGATGACCAGGTTTTGCCATGGCTGATGCGGAGTTTCAAACAGCCGGCGCCATTTGTTTGCCGGACAATTCGCACAATCGGCATTCCGGAGTCCATCATGCAATCGTTGTTAATCGGCCCATTGTCAGACCTTGTCAGGGCGGGGCTCGAAGTTGGTTATTGTTCAAGGCCGGGCGAAGTGGATGTGCGTTTGAGCGCAAGGGGCGAAAATGCGGCGCTGACCGTGGCAGAGGCAGAGAAGATTGTGGTGGGTCTTGCGGGCGAACATGTTTACGGGAGCGGCGACGAACGACTCGAAGATGTGGTCGTGCGGGAATTGGCGCGGCTGGGCAAGACGGTTGTCACGGCCGAGTCATGCACGGGCGGCCGGATTGCGAATCGCCTGACGGACGTACCAGGGGCATCGGCGGTGTTTCTCGGTGGCGCAGTAACGTACAGCAACGAACTCAAGAAAATGGTTCTCGGTGTACAGGCTGAGACCCTGCAAGTTCACGGGGCTGTCAGCGAACAAACCGCACGCGAGATGGCAGAAGGCGCTCGAAAACGGTTTGGCGCCGATTACGCGCTTGCGACCACCGGCATTGCGGGTCCGAGCGGCGGCACACCGGCCAAGCCAGTTGGGACTGTCTTCATTGCTCTGGCATCTGATCGGAGCACAATCGTCGTCCGTCAACTGAACCAGTTCGATCGCGACACGTTCAAACAGGTGACATCGCAGCAGGCGCTCGACATGCTCAGGCGTCAGCTCAGAGGCGTCTGACTAGTCCACTCTGTCTCGAAAGGCGACGACAAAGCCGGCGACAAGGATTGGAATGAATGAATAGAGTGCCAGGCTCAAAGTTTGAATTATCATCCCAAAGACCGGTGGCCGGTTGCACGTTGCGTGCTGAGCGTTCGAAGTCGAGCGTTATCAACAGAACCCGCTGGCTTGCATGCTGATCAGGAACGTGCAACGCGCAACGTTCAACGTGCAGCTTTCAACGTGCAACGTTCAACGGGGAGGAATGAAAGAGTGTATGGCAGATGCACGTGGGACCGCCGACCACCGGGCCCGGGCTCCTCTTTCCGACTTCCGCACCTTCAGGGCGAAGACGACTTTGGTGCGTCTGGTTTCCAACGAGTCTGATTTGCGGCGGGTTGATTTCGTTGAGCCCGGGTTTTGATTGGCCAGTCGGGTGAGTCTGTTCTGGCGTGGTCGAGCATTATACGGAGGCTCGAGACGATTTGGCGGTTTTGGTCTGCGATATTATTCTTCTCACCGGGGTCATTGCCGAGATCGTACAGCTCGGGCGGCAGGTCGGGGTCGAGGCTGACCAGTTTCCAGTCCTTGTAGAGAACGGCCTGTTTGAAACCGCCCTCGTGAAACTCCCAGTAGAGAGGCGCGCGCCGGTCGAGTGTTGCTGTGGCTTTGCGTAGGACCGGGAGCAAGCTCACGCCGTCGAGGCGGTCGGGCGGTCGGGCGCCGGCCAATGCGGCTGCGGTTGGCAGAAAGTCCGGGAACCAGACAACCTCGTGCGAAATCGTGCCGGTCGGCACAACACCCGGCCAAGAAACAACGAATGGGACACGGATTCCGCCTTCGTAGAGGTCGCGTTTGATCCCGCGCAATGGTCCGCTGGAACGATGAAAACCAGGGTCACGGCCGCCTTCCTTGTGTGGGCCGTTGTCCGACGTGAAAACCACCAATGTCCGGCTTTCGATGTTAAGTTCGCGCAGAAGATTCATTATGCGGCCGACATCGCGGTCGAGCCTGGTGACCATTGCGGCGAACCCTTTTTCGGGGTCGGGCCAATCGCGGGATGAATACTCTCCATAATCAGGCACTTCGAGACCGCGGTTGCGGGCTTCGTTGTTTGCGTGCGGCAATGTCGGGGCGAAATAGAGGAAGAAAGGTTTATCCGCAGATCGTCGGATGAATGCCAGCGCTTCGTCGGTGATCAAATCGGGGCTGTAATCGACGCGAACCGAGGCGACGCCTGCGCCATTGGGGAGTTCGTTTGGGACGACATTTCGGAGGGGGACTTTCTCCTCGTTGCGCCAGAGGAAGGTTGGGTAATAATTGTGTGCGTGTGTCTGGTTGAGGTAACCAAAGAAATAGTCGAATCCTTGACGGCGTGGCAACCCGACTTCCTGCGCGCCGGCATCGCCCAGCCCCCATTTCCCGAACAAGCCAGTTGTATATCCGGCCTTTTTCAGGATGCTGGCGACGGTGACATCTTGCGGGCGCAATGATTGGGCGAGTGGTGTTTGGCCCCCGTTGCCGCGGACCCGGCAATGACCGGTGTGCAGACCCGTCATTAGGACGCATCGCGACGGTGCGCAAACAGTCGAGCCAGCGTAGGCCCGGGTGAATCGCATTCCTGTGGTGGCGAGTCGGTCTATGTTTGGCGTCCGAATGTTTTCCTGGCCGTAGCAACCCACATCACCGTAGCCGAGATCATCGGCGAGGATGAATACTATATTGGGCTGTGTTGGCATGGCGGCGTGCAGACAATTTAGTGATGCGGCGCCGCAGGCCATACCCATCGCAAGCAGCCATGCAGCTCGTTTCATTGCTTTGCAATGCTTGCCTCACTTCGGGACGATTGTCCAGTGCCTGTTTGTAATTGCCGAGCCCGGGCAGTTCGTGGTAATTGCATTGCGCATGCGATGGAGCAATGCAGGGATTGCGAGCTGCGACATCGGTAGCGTTGAAGCGCGCCAACACCGGCCCGCGATCCTTGCTGCAGTCGGATCGCAGACTGCCAGTGTGAAACTTGCCGAGGGATTCAAAGACCCATGAACGAGACTTCCAAGACCGGCCGGATAGTTTACTGGAATCGGGTTGTTCTGGGCCTTTTTTGGGTTGCGGTCGGCCTTGCCAGCATTGGTCTGATCTTGTGGCGGGATGTGCGGCTGACAAAACTCGCTCCGGTGCCGGTCGTGGCGGGCATTATACTGATTACGGCTGCGTGGGGGTTTTACACGGGCAAGAAGTGGGGGCGGATTTTGATCGGCGTTGTAATGGCTTTTGTTGCGCTTTATTGCTTTGACCGGCTCCTCTATCTTGGATTTCGGAAGATGTTCAACTGGTTTTTCTATTTGTTGTGCGCGATGCTGGCGGTCGCGTTTTACACGTGGCTGTATCTATTCAGCGGCCTTGACCGGGGCGGCCCCGTTCAAACTGAAACCACTGATGACGAAGTTCGCTTGTGATCTGCGGGGTGAAACTTTGCAATGACGGTCACACGAGCCGGGCAAATCCAATCGGCAAAAACGCGCATTCGGCCGCAGCAGAACTCACATTCACATCTTGAGCTATGAACACCGGTGAATCGCCGATCGTGGCAATAATCATGGGAAGCAAAAGCGACTGGGAAGTGATGCGGCACGCTCGTGACTTGCTGAACCAGTTTGGCGTGCCAAACGAGTGCCGCGTGCTTTCAGCCCATAGAACACCGCATCAAACAGCAGAGTACATCTCGAAAGCGGAAGAACGCGGATTTGAAGTCATCATTGCTGCTGCAGGGGGCGCAGCACATCTTGCCGGTGTCGCGGCTGCTCACACGTTGTTGCCCGTGCTTGGTGTGCCCATGGAAAGCGCTTCGCTCAAAGGCCTCGACTCTCTGCTATCGACCGTTCAAATGCCGGGCGGAATTCCTGTCGGCACATTCGCGATTGGCAAACCCGGCGCACTTAACGCTGCTTTATTCGCAGTAGCAATACTCGCCCGAAAACGGCCCGAGCTGCGCGACAAACTGCGCGTTTACCGGGCTGACATGGCGGCGAAAACTCTGGCCGAAGTGCTTTCGTAGTTCAGCGAGGCTCGGCCTCAGACCGACCCAGCATGCGGTGCCACAGTGCCTGATGGGTACTCGCCGTTCTCGGTGTTTTGCTTGCCTCGCCAAGACGTTGCAGGTCCGCGGCCACCCAGTCCCTTGGCAACCGATTACGGCGGCAAATGAATTGATTCAGTACATGCCGACTTTCACCCACGCCCGCCCAAGAAGGACACAAATGGGCTGACGACCCAAATAGGGTGACAGGCTCGTTGTTGGGGTGTGGACCCAAATAGGGGGACAGGCTCATTGTTTGGGTTTTATCGCCGGCCGGTGTTTTCTCCAACGCGCCGGCAGGAGCGCGGGCATTCTTGCCCGCCCCCAGCCGGTGAACGTTCGTGCGCAGGATTTGTTTGACCGAAACAAGTCGCACGACCGGGTGTCGTGTTGATGCGGCCGGAATATGGGGACAGACACGTAGTTGGCTTGAAACGCCGTAGGCGGCTCCTTAGCTCATGCGCAAAGCGCTGGGGTACCACAGTCAGGACCGGAAAGCTTTCAGTTTTCGGCGTAAACGCGGAACTCTAATGGCGATGGGTTGCTCTGCACCTTGGGCGATGCTGCGCCCACAGCCGTTAGGTCCAGCCTTTAGGCGGCTTTGAAACGAGCATTCATCGAGCAGTAATGCCTCTGAACGTTGCACGTTGAGCGTTGTACGTTAAACGTTCTCAACA
>JAAYVR010000278.1 GCA_012517065.1 Verrucomicrobiota bacterium | reverse complement strand
GGTTTTACCCTGAAGTTTGATTCTGGGCAGTCTCATTACAACCTCCTTGATTTGTATTGTTGTTCTCCTTGCAACAGAGCGACAGGCACGCAGCCGTGCCTCCCATTGGCCGACTGGTTGGGCAGGTCCGGGTCAGAACCCCGGGCGCCCAAATAACGTGTCTGTCCCTCTATTTGGGGGTAAAATCGCACAACACGCTCCGGGAGTCAAACGGGGCCAAGGTGTCAGCAGGGTTCCCTGGTGAAGTGCGGGGCTTTCTCGTGGGAGTGTGTCACCATCCCGATGCAGCTCCCGGGGAAATCCCGAGAACAACAGCCCTCCAAGCCGCAGGTGATTGTGCTTTCCCAGTTTGAAAAAATCCAAACAACAAGCCTGGCACTCTATTGGCGGGCGAAACCCAGATAACGAGCCTGGCACTTTATTTGCGTACTTGTTGGATGTGCTTAAGTGGCAGGCGGCATGTGCTGAACCAAATCTTTTAACCGCGCATTCGATGGCCAAGGGACGAAGTGGCCGCGGAACGGCCTCGTTTCGGCAAGCCGGACAAGGCACCGAGAGCGGCGAATACCAGTTGGGCACTATGCCACCGCACGGCTGATCAGTCTGAGGCAAAGCCTCGCTAAGAATGTCCATGCGTTCAAGCTGGCGAGATTCCCGGCTTAAGACGCGAGACCAACACCGCGCCTGCCGCAAACAGCACCGCACTGTACGCAAAAGCCGGACCTGTCCCAAAAGATGTCCACAACGCGCCTACGGCAACGCTCGACACAAAGTCGCCAATGCCGTTCACCGTTGCCAATACGCCAAAGCCCATCCCATGGTTTTCCACGCTCACCAGCTCCGCGCAAAGGGAATCTTCAAGCGTCTCTTCAATGCCGAGATAGACTCCGCCAAGGATAAACACTGCGCCCAAGGTCCACACGTTTCCCGGCAACACAATGACCAGCATCGCCATCACCGCTGCCACCGAGTAGCCCGTGGCAAGGACGACAGGTTTTGCGAACCGATCTGCCAGCCAGCCCGCCAGATAGGCGAATCCGGCATAGAAAACATTGTGCAGCAGGTACAATCCTGCCGCCACGCTTGCAGCCTTGGACACGCCCATGGTTGGGGCAAGCTTCTGCGTCGCAAGCAGGATCAACATCGAGTGTGCAAAATCGCCTGCGCCAAACAATCCAACCGCCACGAGAAACCGCCGGTAGTTCGCGGGCAACATTCGCAGTCGTTGCGTAAATGAAATGTGCGGCACTGGCCTGCGTTCCCGCTCTTTGACCGCAAACGCGATAAAGCCCGCCGCCAGTAGCCCGGGAATCAGCGTGAGCGCGAACAACGTCGGGTAATGATGGTGCACCAGCGGCAACAATGCGAAAGCCGTCGCCGGACCGACAATTGCGCCAGAGGTGTCCATCATCCGCTCGAACCCGAATGCGCGTCCGTAGGTCTCGGGCGTGACTGCTGCGGCAAGCAATGCTTTACGCACCGGCGTGCGCACACCCCGTCCAAGCCATGCGGCCGCACGCGAGATCAACACATGCCATGCTGCCGACGCCATGCCAAACGACGCCGTCCCAAGCGCGGTAACGAGATAACCAGCGACGGCAATGGGTTTGCGCCTGTGCAGCTTGTCGGTGTAATAGCCGCTGGCCATTTTGGCAAAGCTGGACAAACCGTCGGAAACGCCTTCGATCAAGCCCAGCCATGCTGCTGCCACGCCCATAGTGGCAAGGAAAGCCGGCAACACGGTGGTCGCAATTTCATGTGACCAATCGCTGAACAGGCTTGCGAGGCCGATTCCCAGCACCGTCCGGTTTAACCAGCGCCTTGAAGTCGAGCCAGATCGTTGCATGTCGGATCATATCCGCGATTGCACTGTCTGAGACAAGCTCTGCTTGTGGTTTTAGCAGACGGGATGATCGTGTTGCCATCGCGAAACAAGGACGAACAGCATGGTCGCGGATTCGCCATGTTAGGGTAGAATCGTCCTTGTTTCGAACGGGCGAAACGACCAACATCCGCGATCAACTGAAAGTTCGTTGGTGTCGTGGCGCAAAGAGCCGTGCCGGTCGGGCGTGTTCCAAGAACCGGCTTGGCCCGGAAATCTCACCGGAATGAGACTCTCGGTGTATTTGTCTGGTCAGGTGGTGAGATTCCCGGTTTAGGACGATCGACCATCGCATGAGTAACGAGACAAATGTCAAGAGCTTCCACGTTGCACGGATGTCGCTTCTGATTCGTGCGCTGACAGTTCTTCTTTTGGCACTACCACCGGTATTGGTGGTCTATGCCCTGCTGGGAAAACGCATGCTCGCCTGGCCAGCCGCGTTTTTGATCGGGCTGTACGCATTGGTGTGGCTTTGGTTCAGGCCGATTCGGTTCGTCGTTCATCGCGGAGGAATCCGCGTGGTTTGGCCGCTCAGACATTGCGAGATCCCGCGAGAGGACATCGCCAGCGCGCGAGTTGTGGACAGGCGAGAGCTGCAGAGCGAGATTGGATTTGCCCTGCGGATTGGTGTCGGAGGGCTTTGGGGCGGATTCGGCTGGCTTTGGACGACGCGCCGTGGATTGGTTCGGATGTACATCACGCGCACGGATCGATTTGTATGGATCGAGCGCGTCGGTGGCAGGCTCTGGCTGATCACGCCAGAGAACCCAGATGAATTTGTTCGCGCGCTGTTGTCCGTATTGAACTCTGCACCGTAGGCGCAGGCATCCAGCCCGGAGATCTCACCGCCTGGCCAGATAAATACACCCGAAGTCTCATTCTGGTGAGGTTTCTGAGTTAGCGAGGCGAACAATGCACCGAGAGCGGCGAGTACTCGCTCGGCATTATGGCACCGCATGCCTGGTCAGTTTGAGGTAGAGCCTCGCCAAGGTTTGTGCGGCTTGCATTGAGGGAGGAGTGTTGGTTCACTGGGGCGACATGGCGCTGCCTTACAAGATTTCGACGTTGCTATACTGCTTCAATGAGCAGGACGAAGTTTTGCTTCTTGAACGAGCACAGGAACCAAACCTTGGTCAATGGAGCCCGTGCGGCGGCAAACTTGACACTGCGTCGGGCGAATCGCCCTACGCCTGCGCCTGCAGAGAAGCGTTCGAAGAGATCGGCGTGGTAATCAAGCCGAGAGACCTGCACCTCACAGGAATAGTCAGCGAGTACGGCTACCAAAACCAGGCCCATTGGTTGATGTTCTTGTTCGAAGTAAAGCGGAAGCTCAAGAGGCTTCCACCGCCAATTCGTGAGGGACGGTTTGCCTTTTTCCAGAGAAAAGCCCTAAGAAAGCTTGCATTGCCGCAGACCGATCGGGAGCGGATTTGGCCGTGGTTCTGGCGGCATCGTGGCGGTTTTTTTGCAGCGCATTGCCGATCACAGCCAAACGGTCCAAACGAATGGGTACTCGAAGAGTCGAACCCAATGTGAGGATATGAGGATTGGAGCAGACAAGAATGTCATAGACCGCCAAAGCGACGAGTTCTACATGACTGAAGCGCTCCGGCAGGCGCGCCGAGCTTACGAGGCCGGTGAAGTCCCGGTCGGCGCCGTCATCGAACGCAACGGGCGCATCATAGCTCGTGCCTGGAACCAGGTCGAATTGCTTAACGACGCCACCGCACACGCCGAAATGTTGGTTCTGACCAAGGCAGAAGCAGCCGTTGGCGATTGGCGGTTGACTGACTGCACAATGTACGTGACAAAAGAACCGTGCCCAATGTGCGCTGGCGCGATTGTTCATACCCGGCTGCGCAGGGTCGTCTTTGGCGCCGCAGACCCAAAGGCCGGCGCTGCCGGCAGCGCAATGAACCTCCTCCAGTTCCCGAGCCTAAACCACCGATGCGAGGTCACGGGCAAGGTTCTTGAACGCGAATGCAGAGAATTGCTCCGCCAATTCTTCGCCGAACAACGTGCCACGGCCAAGTCTCAGAACCCGCCGAAGAATGGAAATAAAACCCACCAGAAGGGCTCATAGTCAGCCGATCAACACCTGACTCGATCTAGCTACATACCCGGCGGCTGTTACCTAGCCCACACTCTGGAACCAAACCGGGACAAAACATGGGTAACTGAGCAAGGACCAGAGACCAGAAACCACAGAGCATCGACCGTGGGTAAATGCCCGTGAAGGGCGAAGAGGAGGCGGGAAGCGGGTGGCAGACAAGAGGAGGCAGGAAACAGGAGGCAGAGGATGGATTGGCTTTCAGCTAGTGACATCTCTGCCGATCGCGCTCGGAGCGCAGGGAACACATGTGACATTATGTCGCTTTTTGTGTCACTCCCATTGCCTCGCCTGTGTCACATGGTCACTCCATAGGGAGGATGCCCGAAGAACGGTTTGTGTTTTAAGCTATTCGCGATAAACGCTTTATTTGCGGCGAGATTCATCAGGCAGTGTTGGCATCCTGATAGCTATAGGTGGGTATAGAACGCGCAACAACCGTAAAGAAAGGATGCTTATGACACTGACAACGTTGAACCGACCGAGCTTGTGGACGAGCAGGCCGTTTGGAGAATTTGGTGATTTGCAGGACGAGATCGATCGGCTTCTCGACGAGCCATTGGCTGAATTGCACGGGGAGTTTTTCACGGGTTGGGCTCCGCCAATGGATTTGGTCGAGGACGCCGATAATCTGGTGGCGACTCTGGAAGTACCGGGGTTGAAGAAGGAAGACATCCAAGTGCGTGTCGAGGACGGCGTTCTGAGCATTTCGGGCGAGAGAAAGCAGGACGAGAAGCTCGAGAAAGCCCAGGCGCACCGGACCGAGCGGTTTTACGGCAAATTCCACAGAGCGATTTGTCTCCCTAAACCGGTCAAAGTCGATGCGGTCAAGGCGACGTATCGTGACGGTGTGTTGACCGTTACGATGCCGAAAACTGAAGAGGCCAAACCGAAGCAGATCGAAGTACGGATGGGTTAAGAAGCAATCCGCTGGTTGGCCGGGCGGTTCCTGCTTCCCGCCCGGCCATGAACAATAATTCAGGATGCCCTATGAACACTCAGGTCAAAACAGAAAGACACCATGGAACTGGTCTTGAAGAACCGAAGTATATGGTTCCGAAAGTTGATATATTCGAGACCGGTGATGAGTACCTTCTGCAGGCTGACATGCCGGGCGTGGGCAAAGACGGGATTCAAATCTCACTTGACTCGAACGAACTGACCATTGTTGGTCATCGCACCGCCAGCCGCGAGAAAGCGGCGGCATCGTGCACCTACCTGCACAGGGAATCTGCGCCGGTCAATTTCCGGCGCGCATTTGTGCTGGACCCGATAATCGACACCAATAGAATCACGGCGGAAATGGATCAAGGGGTTCTCACAGTGCACTTGCCGAAAGCTGAAAAGGTCAAGCCCAGACTAATTCCAGTCACAGACTGAGCGACAACAAAGCTTCCGCAAGTCAGATACGCCAAGATTCGCAGAAGAAGGCTTGTACATTGACATGTGCAAGCTTTCTTCATTTATGCCGACAGCGATTTAGTCGGATTTGAACAGAGCTTAGCCCGCATGTTTCCCAGCCCGGCGCAGCCGGTACCAAAGTTACCTCACAGGCAGTGACCCGGCTCCTGCGCCCCCTGTGGCTGTCAGTCGAGCCGGACTGCGAAATATCTCCTGCGACTCCGTCGCAAGGAATAGCGTGCTGATCGCAATGGTTTCTCACGAGCTGCCGAGCATGCAGTGGGCGTTGGTAACCGCGAAGCGCTTGGAGTGCGGCAGCTTGCTGCCGCTTTCTCTTTATGCGCAAACAACGTGTCTGGAACCAGATCGGCATGGTGTAGAAAATAAAGTGCCTGTCCCCATATCAGCATCCGAGGGGTGTCTCCGCACACTTCGGCGACCGCGGATTGGAAAGAGGGGCAATTTGCGGGCCACGCCGCAATCAGGGTCAAAACCCAAACAACGAGCCTGTCACCCTATTCGTCACCCTGTTCCGACTCACTCCCAAAGGCCGTGCTGTTGTGACCGCATTACTGGCGGCCAGAGAAGCAGATACGGAGGAATTGACCGAACTCGCAGTCTGAAGATCTTCCCGAATATGGAGGACTTTCCAATATAATGATACACCCTGAGCAGTCTGCGAAACGGGTGTCTTCAAGAAATCAAGGGATACGCGGGCCCCGAAAATCTCACTGGATTGAACGCGCGGGTCTATCCGGGGCGTTAGTCGGTGAGATTCCCTCGTTAGACCCGGTCTGGCCGGTTCCGCTCTCGTGGACTCTCTCTTCCAACTGGAGCATGAGGTCCCGAAGAGATTCCTGTTGTGTAGGGGTGAGCCTTGGGCTTTGAGCCAGCTTGTTTAGCGACTCAAGAACCGCAGGATAGTTATTGGCTCGGATTTCGGACAATGCTTGTTGAATGAGGCTCCGTTCAACGTCTGCGGCGTTTTGAAAGCTGTGTTCGACCTGACCGGTTTCGATTTCGGCTCGGCCCTTACAACCGGCGCTGGCACCAAGAATAAGACCTGTCAGCCCGGCCAGTAGAATCAATGCGACTTTAACATTCATTTGTTGATTATGCTCAATGCGTGGCCAGCCTTGTTTCGCTGTCCGCGCGTCCATGCTCCATGCAGTTCGGCATTGAAGTCAAACAAAACGCTCAACCATAGACGGGACAAATGAAATGGCGCGTGGCGGAACGACGCCGGACCTTTGCCCTCTGTCACGTACGCCTTCCCCACTGACTCCTGTCTCCTGCCTCGGGTCACCAGTCTCCCGGCCCTGCGTTCCGCCTCCTCAGGGCGGTGGCAATTCCGGGGCGCCGGGTCTCCAAGGGTGTTACCCCGGGCTGACGAGTCCAGCGCATTCGGCGCTATGCGCATGCGCGGGTGGAAACCTGTGGGACATGAGGCAATGGGCAAATAGACGCTAGCAGTGAGCTTCTCGGTACCTCTTACGTTGATTTTCTGCTCGATTCGCTGCTGTGGTTTGTGAGACACATGCGTCATGCAGAATTCAGATGCGACTGCATTGGGTTTGATTTTGGGTTTTGCGGCTGCTGTTGTCCTCGTCTCCATCGCGATAGGGGTGATCATCTGTTTTCTGCTGATGTCGTGTTTCAAGAGCATACCGCCCGCGCACCGGAAGATGGAGCCGGCGTTGGTTTGGCTGCTGCTGATCCCGTGTTTTTCGATTGTTTGGAATTTCTTTGTGTTCCCCAAGCTGTCGGAATCATACGTGTCATATTTTACGGCGCAGGGAAGAACCGACGTTGGCGATTGTGGGCGTGGCTTGGGGCTTGCGTATGCGATTTGCTGTGCGTGCTCGATGATTCCATACCTTGGCATTCTTGGGGGATTGGCTGCGCTTGTGCTGCTGATTCTCTATTTGGTCAAAGCATTCGAGCTGAAGGGGCAGATACCTCAGGTCTAGTTTCCGCGCAGCCAGTGCGGGAGCCATGTGGTAAGGGCGGGCACGTATGTTATCAGTAGCACGCCTGCCAAAATCACCGCAAGCACCGGGAGAGTTGCGCGCGCCACTTCGCCTATGGGTTTGCCGAACCTGTACGAAGACAAGAACAGGTTCATTCCGACGGGCGGGGTGAGATAACCCAATTCGAGGTTTGCAAGAAACATGATGCCAAGGTGGATCATGTCGATTCCAAACGCCTGGGCGATTGGCACGAGCAGAGGAACAACAACAACGATCGCCGAGTAGATGTCCATCAGACATCCCACCACCAACAAGAAGATATTCACCACGAGCAAAAACAAGTACTTTGACTTGATTGTTCCCGTGACCCATGCAACCGCCTGATCTGGAATTTGGGCGTCGATCAGGTAATGCGTGAAACCCAGAGCAACACCCAAAATCAGCAGGACACCACCAATCAACAATCCGCATTCGGTCATTACGCGGGGCACATCTCTCCACAAGCGGAGGTCCCGGTAAATCACCGTTTCGGCAAAAAACGCGTAGAGAGCAGTCAAAGCCGCGGCCTCGACGGGCGTTGCAAAGCCGCCAAACAAAGCCACAAGAGCGACAACCGGCAACAGCAGTTCCCATTTCGCATTGTTGACGGCGGCCAATGCCGCACGGGCATCGAATCGCCGGGTTTCGCCGGTTGATTTTGGCCCTGCCAAAACACCCCACCATGCGCACATCCCAACAAGTATCAAGCCCGGTACCAATCCTCCTTGGAACATCTCTTCCATCCTGAGACTGGTGTTCGTGCTGCTACTCGCCACGATGGAATAGAGAATTGGCGGAAGACACGGCGGAAACAGCAACCCCAACGATCCAGCCCCGGTCAGCAAACCAAGCGACGATCTCTCGCTGTAACCCGCACCACGCAGAATCGGCAGCAGCAATCCGCCGAGCGCAAGAATGGTCACTCCCGAAGCGCCTGTGAACGACGTGAAGAACGCACAGACCAACACTGTAACTATGGCGGGGCCGCCACGGATTGTTCCGAACAAAGCGTCGAACACAGCGACCAATCGGCGCGCTGCTCCGCCTTCGGCAAGGAAGTAACCCGCAAGCGTGAACAACGGAATGGTCGGCAAAGTAGGGTTCGTGGTGAGCCGATAGTGATTGGTCGGGATGGCGGCTATGGCTTCACCGCCGGACCAGAGCAGGATCAACGCTGCGCCACCGAGCGCTGTGAATATTGGCGCGCCCAACGCCGTTGCCACCAGCAGCGCGGCCAATGCCGGCCACCTGAGTCTTTCGGGTGTGATCAAGCCGGTGTCAGGGCACAACAACCCAACTGCGACCACCAGAGCTGCTCCGACAAGAGTTGCCAGCCGCCCCCGCCATGTCTTCCCTCCGTGCCAGATCAATCGCAGCGCCACAAGGGCCAATCCTATTACAATGACGCTTTGCACCACCCACAGCGGAATCCCATAGGCAAGTTCTTTCCCCATCTTCCGGCTTGCTGTCACGAACTGAACCGACGCGAAAGACAAATAGACCGTGATGGCCGCGGCAAAAGCATTGCTGAATGATGCCGCAATATTCGTCCAATGCAGGGGCAAGTGACTCCTGAGAGCGGACAAGGCCAGCAACCGGTTTTCGCGCGCTGCGATTGCCCCCCCAAACATGCAAACCAGCAGGACCAAATGCTGAACGATCGGAACCGATGCGGGCACGCCCCGTTTGAATGCAAGCCGCGCCACGATTTCCATGCACGGCAGGATTGCCATTGCAGCCAATGCGCCCACAACAAGAAGGTTCTCGACCCGGCAGGCCGCCGCCCATGCCGGGTGACCGGCGCAACACCGGTCTTCCGCTGTGGTCGATGCGGGCGTTTCGATCATCAGAGAGAAACCTTACTGGCTTCGGCTTGTGCGGTATTCCTTTATGAGGCGCAACGCTTCATCGAATATGTCAGCGGGAACAAGTCGGCCGCGGATTTGCGGGTAGGCAGCCTCAGCGGCCGTGCGCCATTCCGATTCCAATTCCGGCGTCATGCGCATGACTTTAAGCCCGCGTTTTTCCATTGCCCGGACCGATTCTTCGCTTTCTTTCCTTCCGCTTTGTTTGATTTCCTTGCCGGTGGCACTGGCAGCTTCGAGCATGTGCTGACGCAAATCGGCGGGCAGTTTGTCCCAGACGGGTTTTCTGACGACGCAGGCACCGACCAGCGGCGCCCAATTGATCTCGAGCATGTAGGGGGCGCGCGTGTCGATCTGGCTTGCGAGGGCGAAAACAGGCGGTGCGGGTGTCGCTTCGATCAGACCGGTTTGCAGGCTGGGCAGAATATCCGCAGTTTCCAACGGCGTCGCGTTAAATCCGGCGGACTTGTAAATCTGGACCTGATCGGGGCTGCCGGCCCATGTGAAAAGCTTCAGTTTCTTGAGATCATCGGGGTGTGTCACAGGTTTCTTTGAAAAAAAGCGCACCCAGCCTGCATCAGACCAGAACAACACGACAAAACCCTTGCCTGCGAGCCGTTCTTCGAGCATGGGGCGAAGCTTATCGCCGACGTAATCAACCTCGTCAAAGTTGCGGAACCCCATGGGAATGCTCTGCAATCCTGCCACACCCGGTTCGATTTCAGCCAATCCAACACCGGTCAGCATTGCAGCCTGGATTGAATTGACGTTCATCAGGCTGACGGTATCGGCTTCGCCGCCAAGCTTGCCGTCGGCATAGACCACAAGGTCAACTGTGCCATTGGAGAGCTTCTTCCATGCGTCTTTGAGGTTCAGCAGGCTCTTGTGGTAAGTGCTACCCGTGGGCGCCAATGTAGCGAGCTTGATTCGGTCGGCAGCATGGCTTTGTGAGACGACCATGCCGAATACAATCAGTCCCAACACCACATTTAATGCGCTAATCAAGACGCGATCCATGCACTTGAATGGTTTCATAAAATCGTCATGGGGAAATTCGCGCATTCAGCGCAGACTCCCCGCTGTTTCGATGCGCTTGCCTTAAAGAAAACTTCGGTTATCAAGTCCAACATTCCTTTGGATTCGATTCAATTCCGGCGGCGGGCATTCACCGGTTCTGACCGGTTTCCGAATCAGGTTTTTCGGGTATTAAGAACAAATCTGATTCTTTCGACAGGAGCCATCGTGCCCGTCTCTGCATTACGAGGTTTTCGAGCCTGTGCTCGGGCCAAGAGTCGGCATTCAACGCAAGGGCCTGTCCCAGCAATTGCCTGAAGGTATTGAGGTCCTGTTTGTGCACACAGACCGCTTCTGCATATGCGACCAAAGGCCCTGCCAATCTTCCCTTCGAAAGCTCGATGGCGCGCTCAAAATGCGTCCTTGAACGCTCTGCAGCATCGCCTGCGGCGCCCTGGCGCGACATTTCATAGGTGATTAGGAAACTGTGGATTGCGCCCTGGCCGTAACTCTCGTCCAGCTCGAGTGCTCGGTCGATCAGGGCTTCCATCAAAGGAATCTCGGCGAGCAATTGTGGATCGTCCTTGCTGAGAGATATTGCCGCAGCCCATGAAATCGCAGTCCAATACAAGAGCGGGACATCGGATTTTTTCATTGAAAGCAGCGTGTTGCGTGGGTTGGCATAAAACCGGCATCTGAATCCGGGGCGGCCAACCTCGATGCCGCGCAACCCATAGTCGCGCGCACGAAGATAGAGCCGTTTTGCCCTTTCACGAAGCGCAGTGGCTGCGGCCAGATCGCTGTCCTCGAGTTCGTCGGCATCTTGTTGTACGAAAGCGTATGCGTACTGGACGAAGCCGCTCGACGTAGCTTTCAGGAGCTCTTTGTGGTTTGGGGTCTCAGCCAGCAGACTTTCCATGAGCTTGAGGCTGAAAGGGACTGCAGCGCGAACAAGCTCTGGATCATCATCGCTGCTGAACGTTGTGCCGCCGGCGGCCAGCGCGTTGCCCACCTGGTTGACCGCCAACCTCTTTATCGAGCAACCCGAGCCGCAGACGATCAGCACGCAACATGCGAGAATCGCCCCTTTCGGAGCAGCCTTGCCCATCAACACCATGTAAAACGACGCATTTCTCACTCAGTCGAAAGCATGCAGTCTCGTTCTTTGACCGGCGCGAGGCAAGAGAGAAGTCGAACGGTCTGTTTCCCTAACGGCCATTAAAGAAACCTAACCCGGAAATCTCACCGCTTGACCAGCCCAAGACACCAGAAGCTTCATTCCGGCAAGTTCCGGATCGGGACGCAAAACATCCGGTTTGAATCTTTGAGGTCTTCCGGCAGGAAGTAAATGCGATCGCCGAGCACAGCCATGCCCTCGGCCGCCAACTCGACCCCTTCATGGAACTGAATTGGCACTATCCTGGTCTCTGGGTTCCCTCGTGGAAAACGGCTCAAGATCAATAGCCGACTCCGTGGAACAGCGGTCGTGCGTTCTGCTGATTTGTACAAACCGCTCGCATACAGGCGGTCACCCACGTACTTCCAGTCTTGGACGGCGACACCGCTTCGTGTGTTGGCCCCCGACGTCGCGCCCAATTGCCATGCCTGCAGCTCGGTCGGAGTCAACACCCGTTCGAGATGCCCTTTCAGGTTCCAAACGTACACCGTTTCCGTATCCCAGCTCGCGCCTACGACTAAATTCCGCTTGCGCGAAACAGCCAGGGCGCCAATGTGGTCGGCGACGGCATATTGAATTTGAGGTGTCACCGGGCGATTGGTTCTCAGCTTCTTGATGTCAAACCCGCACAGCAGAGAACGGCCCCCGCGCTGACTCGTGGCAATTGGAACCCACAACAGCCGTCCGTCAAACTGCATGCCTCCTGGATGATCAAGGACCAATTCCCCAACGCTGGGGTTGACACCGTTTGGTGTGATATCCCAGATATCCCAATGTTTTGCAGTCTTACTTGTTCTCAAGAGCAGAGCGCGCCTTGGCTTTGGATCCTCGAGTCTGGCCGTGACGTAATAGTGTCCTGCGATTATTTCCAGTCCTTGCGTGTGGGCTCTTGCAGGTTTCCCGTTGAAAAACAGCGGTGGCAGAGACATCACGCCAACAGTTCTATTCGACGCAATGGGCGGCGTGCAGTCTTCCATGCGCGCCGGGAGCTGTGAAGCCGTCGCGCCATCCGAGTGCGTATGGATTAACAGCACAAATGAGGCGATACGGGCGATCGCCAGAATGCGCCCAATCGCTGGAACTACCGCGAGCTTTGAATTGCTTCTCCGTCCCGGACAGTTCGATGCGTGCAACGCGATCTGGTGTGAATCAACTTCGGTACCCATTGCGTCTCTCAAGAGAGCATATTTCACCTCGATCGTCGCTGTTAACCGGAAAATCGCACCGCAATGATGGTCTGGGGGCGCCCTGGCCTGTCGGTCGGTGAAATTTTCCCAGAGCTCGCACGTTCTTGAATCTGTTGAAGGCACCTGCTTCACATCCCGGCGTGCTCGGAACAAAAGGGCCTGACGAACAGTGCCCCGGCTCCTGCGCCCCTGCGGCTGTCGGTCACGCCGGGCTGCGAAACATCTGCTGCGACTCTGACGTGCTGCGGGCGCATAAAGCCGTTCGGTTGGGAAACCAGCGGCCCAGTTGAACGTTGTGCGTTGAACGTTTTCGTAGGTTTATCAGCATGGTCGTCTTCTTGCGAACGTCCAACGTGCAACGCTCAACGTACAACGTTCAGAGGTATTACTGCTCGATGAATGCTCGTTTCAAAGCCGCCTAAAGGCGGGACTCTGACCGCCGTAGGCGTGGCATCGCCCGAGGTGCGGAACAATCCATCGCCGTTGGAGTTCCGCGTTTACGCGGAAAACTGAAAGCTTTCTGGTCCTGATTATGGTACACTAGCCCTTTACGCCTCCGCCAAGGGACGACCTGCGGCTCTCCGACCCAACTCTGTGTCTGTCCCCATATGGCCCCATTGGATCGCCCCGCTGATCCCGATGGTTTCACACGCGCTGCCGCGGATGCAGTGGGCGTTGGTAGGCGCGAAGCGCTTGGAGTGCGGCAGCTTGCTGCCGCTTTGTT
>JAAYVR010000277.1 GCA_012517065.1 Verrucomicrobiota bacterium | reverse complement strand
CGTGTCTGTCCCCATATCGCATATTCCCCATCAGCCGATGACCGGTCATGCGACCCGTTTCGATCCCGCAAATCGGGCCACCGAAAATACACCGGCTGGGTGCGGCGAAGAATCGCCGCGCTCCTGCACGCGCTGGAGAAACCACCGACGGTCGGGAGCGCGGCCGTCCTCGGCCGCATCAACGCGACGACCGATCCTACGACCCGTTTGGATCACGCAAATGCGGCGCCCGAACATTCACCGGCTGGGGATATACAAACAACGTGCCTGTCACTTTATCCTGCTCACTCCCAAAAGCCGTGCCGTTGTTTCCGCCTAACTGGCAGCCAGATAAGCAGATACGGAGAAATTGACCAAACTCGCAGTCTTGAAACCTTCCCGAATATGAAGGGCTTTTCAATATCATGATATACCCTTTGTACCCGGGACGATCTGCGAAGCAGGTGTAAGGCGGGCAATCCACCACTTTGCGCCTGCGCGCAAAGTGAACTCAATCCGGACACTGCGCAGAAAAACATCGCTTGCGGCTCGAAGCGCCCCAGGCGCAGGTGCAGAGTAACGGATGGCTTACGAGGGCACCGACTTTCTCGACCGCTCTGAGGCACCGCTATTGCCCTGTTCACCTGCGCCCGCCTCGAATTCGGCCAGCCTTCGCTCGATGTCCTGCGCAATCAGCGGCTCGATCAGAAGGTCGAGATCGCCGTCCAGCACCGCCGGCAAATTGTAGATGCTCAGGTCAATCCTGTGGTCCGTCACGCGATTCTGAGGAAAATTGTATGTGCGGATTTTCTCGTTGCGTTCGCCAGTGCCGACCTGTGCTCTTCGCTGAGCCGCGTACCGCGCGTTTTCCTCGGCAAGGCGCTGGTCAAGAAGCCTTGTCCTCAGCACCTTCAACGCCTTTGCCTTGTTTTTTTGCTGAGACCGTTCATCGGCACAACGCACAATCATCCCCGTCGGCTTGTGCAGAATCTGAACTGCGGAATCAGTGGTGTTCACACCCTGCCCCCCAGGACCCGACGCGCGACAAACCGTGATCTCTATTTCATCGGGTTTGATTTCCACATCGACTTCTTCGGCTTCGGGCAACACCGCCACAGTTGCTGTCGAGGTGTGAATTCGGCCCTGGGCCTCAGTGACCGGCACGCGTTGCACTCGGTGCACCCCGCTCTCGTACTTCAAACGCCGATAAACGTCGGTCCCTGAAACACTGAAAATGATCTCTTTGAACCCCCCAAGGTCCGACGGACTACTGTCCATCGTCTCGACTTTCCAGCCTCGCGACTCGGCATACCGCGTTAACATCCGGTATAGGTCCGCCGCAAACAACGCAGATTCAGACCCGCCAGCGCCCGCTCGAATCTCGATTATCGTGTTGCGCGAATCAGACGGGTCAGAAGGTATCAGGTACTCCTGAACCTTGCGCCCAAGCCGAGCAACCTCAGCCTCACATCTCGCGACCTCCTCCCGCGCCAGCTCTTGCAGTTCCGGGTCTTTTTCGGTCTCGAACAGTTGCTTGCTCGATTCGAGCTGTTCAAGCGCTTTGAGATACGCTGCCCCCGCCTCTGCCACTTCCCGAAGCCGGGCGTGTTCCCGCGCCAATTCCTGAAGCCGTTCAGGACGCGAAATAATCTCCGGTTTGGCGAGGTCCGATTCTACTTCGGCTAGTCTGGCACTAATACGCTCGATGTGCGGGCGCAAATCCATGTCGGCGACTCCCTCTTACAAGTGGCATCGCCCCGCGAACACAAGAAAAGCCGTTCGGATAAACCCGGCAGTCATTTCCGTTTCTTCTTTGCAGCTCTGGCAGCCGCCATGGCTTCCTGGGCAGCGATGGTCTTCGCCATGCGTTGCTGGAACTTGTCAACGCGCCCTGCCGTATCGACAAATTTCTGCTGGCCCGTGTAAAACGGGTGACACACATTGCATATGCCCAGTATGATCACCGGCTTGGTTGAACGTGTCTTGAACGTGTTCCCACAAGCACAACGCACTTCCGCTTCCTGATACTTTGGATGAATCTTGTCTTTCATTCCGTTTGCAAAGCCGATTACATTAGCACGCGTGGTCACATTGACAAGCGCTAAAAGACCCGCAAAAGGAGTTGACGTTGCCGGTTCTTCGGCATACTTTCTCTCGCTCCGGCTTCCAGAGTAGCTCAATGGTAGAGCAGCCGGCTGTTAACCGGCGGGTTACAGGTTCGAGTCCTGTCTCTGGAGCCAATTTTCATTCCGAAACCCAAGCCGCAAACGCCTTGCCACTAACGTTGAGTTTCTGGCGGCGCTTTGTTTTCATGCACAAACAACGTGTCTGTCACTCTATTCCACGCGCACGTCTTGTACGTAGTTTTCAATCCGCGCCCCGCGCATTCGCACGGGACAAATCCGCCGTGAACGATATCTGTCGGACCAGATCTATTCACAGGTCTAATGCCTCGATCATGCCACACTCAATCCGGCGGATTTGTTCAGTTTCAATCCGCGCCCCGCGCATTCGCACAGGACAAATCCGCCGTGAACGATATCTGTCGTACCAGCTCTATTCACAGGTCCAATGCCTCGATCATGCCAGACTCAATCCGGCGGATTTGTTCAGTTTCAATCCGCGCCCCGCGCATTCGCACGGGGCGACGGGATAAAAGGCCGCAACATCAACATGGATTGCGTTTCAATCCGCGCCCCGCGCATTCGCACGGGGCGACAACGCACTCATTCGAGATTGCGTCACGGTTGACGTTTCAATCCGCGCCCCGCGCATTCGCACGGGGCGACCAGTTATCGTTTATCGGTTCG
>JAAYVR010000276.1 GCA_012517065.1 Verrucomicrobiota bacterium | reverse complement strand
CCTCTGAACGTTGTACGTTGAGCGTTGTACGTTGAACGTTCTCGAACAGAAGACCAAACTGATCAAGCTATCGACACTTTCAACGTCCAACGTACAACGTTCAACTCACAACGTTCAACTGGGCCGCGGGTTTGCCAGCCGAATGGCTTTATGAGCTCGAGGGGTGTAAGAGCCGCTGCGCTGCCCGGCAAACAACTGTGATTCCGGTTGTGCCAGGGTGCGAAACGTACGGGTTAAGCGTCCGCGACGCAGTGTAGCAAAATGGCTTCTTGACCCTGGTGACAAAGCGCAGCAATTTGAGTCTTGCTAAGAACGGACTGCGAGTCTGTGACAGCCGAGTTGTTTGATGCTGTGTCACAAACGCCCGCATGGCAGGCCCTTGCTGCAAGCGTGGCGAAGGGGGGCGTGTTGTCTTGTGTCGGCGTGACTGAACACGCTCAGCCGTTCGCAGTGGCGCTGGTGCGACGGCTCATGCCGGACAGGATGATTTTGGTGGTGACCGAAAACCCTGCTGCCCAAGAAAGATTTTACCACGATCTGACGACATGGCTCATCACTGGTGCTGAAGACACGCGCGGGCAAAATGTGGATGCAAGTTTGCATCCAGCCAGTCTTGGAGCGCTGGGCGTGCTTTGTTACCCCGAATGGGAGGTGGCGCCAAACGAATCGCGTTTGCCGACTGCGGACACATTGAGCGACAGGCTCAAGACGTTAATGACGCTCAGTGTTGCGAGGTCGGCCACGCCGCAGCCGCCACTAGTGATAGCAACGGCAACGGCTGTCATCGAGCGCACGTTCAGTTCGGGTGAACTCGAATCGCGCTGCCGCGTTCTGCGGCGTGGTGACGAAATCGATCCTCTGGATTTGATCGAGTGGCTCGAGGAACAGGCATACGAGCCCGAGGCTCAGGTGACGGAAAAGGGCGAGTTGGCAATGCGGGGTGGCATTGTCGATGTGTTTCCGCTTGCGAGTGAATGGCCGGTGCGAATCGAGTTTTTTGGGAACACGATTGATTCAATCCGCTTTTTCGATCCGCAGACTCAACTCTCGCGCGAACAGACAGATGAGGTATGGATCAGCCCGGGGGGTGAGCTTGGGATTCTTCGGCGACTGGTGTTTGAGCAGAAGAACGCAGACACCGGGTCTGGCAGTCATGAGGGCGCGGATGCTGCTGGGACCCGCCGCACGGAAAATGAAGTTGCGGCATCTGAAAACTGTTGTGCGGCTGACGGTGCGCGCATTGGGACTCTGGCAGGGTATTTACCCGCCGACAGCATTGTTATTCTGTGTGAACCACAGCGGTTGGCTGACCGAATACGCGGTGGGCCAACCGCAAGCGCACCCAACCCTTTGATGGCTGATTGGGATGCGGTCATGACGGAGTTGAGTTCGCGCGGTATTGTGCGACTCGAGTTCTCGCAAGCCGGATCGTTTGGCGAGCCGGCGCTGGATTTGGGGCTCGAAAGTATCGATGTGTTCCGCCCGGAGACAGATCGCCAGCCGGACCTATTGGTGGCCGAGGCGCAGCGCCGGGAGTTTCTCTCACAAGTTCACAGGTGGCTGCGGCAGGGTCATGCTGTTCACGCGTTCTTCAACAATCCGAACGAGCGACAGCAATTCGAGGAGATGTGGCGCGATGCGGGCTTTGACAGAGGGGTGGACACAGGCGCTCAGCAATCAATGGTGCCGGCTGGTTCTGGTTTGGCTGAAGCAGGTTTGCACCTGCACACAGGTTCGCTGGGCGGGGGGTTTGTGTGCAGTGCGGGGCATCTTGTTGTAGTAACGGACGGGGAGGTGTTCGGCCGGTACAAGGTTCATCGTCCGCGTCGGCTCAAAACGCGAACGATTGCGCCGACGAGCCGCATGATTGAAACGAGCGTTTCAGACCTCGAAGAGGGCGATTACGTCGTCCACGTTCAGCACGGCATAGGTCGATTTGTCGGACTGGAAAGAATCAGATCGTGGTCATCGGCAAACCACTCGGCTGACCAGGTTGCGGGCGAGGAGTGTCTGGTGATCGAGTATGCGCCGCGCAAAGAAGGCGACCAGCCGCCGCGCCTGCACGTTCCGGTGTCGCAAATTCATCTTGTGACGAAGTACATCGGCGCAGGCAAGGGGCGTCCGCAGCTCAACAAGCTCGGGGGTACACGCTGGCGCAGAGCCAAAGACGCGGCAATGAACGCTGCCCGAGATTTGGCTGCAGACCTGCTGGCCGTTCAGGCAGCGCGCGCTTCGCAGCCGGGTTTTGCGTATCCGGTCGATTGTCCATGGCAACGCGATTTTGAGAACGCGTTTCCATTTGAAGAAACACCGGACCAGGTGCGCGCAATCGACGAAACAAAGCAAGACATGTGCGCGCCCCGGCCGATGGACAGATTGATTTGCGGCGATGCAGGGTTCGGGAAGACCGAAGTTGCGATTCGCGCAGCGTTCAAAGCTGTTCTGGCGGGGAAGCAGGTGGCTGTGTTGGTGCCGACAACGGTTCTTGCTCACCAGCATTTCAACACCTTCAGTTCGCGCATGGCCGGTTATCCGGTTCGAATCGAGTTGCTCTCCCGATTTCGCAGTCGCGCCGAACAGGAACGGGTGATACGCGACCTTGCTGTCGGAAGCGTGGACATTGTCATCGGCACGCATCGCCTCCTGCAGCGCGACGTTGTTTTCAAGGACCTTGGGCTTGTAGTGATTGACGAGGAACAACGGTTTGGCGTTGTTCACAAGGAACGGCTCAAACAACTCCGGCATTTGGTTGATGTGCTCACGCTCACAGCGACTCCAATCCCGCGCACACTTTATCTGGCGCTTGCGGGTGTGCGTGACATGAGCAGCATCGAAACGCCGCCACAGGACCGGCTGCCTGTCGAGACAATTGTGGCGCCTTACAGTGACCAACTGGTTCGCGATGCGGTTTTGCGCGAAATGCGGCGGGGCGGCCAGGTGTTTTATCTTCACAATCGGATCCATGACATCGAATCGGTCGCGCTGAGACTGCGGATGCTGGTGCCGGAGGCGAAGATCGCTGTTGGCCACGGCCGAATGAGCAGCGCACAGTTGGAACGGACAATGACCCGGTTTGTCAGCGGCGAGATCGACGTCTTGCTTTCCACCACAATTGTCGAAAGCGGCATCGACATCCCGAACGCCAACACGATCATCATAGACCGCGCGGATCGATTCGGTCTGAGTGATCTGTACCAACTGAGAGGGCGTGTTGGGCGTTACAAACACCAGGCGTACGCTTACCTGTTGATTCCGCGCCATGCCGCTCTGCTTGAAGATGCCCGCAAACGGATCGCAGCCATAAAGCAATTCACCAAGCCCGGCAGCGGGTTCAAGATTGCCATGCGCGATCTCGAGATTCGCGGTGCGGGCAACATTCTCGGGCCGGAGCAAAGCGGGCACATCACCGCTGTTGGATTCGAGTTGTACTGTCAGTTGCTCAAACAAAGCATCGCCGCGCTCAAAGGCGAACAGCCGGCCCAGCGCATCGATGTGAGCCTCCGACTCGACTTTCTCGATTCAGCGCCGTCGGCGGCGTCTCCGGTTGCCGCGAAAAAGCGGCGCAGCACCCCGCAAGACGAATTCGAGATTCCACCAGATCTCGGCGTTGAAGTGCCGCGGGACATTGCTGTCTGGATCGAACGTTATGAGACTGTGCCGGACCTTGGCGATGATGAACCGTCGGTTCCGGTGCGCCGTGCGGCCGCAACGTTGCCACTGAGCTATGTCTCGGAACCCAAACATCGGCTCGAGTTCTATCGGAAGCTCGCTCAGGCAACAACAGAAGCTGAACTTGATACTCTGCGCGCCGAGCTGAGAGACAGATTTGGGCCATTGCCGCCCGCGTGCGATCTTTTGCTTCTTTCAGCCGCGCTTAAGCCTCTGGCCGCAAAGGCAGGTGTTTCATCTGTCGAGACGCGCGGCGATCGTCTGATGCTGCTGCGGGGCAACGATTACATCATGATCGACGGGCATTATCCGCGTTTGTCGCGGCGCAGCCCGAAAGCCCGCTTGAACGAAATCCGGAAGTTCTTGATTTCCATCGCGGAGCAGGTCGCAGATAACCGCACGGCCGCCGTGGAAGAACAAACCTCAGCCCGCGCGGTCGGCAAATCCAGACAAAGGAAACCGATTACTTCAAGGCGCGACCACCGAAGTCATGACTGACGTAGCCGTTGGGTTCTCGAGCTGCAACTGCAAAGCCATGCCAACAGACGACACAACGCCACCGAAACCCAAAGCCGATGCAAGTCGGATGTACGTTCTCGTCGAAGAGTTTCTCCTGCACGTGCGCCACGAGCGGGGGCAGTCCGAGCACACACAACGCACATACGCCGCTCAACTCAAGCGGTTTGTTGATTGGGCTGCGGCGCAAGGAATTGACAACTGGCGCGCGGTCGAATTGCAGCATTTGATGGCTTTCCTCCAGCACGAGCGCGAACGTGCTCTTGCCAGAAAATCAGGAGAAGGCGATTCACAGCGGAGGTTGAGTTCCGAGAGTCTTTACCTTGCGATCGCCGCCCTACGGGCGTTCTACAAGTATTGCGAATCGGAGAAGCTATTGCCCGTGGACGTGGCTGAGCAGCTAAGCCTGCCGCGGCGTTGGAAACGACTGCCAAAGTCTCTGTCGAAAGACGAGATTGAACAGTTGCTTGCCCCATTGCCTTCTGAGGAACCCCAGGACTTGTGTGACCAGGCGATTCTGGAACTGGCATACGCGTCCGGTCTGCGCCTTGCCGAGCTTAGACGTCTTCGGCTTGAACAACTGCATTTGGACGCGGGTTTTGTGACGGTGATCGGCAAGGGCAACAAAGAGCGTGTTGTGCCTGTGGGCAGACCAGCAATCGCCGCGCTGCAAAGGTACATCGAGTGCGCCCGGCCGCAGCTTGTCAAACCGCGTTCACCGGCGAATGTTTTTCTGACGAAACGCGGCACGCCCTTTGCCGCAGTGACAATGTGGCTGCGAATAAAGAAACGAGCGAAACGCGCAGGCATCAAGAAGAACATTACTCCACACATGCTCCGACACAGTTTCGCGACGCACCTGCTCGAGCACGGGGCCGATTTGCGCGTGATACAAGAGCTGCTTGGTCATGCGAACATTGGCACGACGGAGATTTACACCCATGTCGGCGGCCAACGGCTGCGGCATGTCCACGAACAATACCATCCACGAAGCTCTATGTGAGTGTGGCGGCGGCAGATGTGGCAACAGCCAGCAGCGCGGGGAGTTATTTTGCATTTGAAACCGCCGGTCTCGAGACCGCGTTCATTGAAGCCGTTGTGAAACAAGTTCCCCGAACAACAAGCGCCTATTCCGAACGCGTCATCGGCCTCGTGACTCAAAAATGGGTGTTACCGTGAGAGAGGCCGGAAAGTGCTCCGGTTGACTCAAAAATGGTGTTACCCAAATTGCCCCTCAATTTGGAAACCAAGGAAGGCGGTACACCCCTGGCCCTCCGCCCTCCCTCGCTCCCGTTTCTTGGGCTCCTTCGGTCTATCCGATCCGTGCCCGCAGTCAAGCCTCCGGTGCGCGGCGCTGGGCTTCGATCTCCCGCAGTTGCCGATCCACCTCCCGCCGCAACGCAAAGGGAT
>JAAYVR010000275.1 GCA_012517065.1 Verrucomicrobiota bacterium | reverse complement strand
CAACCCATCGCTGCCAGAGTTCCGCGTTTACGCGGAACACAGGCAGTTCACTGAACGGTGCTAATGGTCAGGTTCACGAAACTGTTCCGCCTAAAGGCGGGACTCTAACGGCCGTGGGCGCAGCATCGCGCGAGGTGCAGAGCAACCCATCGCTGCCAGAGTTCCGCGTTTACGCGGAACACTGTTTTACCTTTCACAATCCAAGGACTGAAAGCCTGGACTATCACAGCAACGTTTTCGCGTGTCTTGTATGTTTCGTGGTTGAGACAAGGTCCATCCGAGCCCAGTCGCCCGGAATTCTCACCGCAATGAAGTTTTGGATGTTTTGGTCTGGTCAAGCGGTGAGATTTTCCGGGTTAGGAGTCTGCGGGCTAACGGCTCAACAGGAATTGGTCAATTTGTTTGCCACCGGCCCCATACAAGTCCAAGAAGAGCGCGTTCAATATCGGTAGTGGTCTGGCTTGTAAGGGCCGTCGATTGGAACGCCGATGTAATCGGCTTGTTTCTTTGTGAGCCGTGTGAGTTTGACCCCCAGCTTCTCGAGATGGAGGCGCGCCACTTCCTCATCGAGCTTTTTCGGGAGACGATAAACGCCGATTGCACGAGCGCCTTTGTTGGCCCAAAGGTCCATCTGAGCGAGGCACTGGTTTGTGAAGCTGTTGCTCATCACGAAACTTGGATGTCCTTCGGCGCAACCGAGGTTGACGAGCCTGCCCTCGGCCAGCAGATAGATGCTCCTGCCATTTGGGAGGTCGTATCGGTCCACTTGCGGCTTGATGTTGACGCGCTTGACACCCGGATGATTGTTAAGCCTATCGACCTGTATTTCATTGTCGAAGTGGCCAATGTTGCAAACGATGGCTTGGTCTTTCATTTGCAGCATGTGCTCGAGGGTGATCACGTCGCAGTTCCCGGTGGCGGTCACGTAAATGTCGGCCTTCCCAAGCGTGTCTTCGACCATGGCCACCTCGAATCCTTCCATGGCTGCCTGGAGCGCGTTTATGGGGTCGATTTCGGTGACAATAACCCGGCAGCCAAACCCGCGAAGACTGTGAGCGCTGCCTTTTCCAACATCGCCATAGCCGCATACAACGGCTGTTTTGCCTGCGATCATGACGCCCAGTGCGCGTTTCAAACCGTCCGCGAGCGATTCCCGGCAGCCGTACAGATTGTCGAACTTGGACTTGGTGACGGAATCGTTCACGTTTATCGCCGGGACCAGAAGCTTGCCCGCCTCGAGCATTTGGTAGAGCCGATGAACACCGGTCGTTGTCTCTTCTGAGACCCCGACCCATTCCTCGACCGCGGCTGTGAACCAGCCGGGCCGCTCGACAGCGCAGCGTTTCAAGAGGTCCTTGATCACCTGCTCCTCGCGGCTTTCGGATGGACTGTTGACCCAGTCGCTGCCGTGCTCCATTTCGTAACCTTTGTGCAAGAGGAGGGTTGCGTCACCGCCGTCGTCAACTACCAGATTCGGGCCTTTGCCGCCCGGGTGTGTCAGCGCCGCCAGCGTGAAAGACCAGTATTCTTCGAGGCTTTCGCCCTTGAACGCGAATACGCTGATACCGGATTTTGCGATTGCGGCGGCAGCGTGGTCCTGGGTACTGAAGATGTTGCAGCTTGCCCAGCGCACGGATGCACCCAGTTCCACAAGCGTCTCAATCAGCACCGCGGTCTCGATTGTCATGTGGAGAGAGCCCGAGACTCGGGCGCCTTTGAGCGGTTTCAGTGGCCCGTATTTCGCGCGCACAGCCATCAGGCCGGGCATTTCTTTTTCAGCGATTGCGATTTCCTTTCGTCCAAGGTCGGCAAGGGAAAGATCTTTCACGAAAAAGTCCTTGCCAGCGGTGGATTCGGTACGGGGTTGATTCATCGCGAAGCTTTCTGAATCGGCCTTTGCAGCAGTGGAACTGAGAGTGGTTGTTGGCATTTGGTTTTGAATCGGTTCTTGTTACTTGAGAGCGCGTTTCAGTTCTTCGACCTTGTCTGTGCGTTCCCATGTGAGATCGGGATCGTTTTTCCCGAAATGCCCGTAGTTGGTTGTCTTGGCGTAGATTGGCCGGCGAAGGTCCAATTGAGTGATGATGTCAGCGGGTTTGAAACTGAAAACCTTGCACACTGCGCTGGTGAGTGTTTCGTCGCTGACAACGCCGGTGCCAAATGTGTCCACGCAGATCGACAGCGGGTCTGGATACCCGATGGCATAGGCGAACTGGATTTCACACTTGGAAGCCAGGCCCGCAGCAACAATGTTCTTCGCCACATACCGTCCCATGTAACCCGCGCTCCGGTCAACTTTGGTCGGGTCTTTGCCACTGAAACACCCGCCGCCGTGCCGCCCCATTCCGCCGTAGGTATCGACGATGATCTTTCGCCCAGTCAACCCGGTATCCCCTTGTGGCCCGCCAACAACAAACCGCCCGGTCGGATTAACAAAGAACTTCGTGTCGCGGGTGAGCATTTTCGGCGGCAGGACCTTCCTGATGACGTTTCGGACTATGAAATCCTCGATTTGAGAATGCTTGACATCAGGCGTGTGCTGCGTCGAAACAACGACATTCGTAATCCGCGCTGGCCGCCCGTCCACATACTCGACGGTGACCTGGCTTTTTCCGTCGGGCCGGAGCCATGGCACTTTACCGGTTTTGCGAATGCGGTTGAGTTCGCGGCCAAGCCGGTGCGCAAACATTATCGGCGCAGGCATGAGTTCCGGTGTTTCATCGCACGCGTAACCGAACATTAGTCCCTGATCGCCGGCGCCCTGTTCGGCCTTCTTTTTTCCCTCGGCTTTGCGCGCGTCCACGCCTTGGGCGATGTCGCTTGACTGGCCGGTTATACACACGTTCACAAAGACCTTTTCGGCATGGAAAACGTCGTCTTCGTGCACGTAGCCAATGTCACGAATGGCCTGCCTTGCGATTTTTACGAAATCGATCACTTCGCCGGGGTTTTTCCCTTTGAGGCCGGGGATTGTGATTTCGCCACCAACGATTACGAAATTGGATTTTGCATAGCATTCGCAGGCAACACGGCTGTGTTTGTCATAACGAAGGCACGCGTCCAACACATAATCAGAAATCAAATCGCAAACCTTGTCAGGATGACCTTCACCGACGGATTCCGAGGAGAATAAGTAGCGCTGGCTCATGTTTTGTTTGTCTTAGAATTGCATTGACATATCTCGATGTGATGATAAATCCGAAAGCAGATTAGTCAACTGCCAACTTTGTCATGACAGATTTTCTGCGTCTTTTTCGGGCCATGGCTGATGCCACGCGACTCAGGCTTCTGGCTCTGCTCGAAAAGGAGGAGCTGTCTGTCCACGAGTTGCAGGAAATAACCGGGCTGGCCCAGTCGCGCATTTCAACGCATTTGGGTTTGCTTCAGAACGCGGGCTTGCTCCAGTCGCGCCGTGCCGGTCGGCGTGTTTTCTACCGGCTCTCGCCGGATGCGGCGGGTTCCGCTCGGGAACTCATAGCTCAGGGATTGCAGGGGGCGCGGCAGCTCCCTGAACACGCGTCCGACCAAGCAGGTTTGCGGCGGGTGCTTGTCCGCCGACATGACCAGGCTCAGTTGTTTTTCGACCAGGTGGCGGGAAGATTTGATCGAAGCTATGGTCCCGGGCGTTCATGGCAGGCATTTGGGCAACTGTTGTTGCGCATGTTGCCGCCGCTTGTGGTTGCCGATCTCGGGTCAGGGGAGGGGCTTGTAAGCGAGTTGCTTGCCAAACGATGCAAACGTGTCATCGCGGTTGACAACAGCGAAAAGATCGTGGCTTTTGGCGCTGCCAAGGCGCGCAAGAACGGACTTAAGAACCTCGAATTCCGACTTGGTGATTTGCAGGATCCTCCGATTGAAGACGCCAGTGTTGACGTGGTTATTCTGAGTCAGGCGCTTCATCATGCTGAGAATCCGTTGCGCGCGATCTGCAGTGCACATCGCATATTGAAACCCGGCGGTCATGTTCTTGTTCTCGATCTTTTGCGGCACGAGTTTGCCGCTGCCCAAGAGTTGTACGGAGACAAATGGCCGGGTTTCTCGCAGGGGGAACTTCAAAACTGGCTTGAAACTGCGGGGTTCAGGCAGGTCGAGGTTGCAATTGTTGCCAGAGAGGAGCACCCGCCGCATTTTCAGACCGTGCTCGCTGCCGGCGAGAAACCTGCGGAGAAGACGTCCGCCAGCTCGGCCAAACGCGGTCTGCGCGGAAACTCAGAACCTTCTGTCCCAATCACGGCTCGCAGTGCTCAGCGTTCGAGCGCGAAGTGAAGGCGCACCTAATAGAGTGCCAGGCTCAATGTTCAAAGTTTCAGGCCAACGACCCGTACCCCGTTGAGCGTTATCAACGTGACCACCTTACCAGCACACCGATTGGGAGTGAGTCGGATAAAGGGACAGGCTCCTTGTTTGGTTTTTGACCCCTGATTGCGGCATGGCCTGCAGATTGTCCCTTGTTCCAATCCGCGGTTGCTGAAGTCTGTAGGGGACCTCGGATGCAGATATGGGGACAGACACGTTGTTTCTTGCTGGCGATGCCACGCCCGCAGCCGTGAGAAGCCAAAGTACCGATATGGGGACAGGCACGTCGTTCCCACTCACCGGGTTGCATCAGGTATTTCCCTGGCTGGCGTGGCTGACAGCCCGCATCAGGGGGCGTAGGAGCCGGGTAAGCGCGGGTCAGGAAACTTTAGTTCCGGCCATGCCCGGCTGTGGAATACGGGGAATACGGAGGTGTGTCTTGAGTTCGGGTGCGGGTATTGACCCCAAAAACAGATCGGCCGGGCTTTGAAGCCCGGCCACATCCGCGGAAACAACGATCGAGAACTTTCTTTAACCTGCTCCGACAGCGCCCTGCGCTGCCGGAAATCTTCAACCGATGCGGCGCTGCAGACCTACGCCATCTTTTGCACACACGGACCAACCGTTAACTGCACTTGTGCATCGGTCAATCACGGGTCCAATTTAACCGAATTCGATTTTCGGTCTAGTCACCAATTCTGGTGACAAGCCTTTGGTCCGACAGAGAGAGGGGATAACAGCGGCGTGGTATTCGGAGTGGCATATGCGTGGGTGGATGGTAGGCTCAGGCCGGGCATGAAACGAACGACGATCCTTTCATTCGCGTGGTTTGTTGGGCATCTTATGTGCGGCACGATCCATGGCCTTGGAGTGTCGGGTCTGCGCTGCGAGTACCGTGTTGATCCTGTTGGCATGGATGTCAGAGTGCCGCGGTTGAGTTGGACATTGGAGGGCGGGAAACGCGGTGACAGGCAAACTGCGTATCAGGTGTTGGCGGCATCATCGCCGGCGCGACTTCGGTCGAACGACTGTGATTTGTGGGATTCGGGTAAAGTGTTATCAGATCAGACGGTGCATGTGGCGTATGCGGGCAAGCCGTTAAAATCCCGCCAGCAGGTCTGGTGGAAAGTCCGGGTCTGGGATCAGACCGGACGGGTCAGCGGTTGGAGTGACTCGGCCACATGGACCATGGGTTTGCTTGAGCCAAGAGACTGGTCGGCAAAATGGATTTCAGATCCGGAGGCCGAGTCCATGGGCAAACCCGCGCGCCCCTTAAACGGTTACCACAGCGAATTCTCTCCGTCGCCCGGAGCGGTGAAATGGGTGGCGGTTGACCTTGGTGAAAACAGAACAATCGACGCTGTCAGATTGTTCCCGGCGCGCCCGTACGATTGGCAGCCTGACACGCCTGGTTTTCTTTTCCCGGTGCGGTACCGCATTGAAGCGTCTGCCGACGGCGCTTTCACAAACTCGCGCGTGCTTGTGGATCGGACAGGAAAAGACGAGGCGAACCCGGGGGGCCACGCATTGACCTTGCGTTTTCCTGTGACCACAGCGCGTCATGTCCGGCTTGTTGTGACCCGATTGCGCGAACGCGACCCGGGAAATCACGCATTTGCTCTGGCGGAGTTTGAAGTACTGCAAGGCGAAACGAATTTGGCCAGAAGCGCCAAAGTCAGCGCATCAGACTCGATTGAGACAGGCGCATGGGCGCTGGTGAACCTCACGGACGGCATAACAACTACGGTTCCGCCCGGAGCCGTTCAATCTGCTCTGCCTGCAACCATGCTGAGAAAGTCGTTCACTGTGGCTGGTTCGGTCCGGAAAGCGACGGCCTACGTTACAGCGAAGGGGCTGTACACCTTAAGCATCAACGGGCAGGCCGTGGGCGACCAGATTCTCGCGCCGGAATGGACGAGCTATGGTCGGCGCATTCAATACCAGACATACGATGTCACGCGAGCATTGAAACGAGGTGAAAACGTGTTAGCGGCGCTGCTTGGGGAAGGATGGTACGCCGGCCGGCTCATGGTTGTCGGTAGATTCAGCTACGGCACGTGCCCTCAACTGCTGCTGCAATTGGAAATCGAAAAGGCCGACGGCACACGGGAGGTAATTGTCAGCGATGAAACGTGGCGGAGCACCACCAACGGACCCATTAGATCGGCCGGGATTTACGATGGTGAGGATTACGATGCGCGGAAGGAAGACATGCAGTGGAACCGCCCTGGTTTCGATGACCGCGGGTGGAACAAGGTCGTTGTGCATTCCCTGGGCGACCGCGCTCTGGTTTGGCAGCCGAACGAGCCGATCCGTGTGACCAAAGAGCTGGAACCGGTGCGAGTCACCGAGCCGAAGTCGGGTGTGTACATATTCGATTTCGGGCAGAACGTGGTTGGGTGGTGTCGCATTCATGCGCGGGGCAAAGCGGGGCAGCCTGTCGCCATTCGGCACGGCGAAATGCTGAACGATGACGGCACTCTGTACACTGCAAACTTGCGGGGCGCGGCCCAGACGGACCGGTTCACGCCGGGTGTCGATGGCAATTTCACATTTGAACCGCACTTCACTTACCACGGGTTCAGGTACGTTGAGCTGACGGGATTGGCATCGCCGCCCGGACGCGAAGCTGTTTGTGCGCGTGTTTTTCATTCAGCCGCGCCAGTGGTTGGACGTTTTCAGTGTTCGGATTTGTCCCTGAACAGGCTGATGGAAAACATTTTGTGGACACAGCGCGCGAATCTCATGAGCACGCCCAATGATTGTCCGCAGCGCGATGAGCGGTTCGGCTGGATGGGGGATATACAAGCATTTTCGCAGACGGCGATTTTCAACATGGACATGGCTGCCTTTTTCACCAAGTGGCTGCAAGATGTGCGGGATGATCAGGCCGCAGATGGGCGGTTTCCCGATTTCGCGCCGCATCCGGGCAATCCGAACACTCAGTTTTCCGGCGCCCCGGCGTGGGCGGATGCGGGTGTTATTGTGCCGTGGCGTGTTTGGCAGAACTACGGTGACCTGCGGGTGTTCGATGTTCACTTCGAATCTGCGCGTAGATGGGTGGATTACATTCACAGGCTGAATCCTGAGCTGATCTGGCTCAAGGGCAGGGGTAACGATTACAATGACTGGCTTAACGGCGACTGGATACGGCAGAAAGGCTGGCCGACAAATGGCGCTTCAATACCGAAACCCGTGTTTGCCACTGCATTCTTTGCGCATTCGGCCGATCTGGTTGCGCGGATGGCCAAGAATACAGGCCGAACCAACGAAGCTGCGCATTACCAAAACCTCGCAAACCAGATTAAGGCCGCGTTCAATCGCGCGTTTGTCCATGAAGACGGCGTCATTGAAGGCGACACCCAGGCCGGGTACGCACTAGCGCTGAATTTTGAGTTGTTGCCTGAAGAACTGCGCCCGCGCGCAGCGCAACACTTGGTTGATAACATCCGGCGATACGGCATGCATTTGTCCACCGGCATTCAGACCACGCATCGCGCAATGCTTGAGCTGGTTCGCACCGGCCACGAAAACGTCGCATGGCAACTTCTGACGAATCGAAGTTTCCCATCATGGCTTTACATGATTGACAACGGTGCCACGACGATTTGGGAACGCTGGGATGGCTACGTCAAAGGCCGCGGGTTCCAGGACGCCGGCATGAACTCGTTCAATCATTGGGCTTTTGGGGCAGTAGGCGAATGGATGTGGCGCCATGTTATCGGGTTAAACCCGGACGATTCCGCGCCGGGCTGGAAGCATTTCGTTGTCGCTCCGCGGCCCGGGGGCAGTGTGAACTGGGCGAAGGGCGCGTATGAATCCATTCGCGGCAGGATCGAGGTGGGTTGGTGGATCAAGGGCTCGGATTTCTTTTTGAAGGTTGTTGTGCCGCCGAACACGAGTGCGAGCGTGCGGTTGCCGGCGGCTGGCGCGGCGGTTGTGCGCGAGAGTGGCAAGCCATGGAAAACTTCGAAGGGCATTTCACTTCTGTCTGACAACCCGGGTGAAGTTTGGCTGGGGTTGGAATCGGGCAGCTATTATTTTCGGGCGCAGATGGCTTCTGTGATGTCAGTTGGGCAGCAGCGGGCTGAGAGCGGCATGCGCCGGAGCAACTGATCGAAGCTTGGACAAACATCAAGCAACGCGATCCAGCCTGCATATTTCCCAGCCCGGCATAGCCGGAACGGAAGTCGCCTGACTGGCAACGCCCCCGGCTCTTGCACCCCCCGGACCTTCAGTCACTCCTGGCTTGGAAATATGCCCTGCGACTCCGTCGCAAGGAAGAGCGCGCTGATCCCAATGGTTTCTCACGCGCTGCCGCGCATGCAATGGGCGTTGGTAGGCGCGAAGCGTTTGGAGTGCGGCAGCTTGCTGCCGCTTTGTCTCTATGCCCAAACAACGTGTCTGTCCCGAATGGCGCTTAGATAAGACCTAAAACTCTCTTGGCCAGCCGTTTGCGACGAGGGGCGTCGGGCAAGGTTCGAAACAGTATTTGCCGGGATACTCTCTCCATTTCGGCAACGATCT
>JAAYVR010000274.1 GCA_012517065.1 Verrucomicrobiota bacterium | reverse complement strand
AGCGCCAAAGGCGCGGTCCATACCAGCGTGGGGCGAAGCCCCACGACAAGGGCCTTTTCCACATCACTTTCCACAATTCAAGGGCTGAAAGCCCGGACTATCCCGGCACCGTTTTGGTGTATTTCGTGTGTTTCGTGGTTGGGACAATACCCATCCAAGCACATTCGCCCCGACTTCTCGTCGGAATGAATCTTTGTGACGCGATATGGGGACAGGCACATTGTTTTCGGCGTCATGCCGATCTGGTTCCAAGCACGTTGTTTGTGCATAGAAACAAAGCGGCAGCAAGCTGCCGCACTCCAAGCGCTTCGCGCCTGCCAACGCCCTCTGCATCCACGGCCGTTCGAGTCCCGCCTTTGGGCGGACGAGTTGGATGTGGTTGGGAGTCACTCTGGCAACGCTGCATACAGTGGGGGCCTGGTCAGAGTCGTTTTCCTTGCGACGGAGTCGCAGAAGATATTGTGCAGCCCGGCTTTGCTGACTGTCCGAGGGGAAGCCCGAGAGCCGGGCAATGCCTGTCAGGCAGCTTTGGTTCCGGCTACGCCGGGCAGCGAAATAAGCGGACTGTTCAGTGCCTTCCAAGACACAGTTGATTCTCTTGCGCTCAATTCTTGCTGGAATGGCGCCAAAAGTGCAGTATTCTGTAGGCCGCATGAGCAAGACAAAGAAGAACCGCCTCTGCCCGGCAATACACCGCGTGATCACGCCCCAAGAGTGCGGCGGAAACCGCATCAGCCGTTACAACTGCCCGGCAAACTGCAAGTTCAATCCGTTTTCACCGTCGCAGTACGACACTTTCCACCTGATCGAAGCCAACGCCATCGAAAAGGCTACCGAATGGCTTCTCGCCACCTCACCCAATCGAGCCCAGACACTGGCAGAACTCGACCGACTCGGGAGCATAAGCGATCTCGACAATTTTGGCTATCAAATCGCCGGGCTTTACTTCGAGCGCGACGCCAACGGCCGCACCCGCGCCGAACGGTGGGCCGCCGCAGGTTTCCCAACGCTTAACAATGACGAACGGGTGATTCAAAGCGCCATTATGCAGATGCGCATCCGACTTATCGAAGTGCACCGCATCCTCGACGACCGGCGAGTCGAAGTGGCGGATTTGCTCGAGACCACGCCGACTGAATTCTTGGTCTGCGACCGCACGCTGGCTGCTCAGGCATGCCGGTTCACAACTCTGTTGGCCTGGTTTTACCCACTACCGCATTTCTGGCGCTCTTTTGCCGTAGCTATTGCCGTCCCTGCAATCAGCTCCTACGAACCGCTTCAGGTGGCGGAGGAAATCGTGCGCCACCTTGGCGGCCCCATAGCACGCGATGCATGGAATGAATGGTTCGGCCACAATATGGTAAAGTTCGCCTACGCTCTGCAGGCCGTCGCATTGGCACGACAAGCAGAATCATTGGCCAACATGGACGCCGAATTCGGCAAGGCAGTCTATGAGTTGCAAGCGCCTTATGAAGCCTGCCGCCAAACACTGGATGCCATCGTCTCGGTGGCTCCCGACGACCTGTCCGACGGCGAGCGCAGCGAGGGCTTTGCCGAAGCTCGAGTGTGGTTTGATGAGTCGGTTCAAGCCATCGTGGTTGCTGAAAACGCCCGGCCTGTGCTCGGACGCGTACTCCTTGGTCAGAAGCACTGGCAAATCAACGCAATAGGCACCGAACGATTTGAACGGCTGAAAACGCAGTTCGAGCACGCCTTTGGCAACAAGGTTCGGTTCAAAGAATCAAGCCGGGACAACCTTGCCGCAAGATTCGCGTCGCAACAGCCTGAATACGATCCAGCTCTTGTCCCGCCAAACCTGCTGGCAGAGCCAGATACGCTCATTTTCGCGTCCAACCGCGTGGAAACAAAAGGTAGATCACCGGAAGAACTCCATTCAGATGTCATGGCCAACAACGACCGCCAGTGGCTCGATCAACCTCTGCCTGCGTTGGAGGCCAAAACCCCGCGCCAAGCCGCGCTAGACCCCGTCTTGCGGCCCAAGTTGATCAGGGTTCTTAAGGACCGCGTGCGAACCTGCGACCAAAGGAATCTTGAAAGCGGCCGTTCAGATGACATAAACTGGATGCTCAAAGAACTCGGCGCACACGAAATCATTTTCGATCCGCCCCCGCCACGAACAAAGCCCCGACAGGCTGACGACGAATTCTACGATATCGAGGGCCAGCCACATTCTGAACTCGAACCGTGGCCGCCGCTGCCACCGCGACCGTTTACAATTCAAGAAGTTATTCAGCGTATCGAGCTGATCCAGCGCACATTCAATAGCGCACTTGAAGCGATGAACGCAATGGAAACCGCAGGCGCCTTCATCATCGAAGATGTTCACGCGTTGCTTGGAAACGCTTTGAACGAAGCCCAACACGCGTTCCTCGCAAGTTTCTTGATCCAGGCGTGGTTTGTTTTTGTACCACCGGGATGCTACGGACCAAACATCGAACCCCAGGAGATTCAACGGGCATTCCAGCAGCAACTCAAATCGCTTCAAGTGGCCAGCAAGGGTGGCAACGAAGCAGCCGCTCACTACTTGATGGAAGAAGGACCACAACCGGCCGTTGTGCGAACCTTGGGCTCGCTCGCACTCGACGCCTGGATGGACGTTTCTCCAGGCGAAGACAAAGAAGACATGACACCTCTGCTAACGCTGACCGTTATCAAAACTGTGGTTGAGTTGCTCGACACCGCGTGCCGCCGCTCTTGGTAATAACCGCCGACACACCGCCACTGAAAGCGTGAGTCCCCCCCCCACCCCTGACCAGGAAATCTCACTGGCCGACTTGCGGATGTACACCCAGACCGTCATTCCAGGCAGATTCTTGGATTAGCGAAGCTGGCCACACACAGAGCGGCGAGAGCGCTAGCCCCGAAATCTCACCGCTTGACCAGCCCAAGACACCCAAAGCTTCATTCCGGTGAGATTTCCGGGGCCCGCATATTCCTTGGTTGCTTGAAGACACCCGTTTCGCAGACTGCTCAGGGTATGAAATATGCGGGCTAGGCATCATCGCGGCATACGTATGGCCGGTCTGGAGCGGGGCCTTGCCAACAAGATCGCTTGACCGGCTGGCAAGAAACGTGCTTTTATTCAGTCAAGAAAGCATGCCCATGAAAACACACTTTAGATCCTCGCCCCAATTGCTGCTCTGCTGGATGCCAATCGGCGCAAGCTTGCTCTTGGCACTGAATACCAATGTCGCTAATGCCGTGGACGACCGAATCATCGGAACGTTCGACACCGACATCGCCGTGGCCGACGGAAGCTACGGAGAATGGCCCGCCGGCAGCAGCAGCAAGACCCTCGATTGGGCAAACGAAGATTCCGAAGGCAACCCCAACAGCGGTTGCCTCAAAGTCGCCATTTCATGGACAGACACAAACCCGGGATGGAACGATTCAAAGGTCGTGTTCCACGACCCTACTGGCGGCGATTTTGCATGGCCGGGGATTGACTGCCGCTTGTACGTCAACTTGGAATGGGATGTTAAGGTGGACGTCGCCAATTCCACGCTCAATCCCAACGGAAACTACGGCGGAATACAGGCCGTTTTTCAAGGATGGGAAGGTGCCAACGGCAACCCTGCGGGATTGGGCTGGGTGACCATTGGGAATCTGATCACGATCACCAATACAGACGGCTGGCAGCACATGAAGGTGCCGCTTACCAGCTATCCCTACAACCTGAACAAGCTGGTCTTAAACTTCGTCGCCGACGGTGCCACCAACCTCATCACTTACCTTGTGGACAATGTTAAACTGACCGCGCCCCCTCAACCCCCGCCCACCCTCACCATCGAAAAAGCCGTCCCCGGGCTGGCTTTTGTCGCCGCAAGCGACGGCCGCTGGGACAGGCAGAATATCCGCACCATCGGCAGTAATTACGGTTGGATCGGCCGACCGGCACCAGTCAGTTACTCCGTCGAAATCGTCAAGCACGCGCCAGTGGACGGCTTCCGGTTGCACATGTTCCTGGTCCCCGGAATTGCAGACCCTACGCGAGCTGATTCCGACTGGCACGAAACCAACATTCTGATGGTCGCCATCTATTCGAATCCCAACGGCGGCGCATGGGCGAGCGTGCACGCCAAATACAATTCTCCCGATGACAACGGCCAGCAATACACACCAGTTGCAGATGGAGGTGGCGATTTCGGCGGCATTTGGGCCAATAACAGCGCAGGCACATGGACGCTTACTCTGAGTCAAGACACCGAATTTGTGCTTACCACTCCGGACGGAACCTCGATGACCAACACGATTCCGTCGGCTTTCATCGACGTCTGGAGAACAATTCCCGAGCTCCAGTTCGCAGTCGGCGTCATGCCCATCAACCCAGATTACGTCGGACAAAAAGCAATCATCAAAAGCGTCAAAATCACCGGCGCGGCTGGACCCGACATCAACGCCGACTTCATCAACAGCCCGCTCGACACAACAAACACATGGACCATCGCGGCAGTTTCTCCGAGTTACGGTGTCCAACAGATTCCCACAGACGCCGCATGGTGGGTCAACTGGACATTGCCCGCCCTTGGCTTC
Organism: Verrucomicrobiota bacterium; assembly: GCA_012517065.1. GTDB lineage: Bacteria > Verrucomicrobiota > Verrucomicrobiia > Limisphaerales > J093 > JAAYVR01. The sequence goes on along the minus strand of JAAYVR010000274.1, from coordinate 13,552 downwards.
AGACTGCAGGCGACCCCGTCCCTAAACCCCACAGCTTGGGCAAGCGTGCAATCGTCCGGTTTCAACGCGGGAAACAACCACTACTCGATCGTCCGACAAGGCGATCTGCCAAGCCCGAGCTCCGGCTACTTCCGCCTGATCAAAGAAGGCTATAGCAAGCTGCTGCTCCTGTTGCCAGGCGAGACAGCGGCTCCGGGAACACCCACCGGCAAGACAGGCACTCCTGAGCCACAGCAGGTCGGTGTGCCATTCCAATTCACTGTCAAAGCCGTGGACTCGGAATGGTTCCCGGTTTCAGGTGTTGACAACACCATTCGTCTGACAAGCACTGACGAGAGCGCCGTGGTGAATTGGGGTTACCTGCCATTCGAGACCCCACTCGTCAACGGTGTGTTCACTCCACCCACCGAAAGCTGCTACTTCGGCACTCCAGGTACCTGGACAATCAAGGTCGAAGATGTCACCGACCCAACCAAGCAATCTTACACAAGTGCACCGGTTGTCGTGAATCCATGACGCTGAAAAGTGGCCGATCCCAGCCGTTATGCGCGCCGACGCATGTCGGCGCGCTGGCTGCGCCTGTCCCACATCAGTGAAGAGATTAGCTGTTGAACAACATACCTTGACAAAAACCGTCGGCATTGCCCTGAGCCTGTTGCTACTGGCCACTTCGTCGTCCCAAGCCACCACAAACCACCTTCAATACGCGCCAGCACCCCCTGACAACCCACTCAAAGGCTTCGTTGCCTATCCAAGCCCGAAGTCCGATTTTCCTCATAGTCTGGTCTGGAACTACCTCCCTCTGCGTTCAATCATGACCGGACTCACCAACTTCGATTGGGGACCGTTGGAAGCTGAACTCGATAACGCAGCAAGGCAAGGCCGCCAGTTCATCCCGCGTTTCTACCTCGATTTCCCGGGCCGCCCCACGGGTATTCCCCAATTCTTGATCGACGCCGGTCTGAAGGTTTTCACATGGACCAACTTCAACAACGATCCGTTCCCGCCCGGAATCTGCAATACTCCCGATTACGAAAACCCGATGCTGCGCGCCGCATTAACAAACTTCATCGCCGCACTAGGAGCAAGGTATGACAAAGACCCAAGGCTGGCCTATGTGCCCATGGGACTCCTCGGCCTCTGGGGCGAATGGCACAATTCTCCGCGCAACGATTTGTTCGCATCGAAAACCGTCCAAACCCAAGTCATGGACGCCTACCAGGCCGCCTTCCACTATACCCGAATCCTCGCACGCTACCCGGCCGGAAGCAGCGATCCCACCTACGCCGAGAACGCTTCGCGTAATCTCGGTTATCACGACGACAGCTTCGCATGGGCTACCATGCATACGGGGCGACCCCAGGATTCATGGTTCTTTCAAACCCGCCTCCAAAATGCTGGTGCGCTGGACAAGTGGCGCGGACACCCTATCGGCGGAGAAGTTCGCCCCGAAGTCTGGAATTGCCTCTGGGACAACCCGACGTGTGCGCCCGCAGGACAGGAATTCTCCCGCTGCGCAACAAATCTCCACGTCACATGGCTCGCAAACCATGGCGTATTCAACAGAGTCCTCCCGCAAGAACAGCTCGAGCGCGCGCTGGCTGGCGCACGCTTGCTCGGATACGAATTCCACATCCCATGGGTTGCCGTGGACGAAGCGTTTGGCGACGCCCCCTTGCGCGTCTCGTGGGCGGTGACCAATTCTGGCATTGCGCCGTTCTACTATGACTGGCCACTTGAGCTCGGGGCTGTAACCACACACAACACGCTTGCTGCCTCTTGGCCAACAAATCACAAGCTGCTTGCCATTCAGCCCGGCGCAACCGAGCGAGTAATGGAACATAAGATCGCCAATCTCAACCTCCCACCGGGTGACTACTTTCTCACTTTGCGCGTGGTTCATCCTTTGAAAAATGGAAAGCCCCTTCGCTTCGCCAATGCCACCCAAGACCAACATCTACCCGGTTGGCTAACTCTTTGCCCGCTGCACGTTGCCGCACGCCCAAAAGTGGGAGCCGAGTTTCACGCACCTGACCAGTTCCGCCTCACAATTCACAACGACGCAACCGGAATCTGGCGGCTTGAATCCTCAACCGACCTTTTCACCTGGAATACAATCTCCACCAACGTTCCGCCCGCCATAATCTTGCACATCTCCGAAGCCAAGCGCTTCTTTCGTTTGGTGCGCCACGGCTGACAATTGCTGAGGCTCCGCACCAGACGACGGCCGCACTCCCGCGGCGCTGATCGCCCCGATCGGGAATGGAATGCGTCCGCAATCCACGGACAGCGGAGCGCTCGGGTTACACTCCTCCGGAGCCCTATCCTCTCCACTGCGCCAGCAGCATAACCCCCAGACAAGAATTGCCGGGCACGGCAGCACACATCAGCAACTCAGAGTGACAAATTTAAATCAGGACTTGACCACAAATGACAGGGAGCATGGCCAGGAGTCAGAAATCAGGAAACGGGCGATAGCAAACAGGGATCATCGGACAGCAACAAGAATCTCAATGTAATCACCGCTGCCGCTTCGCACGAGTTGATAAGGGCCGAAGGCCCGATTTATACCAGCCTGGGGCAACGCCCCAGGTAAGTGGGCCAAATCAGTGACAGCAAGGGCTGAAAGCCCGGGCTAATCCGGAGTTTCGGAGTGTACAGGTTCAGGTTTTCAACCACTAAATACGCTGAACACGCGGAAGGGAATGCAATAGAGCGGGCTTTCAGCCCTTGGATGCCGGAAGATGATATGGGCGCCCTTCGTGGGGCTACGCCCCACGCTGGTATGGGACCGCGCCGTTGGCGCTTTGGTGGCTGGTCGGGCCACCAGTCTCGAATGAATCCGAAATCGGCGTCGAATGTTCAATCCCACACATTGGCTTGATTGTATTTCACACCATATTTGTTCAGGAAAACCTGAGCCATAGCGGTAATTGTAGGGCCGAAGGCCCGATTCATACCAGCCTGGGGCAACGCCCCAGGTCTGTGGGCCAAATTAGTGACAGCAAGGGCTGAAAGCCCGGGCTAATCCGGAGTTTCGGAGTGTACAGGTTCAGGTTTTCAACCACTAAATACGCTGAACACGCGAAACGGAATGTAATAGGGCAAATAGCGTGTCTGTCACTCTATTTGGGCGTACCACTCTGACCTGGCGCACCGATATTGACTCCAGTCCCGTTGGTCGTTTCGTGAGAATCCCACATGTGCACGCGGTTCTTCCCAAGCTGCCATGCTATGTTCCCACCGTGAATGAGCGCGATCGTCAACAAGATAATCCCAGAAAACTGCTCTATGCGAAGAAGTGTCCGCTCGCTGAACCGGCCGTGCCCGCGCGAAACACCCCAACTCAGTCCAATGAACCATGATCCCGTGCCGATAGCGACACCTGCCACGCAGGCCAGCTTGCTGTCCCATGCCGGCTTCACCCAGCCACGCGACATGAAGTTTGCCGCCAAGATGATCCAGAACAAGAGCACCCCCACATTGCCAGCCACACGCACCATGCCCGTCGTGAAAGCCGATCGTGGATGGAGCCTTTCCTCGATGCGTTCCTCGATGCGGTCTGCTGCGTTGCTGATGTGCAACGGCGCAACCACCGTTCGTGCAAAAAGAAACTTCATCCCAAGAAACAGAATGAACGCAAAACTGAAAACCTCCATCGCCGCTTTGATCCATCCTCCCTCAAAAAACGCGGCAAACCCGGTAAATGCAATCGCACAGTAAATCACTTCCATCGTCGTGGCGCCCATTCCGATCAGCAGCGCCCACCTAAACCCACGCCGCACCCCTTCATTCATGATGGTCAGGTTGATTGGGCCCACGGGCACAGACAACACAATCCCGCTGATCAAGCCTGTCAACGCCGCTACCAAATCTGCGCGCAGTTCAACCATGCAATCACATTTGCCCCCAGATTGCCCCTCCGCTTCCTGCGCGGTCCAGAAAAAGCGAGCCCTTTGCCCAGAAAATCTCACCAGACTGGCCCGGAAATCTCACCGCTTGAGGCCAGCCCCAGACGCCCAAAACTTCATTCCCGTGAGATTTCCAGGCCAAAGAAACCCGCGCCCAGACCACTGAATCTCAATCCTCAGAGCTCACGTCGAACTACCCGCCGTAGCCGATTTCGGCAACGCGGCTACTCAGACGCCGTAGAACATACAACTCCTTCCCGGGTTTGGCGCAGGTTCCCCAGAACCCGCATCGGTGGCGTGCATGTCCTGCCGCGCTTGCTGGCTAGATGCCGACTACGTGGACTGGCTCTTGCGGCCGGGCTTTTTCCTGCGGTGGTCAGCGGAAACCGCGTGTTTGCGGCCCCGTTTGCTCTCGTTCCCAGCCGGCGCATTTGAAACCGCATCGACGACTTTGGGCGTGGGACCGGGTGTTTCGCCGATCGACATGGGTATCGGCACAACCGGGCGCATTAAACCGTCGGCAATGTCGAAGGCCAGCTCGTGGTAATGCAAAGCGGAACAAAGATGCAGCCACAGCGTGTTGAGCATCGCAGACGCAGTCGCGAGATTTGTGAACAGTATTTGCGGCATCGAAAGCATCATGTCGATGCAGTTCATGTCATTGGGATGCCGGTCTCGCGGACGCTCGATTTCAGGGTGACGGTGCGTCAACGGCGGCGTTGTGTCACGCCCATCGGCTCGAACGTACACCTGGACATTGCCGTATGTGCCACGTCTGAAAGTGCCAGCTCCGTCAAGTCCAACGCCGTCGTTCCCGCCAGAGATCATGCAAACGTCTGACAACGTCGCGCAATGGTCACTGACAAGTTTGCGGGTCGCGTGATTGTCAACCGCAAGCATAACAATGTCGCCATCCACAACAAGACGCGGCAGGTTCTCGCGCGTCACGTATTCGGGAACTGCCAGCACGCTCAGCCCCGTGTCAACGAACTTCGGCATCAGCTCCGCACAAAGGACGGCGGCTTTATTGCCGCATTGACCAAACAGCATGCGCACCGCATTCGACGGATCAAATGCGTCCCCGTCTATCAACACGAGTCTGCATTCGCTGCCACATGATGCCAGAAACAACGCAGAATAACGGGCGACAATGCTGCCCACACCGCCAAGGCCAATAAGTTTGATTGTTGTTCCATCTGGCACAGATGGCTCAAGGGGCTTGTCAACCGCCGGCAACATCTGGTTCTGGTTCATATGTCTTGGGAAGTTGTTGTGCGTCGCAGGCATTCTGGAACAGAGCTGTCAACTGCTGCATTCATATCATCGACATCGGCCGCTATCAAATCCTGATTGTCACCCGAACAATCAGCCGAATCAGGTCTCAGTTTGTCATACTTGCTTTGGGCCGAGTTCCCCACTCGCGTGGTGATTCTCCGAAACCATTCCGCGGGCACGTCTTCAGGGCGGCGGCGCTCATACCCCGAAGCTATGATCGAGACGTCCGCCTTGAAACGCACCCCATCAACAACCACGGAACAATGGAACTCGGGAGGTTCATTCGACAGACGCCCAACCACCAGATGCACCCCCGGCCGATAAAACTCGTCGGTTATGTCCGTGCTCGAGGCAAACGCCGGCGCGTCAACGTGGCTGTGAATATCGCCAATAAGCCGCATATGAGCCGGCAACACAGGGATTTCATACTCAACCTCGAGTGCCGACACGTATCCAGCGGCCGACGCCGATACGATCCCAACCTGCTCCGGCACAACCAACTCGATTTCTCCCGACCTGTCGTTCCAGCAGATCAATACCGCCGCTTCAGAGGAAAACACACGGGCAACCTCGTCAAAAAAACCAACCACGGTCTCGAATGTGCGTTGTGCAAGTTTGGGATACGCAACGATGCAGAAAGGTTTCTGCCCGGCCAGCTCGGACGGCCATTCGGTCGTCGGAACACAACTGTGAAAAAAGCGGTTGTTTCTGCAAATAAACATCCCGCTGCCAGTCAGGAGATAGAAAAAACTCTTGTCGCGCGGCCACGGTGTCTCATCCCCAGTTTTCAAATACACCGATGGCACAAGACTATCGGGTCCCTTGTTCATGTGATGAATTGTCAAAAAGGCCCATCCAGATAATCCCCCATCCGATCACGCACAGGACCGCTGAGGCCCATGCTTGAAACAATGCTTTCGGCAACAACCGCCAACGCCACATCGCGCGCGGTCCGATATTGGCGGGCTGACCCGTGGAACATTTTGTAAATCCTCTTGCAAGCTTCCTGCACAGTCAGCCCAACGGGAATCCACGGGACATCAAGCACAAACAGCGGATCACGCCGCGTCGCCTCCTCCCATTCTTCAACAGACCGCAGGCGAGGGTCGATCTGCGAAGAAATGGTGTACCAACTGCGCATGTTGTGCTGTTCAAAACTGAGGTTGAAGCCCGTTTCAAACAGGCAATGCAACAGCCCCCGAAAATACGCGCGCATCGAAACGTTCTTGTCGGAACTACGCGCTTCGTTAGGAATTTCCATGTTCTGCGTGCAAAGCCAGGAAAGCGGCCGGGAATCCGCGGAATTGGATTTCGCACAGTTCAGCAGAGCCGGGAAATACAGCCCATCATTGAGACTCTTGAGCGGTTCGGTTCTGAAATACACTTCGTTGTTGTTCGATAGCACCATTTGCCCCCGGCCTCGCGCAATGAACACTGCAAGCACAATTACATATGGCAAAGCCAGCCGCACGGTCCGGTACTTCGCCCCTAAACCGGACATTTCGGGGGAATCCTTTGCAATCCAAAGGAGACTGTGAACCCGCGGTGGACACTCATAAACCCAAATATCGAGGTCGCCTTCGTTGACCACCGACTTCACCCCATCCGGCAGCACTACACCGTCAGTGCCACGCTTTTCCGGCGCTATCTTCTTGATGAAAGTGCTTATTGGCATTCGTACCTCGGGTATTCCGGGTCTGGAAATCACAACATGTGTTCCCTGCATCTTGACCAAGACACCATCATCCGGTGCACTTTCACCAGCCCGGTTGGCTTCTGGTTGAGCGCTCATATGTGATCACAAAAACCGATGTTGCATTGTTCAAATAACCATCGCGGAAAAGTCTAACCCGGAAATCTCACCGCCTGATCTGCTCAAGACACTCAAACCTTCATTCCGCTGAGATTCCCGGCGCCCGCATTTTCCTTGATTTCTTGAGGACACCTGTTTCGCAGACTGCCAAGGGCATGAAATATGCAGCCTAAGCCGCAGCCAATCACCCCCCCTTTTCACCAGAACGGCGCGCGAACATCAGCGATTGCCCCGCCCGAACTACGACGTCGTCGCCGACATCCTGGCCGTCGAGCACAGCCTGGCTTTCCGGATCAAGATCAAGCCTCGTCCGAAACCTGCGCCGGATTTCGCCAACCGTCATGTTGGCCACAGGAAGCGATTCCAGATACGGACCACTTGAAACTGTGACCAACTCCGGAGGAGAATCGCCGCTGTCGAAAAGTTCGCTCGACGAACTGTATCCACCTTCGCGTTCCCTGGCGGGTCTTGTGCGTTCATTCATGGCTGTTTCCTTCTTATTCGCGTTCGAATTCGAACGACAGATGATCTGGTTGAGGGATTTTCCGCACTGATACAACACGGGCGCCTTCGGGCAAATCCGTGTAACTGCCAATATTGTCCTGATTCAACTGCTCAGCGATGCCGCGCAACTGGTCGTCAAAAGCCCTTGCCAAATGTCCAAGCGTGATCCCAGCCGGTTCAGCACCCTCCAATTCCGCTCGGCACGCCGCCGTGGCAGCCTGTTGAACAGCACGATCAACAAGCGCACCTGTCAGAAAATCGCGCCGGTACCGCACTAGCGGAGCTGTCGATCCAGCCAAAGAAACCTCGACAAGGCCAGGATCCGATGAGTTCCTGCTGAAAAACCAGTTCGTCAGCGAATCAACGTTTCGTCGCCAGATCGCCGATTGCGAATATCCATTGCGCGAAGCAGCAGGTAGCCCGCACACATGCTTCTCGAGCACGGCCGAAAACGACCGCCGACCAAGCCGGCCAAAATGCTCGATCGATCCGCCAATCCGACGGAACAGGGCCGAATCAACAAGGTGCGGCGTGTTCGTCGTGGCAATGAAGATTATCAACCTCTGGCTCAACTCCTGCCGATTTGGGTCCAGCCGTTCAAGCAGCGTGGTCAGAATTCGATCGTAAATCGCCTCATGCCCACGCGCACGACCGAACCCGTCAATCTCCTCTATCACCACCAAAACCGGCAACCGCAAGCTTTTGCCATCCAAGGTATTGAACTCTTCATCAGCCAGTTGCTCCGCCTCGTCCATCACCCTATCCCAGTTCTTCTCGCTTTCGCCCAGCCATTGCGAAAGCACTTGCGACTGCCTCACGCGAATCACGCGCGGTGGCAACCGGTCAATCGGCATGCCCGTTACGTCGCGCATGATCTCATACATGCGCCGATGAATCGCGCGTATCGCAAGGCTCTTGCCCGACCCGCTCACACCGCACAGCAGTTTTGTCATGCACCGCCGCATCTTGTAGCGCCGCATCTTTTCCGGGTGCAGCATTTCCCGCCGAATATGGTCGGCAACCTCCTCAATGCACCGCGGCGGCGCGCCTATGTCGCGCTCCACAATCACGTCGGGAACAGCGCCACGATACAGAAACCTGTAGTGGCTCAGACCTCTCTCCCGCGGAACAGCCGCTATCGCAACCAGTTGCCGCGGATTAACAATCACCATCCCGCCCGCCCCTATAACCGATTGCCTTATCTGATCGCTCAACGTGCTGGAAGCCAGATAAACGGATTGCTCCCCACCGCGCGTGCTCACCAACACGTGATTCTCATCCAACACCCGCTCTATGTTGCCAACCTCACCAAGAGCCACATGCTCCCCACGGCCAAGAACCGCCCGGGCTTTCGAGTCGAGAATTATGCGCTCCCCAACCTTCAGTGATTCAGCCAGCCCCTCTTCGGGAACAACAGTATATACCGTTGCGCCGTCTTCGAGCGCAGCCAACACGTTGGCAGGCCTCGCGCCATCTTTGCCAACCCGCCCAATCAACACCGCGCTCCGCTTCGGACCTTCCCTAATCTCGGTCAGAAGCTGCTCGAGCTCCTGCTTCGTCTCCTCACAAGCTTCCTGTGAATTCTCGATCCGGGTAACCACCTCCCGAGCAATCTGTTGAGCCTCAGGATCAGCACTCGCAATTGCTTCACGCAGAAACATGGCACGGTGCGACACCGGCACGTCTTTGTCCTGCAGCATCGCCAGAACCGGGTGCCCAGCCTTTTTCAGCTTTCCCCGTGGGCCAAATGGATTCGCATCGGCCCCGGACTCGTTGTACTCGTTGTTTTTCATTCTCGAGCTCATGATTGGGTTTTCCACATCAAGCGATATTCCCTTGGCTTCATACACCCGCCCCACAGGGTGAACAGCGCATCCGCGGGTTCGCCGGATGCGTCAACCCCGACAACATTGCACAACGCCCCGCCAAGGCGCACGGCGGGAACAACCACACGGCAATCCCCGCCGTCACCGCACTCGGCTCAGCCAAGATGTGCCTTCGGAGTAAGCGTAAGGCGCGCATCCTGCTCGATCTGAGCGCCGATCTCCTGCGTGTCATCAAGAAACATCCCTTGGTCATTTCGCAGTGCCCAGGGAACATTGGTCGGCAGTTCCATTCGCGCAGCCAGCGTTTGAGCCACGTCGCCTGCCGGCACATCCCATTCGAGGTCCTCAACCTCGATGTCATTGGATTCCGTGATGTCCGTCGCGCGGAATCTCAGCCGCGAGGGCCAAGTCCGCTGCACCGTCACTGGATCGTGCATCATCACACTCATTCTGTTTCTCCTTTCTTTTTCAGTTTGCTTTGTGCTTGCAACCAGCAGTCGCCGATCGACTGCAAATCGATTCTCGGATTTGACAGAACGTCGGCAGTCTCGAGTAAAACGCCAACAGCCATCGCCACCGCGTCTGCCCCAGTTCGAAACAACGCCTTGCTTTGCGGCGCACCGGTCAGATCAACCTCGCAAATCAGTGACAAGCCTGTCGGGCTTTCTTCGAGGCCGAACCGTGCCATCCCCCACAGCATCGAGGCGTCCATGGCTAACAACTCGAGGGCGTCCATGCGCCACCGTTCAAGCCCGGGATCTATGTTGTGTGCGACAACGCAGCGCAAAGCAAACCTTCCCTCAGAGCAAATCACTGCAATGCGCCGAAGCAGTCCGCCCATCCTCACGGTCAAACAAGCCGCCGGAATGGCTTCTTTCACCCACGCATCGGCCGGAGGCGCCCATGCCGAATCCGACTCGCCCACGAGACAGCGTTCCGCCCACAAAAGCATGTCCTCCAGATGGCATGAATCGCTCCCGTCCGGGTCATCAGCCTGTGTGCCATAATCCAGTATCCACCTCGGAACGTCCCAGGCGAGCATCGCCATGCCGTTCGAGCAAATCTTTTTCCAGAGCCCTGGCGCGCCCAGTACCGCGCACGCTTTGTTGTGCACACGATCGTAATCGAAAAGTAGATGAATCCAGTTCGGTCGTACCGCGATCCGCCATGGATACGATCCGGCTTTCAGTTCACAATTGCCGGTCAACATTGCCGGTTCGCCCGCCGTCGCTGCCGATGCGCATGCCCCACTCGGATTTGCTGCTGATGCCTTGCTCACACTGATCCTTATGTAGCTACTTTTCTCGCCTGCGTTGTCTTGAGAAATGGTTCACGCGACAACGGCAGCAAATGCGCGTTGCGTTGCCACCATTGCGCGGCCTCGCGATTCAACACGCCCGCGGGATCCAAATCATCAAACTGCGCTGCCATCATCGTCAGCGATGCGTACGTCAGCAAAAGTATGTGTTTCAGAGGGAAACCCGCTGGCACACTTGGCCCAAGACACAGCACCTGAACAGGCAGATTGCCGGAACTGACATTCGGATGCCATACATCGCCCGGGTCCAAAATGTACACGAAAGACGTTCCGGGCTGCGGCTGGCGCGTTGCTTCGAACGTGTACAGCAGACCAAGCACCGCGTGATCGCCAAGCCGCAGCCCGGATTCTTCAGTTGGCCGGCGTGGCACCGGCATGCGCATTTCGACCGTGATCTTAAGATCACCGCTCAGATCGGCTGCCAAAACCTTGATCGGCCCGCCAATCTGCTCGATCGCTAAAACATCACGCAGTTCAGCGACCTTTCGCGCCTGCCACGCAGTCGAACCTGCGTTCAAAAGCTGCGCAAAACGCATCTTCATCAAAACGGCACCGCTTAGCTCGACCTTTGAGAGGTCATTTAGCCCCGGGCGGTTTGATGACGTGGATGTTGTGCTCTTCATTGTCGCGCCTCGCGGTGTGCTGGCACAATCAGCCAGGCTCTGTTTGCATCTCGTAGCGTTGCTTGTGACATAGCGCGTGCACCGAGCCGGCGAATCGGCACATCGAGCACAGAATCAAAAGCCGCCGTCGCAACTGCGCCCGAGGCATCCATCGGGCCGGCCACGACAATCCGTTTGCAGGTTTGGCATTTCTTTGTGCACAAATCGCCGTACGGCTGAAAATGCCGCACAACTGTCACCGCCCCACATTTGCATGTCATTTGATCGATCCATCTCATATTGGGAATCTGAAGTAGAAGGTCGCGCGACTTGTGATTGGCCCCGGCCATTTCCACCAACTCGCGCATGGTCAGATCGGATATCTGTCTTGTGGATCGCACCACCCGGTATTGCACGTGCTCGCATGGGCAGTTCGAGTTCCTTCCCAACGGCACAACAACCGTCCGGTGCGTGTATCCGTTGTACTCCACCATCGTGTCACCGACAGACCGCCCAAGGCCGAGCGCGTGCCTGATCACCTGGTTTGTCGCAAGGTCAGCGCTCATCGCGCACAGGAAACTCAGACTCCGGGTTGGAACCACTCCCGTCCCTTCCAAACACGGGTCGTGAGCCGTACCATCGCAACTGTACCGTCGCAAATTCGCATCGTGATCGCGCCATTCTTGCGGACCGAACAGGCACGCCGGACACGGCCCCTGGCCATCTGAATTCAAGAAGAATCGAACCGATGCAGTCAGCGTCTCCCCGTGCAGCGCCGCGTGAACCAAGGGTTTTCCGAGCCAAATGCATCGCTGCCCCGTATCCACCTCTGCAGGCAGATTGTCCGTTGCCATAACAACAACGTCCGCTTCCACCAGGTCACTCAACAGCAAATCCTGCACAGGCTTCACATAAACCCGAACTTCAAGATCGGGACAAATGCTTCGGCACACCGTTGCCATCACGTCCGCTTTGTTCTGCCCTATCGTTTCGGTGTAACACTCGTGCGTCAGCAAACTCACCGGCCGGTACTTCTTCGGATCGATCAAGACGAGGCCTCGAACACCACATCGTGCAAGATGCAATGCCACGCGCCCGCCAACACTGCCGCATCCGACAATCGCAACTCGCAACCTGGCCAGCGCGGCCGCAGCGTCTGCGCACGTCCCAACCAGTCTCGGAAACCGAGCTGTGCGCGCCGGGCGTGGATTCGCTGCGGCGCGTCGCCTCGTGCGTTTTCTCCCTGATTGAGCAAAGGATTTCATCAGTCCAAATCAGGCATGTTCAAGTATCCCGGTGATTTCAGAAGCGGCTGGTTGCAGACCGGGCATGTGGACCGTTCCGCTGCACAACGCAAATCTGAGTCTGCGGTCTCCTCATGCACAGGCGTGCCACACAACACGCACATCAAACACCGCGACTGTGCCGTGAACGGTGTCCTGCAATGTGGGCACTCACGGCCTACCCACCGTGACGGCGCCAGCCCGTGTTTCGGCCTCCCGAAAAGAACCACATGGATTTGAAACCCGGGATGCCACTGAACCACATCCAATTCCCTCGCCAACGCAACACGTGGTACGATGAAACCATTAATCCGCACCTCGCACTCTGCGCCGGGCAGCAGCAACACCCGCCGCTGCCCGGTCCGGTTCCCCACCGGTACAACCGCCACGCCAGCTTCATCGTCTTCGCCTTTTTCAATAACCCGCGGATTGCCCGCGTCGTCTGCGCCAAGCCACAGGCCCGTTGTCGGCAACGGAACCGTTGACAGACGTTTTTCGTGCGCAATTGCAGCCTCGCCGTCACCAATCTTCTCAACAACGAGATGTACCTCCAGGACACTGGCATCACGGCTCTCTTCGTCGCTGCTCCGCGCTGTTGGCCGGCGCACCGCGTGCTCTCCGCCATCGGTCTGCATTTCACCGTTCAACATGCCCACCAACGTACCCGGGCCGCGCCATCTGTGAATACCTCGGAACATCCATCTAAGCTCCTCCATGCTCCTCCGGTGTAGCCAGCCGTTGTCGTGGCGTTTCACCCAACGCTGGTTTCAAACCCTCCTAAACGCGGGACTCGAACGACCGCGGATGCAGTGGGCGTTGGTGGGCGCGAAGCGTTTGGAGTCCGGCAGCTTGCTGCCGCTTTGCTTTCATGCACGAACAGCGTGCCTGTCCCCATATGGGCATCCGACTAACAGCCGCGGGCGGACAAAGGCATTCGGTTGGCAAACCCGCGGCCCAGTTGAACGTTGTAAGTTGAACGTTGGACGTTGAAAGTTTTCCTAGGCTGATCAGCTTGGTCGT
>JAAYVR010000273.1 GCA_012517065.1 Verrucomicrobiota bacterium | reverse complement strand
ATCAAGGTGGCGAACAAGCAGATTAAGTATTCGGTTGAAGAATACGGGATTTATTTTACTCGCAGGATTCCTGAGGAACCGCAGTTGTTTACGCGGACTTTCAGGCTGAATCCGAACACGTTCTTCCAGGGGCTGGAAGGCGTGATAGGCTACCAGTTCGTTGGTTCATCGATTAGCGGTGGCGGTGGCTATGGTGGTATGGGTGGCTATGGCGGCGGCATGGGCGGAATGATGGGCGGCTATGGAGGTGGGATGATGGGCGGCATGGGTGGTTATGGCGGCATGGGTGGCATGGGTGGCTACGGCGGTGGCGGGCCGGGTTACATGCTGCCGACGGTTGATGTGACGGGCATGGGGGGTTATGGCGGTGGATACGGTGGTTACGGCGGCGGCATGGGTGGCTATGGTGGCGGCATGGGCGGTTACGGTGGCGGCGGATACGGTGGCGGTGGTTATGGTGGTGCTGGTGGTTACGGGAGCGCCGGGCCGTACAACAGCTCAGGCGGTGGTATTTGGGGTGTCACGCGGATGAGTGACATGTCCATGATCAACCAGATGGTTAGGGCTTATTTTAGTGCTGCGGGTGTTGATCTGGGCGGGACAAACGTGCTGGCCGGAGGCGGCATTGGTGCAGGCCAGTACGGTCAGTTTGCCGGTGGTTTTCAGAATGCCCAGGGCAAAGCGGTGTTCTACAATGATCGGACCGGGATTCTCCTTGTTCGTGCGACGTTGCAGGAGCTGGACATTATCGAGGCTGCGCTGCAAGTGTTGAACATAACGCCGGATCAAGTGACGATTGAAGTCAAGTTTGTGGATATAGGCCAGGAAGATGCAAAGGCGCTGGGGTTCGACTGGTATCTTGGCCAGATGATGATGAACGGGGGTGCAATAGGTGCTGGTGCTGGGACCTATCCTTCGGTAGCAGGTCGTGAGTCGTTGGCAAACCCTTACGGAGTGTTTCCGGGTGTATTTGGCCAGCCGAGCGCTCAGCCGAGTCCGGGTACAGACCAACTGTTGACGGGCGGGTTGAGGAACTCGACTGCGGAGGGCACGCCGATACCGGCGGTTGGCACGATAACGGGGATACTGACGGACCCGCAATTCAGAGTTGTGATTCGGGCTTTGGAACAGAGGAAAGGCGTGGACATTTTGGCGGCGCCGAAGGTGACCACTGTGAGTGGCCGGCAAGCCCAAATCCAAGCTGTTGACATCCAGCAGGTTGTCACATCTTTGAGTGTCGGTGGAATCGGTGGAGGCACTACGACGCTGGGTACGACGACTGGAGCCGGCGTAGGCACAACGCCGGTGACCGGTGGTGGTACTGTAGGCGGCACTGTAGGTGTGGGCGGCTTCTGAGGGCAGGAACAAGACCTAATTCTGATTTTGAAACTGAGCGTATGAACGTACCAAGAGCGCAAATCATAAAGACGTTAGCGGTGGCAGTTGTGTTGCTTGTGCCTGTCGCGCAAGCACAGGTTGTGCAGCAGGCGGCTGCGGTTCCTACCATTCAGCCTGTGACTGTCCCGGTTCCACTTGGGCCTACATTGGACGTGATTCCGCATGTATCGGCTGACGGTTACACGATTCAGTTGAATTTGATTCCCACTGTGACGGAGTTTTTGGGCTACGATCCGAATCCATATCGGGCGCAGGTGGGCAATCTGCCGAACCAGCCTGATTATCCTTTGCCGCATTTCAGGGTGCGGCAGGTGACGACCAGTGCGATTGTTTGGGACGGTCAGACAATCATGATGGGCGGGCTTATTTCCGAGAAAGTGCAGCGTGTAAAGGACAAGGTCCCTGTGTTGGGCGATTTGCCTTTGTTGGGGCGGCTCTTCAGAAGCGAGGGGTCGGCCAGCACAAAACGGAACCTGGTGATTTTTGTGACGCCGACCATAATTGATCCGGCTGGTAACCGCATTCATACGGAAGATAACCTGCCGTACGATCCCAACAAGATACCACCCCAGGTGCCGTTTGCTCCGGTTACGCCAACTTCGACTGCGGCGCCCAAGTAAGACCTATTGGATTGGAGGTTCGACTCCGGCACTTTGAGTGTTGGACAGGGTGTTGGCACTGGGGCACGCCGAAGCTGGCCCCGCTGCATGTGGGATGAATACGCGAAGGCGTTTTGATCGCTAGTAAAGCGTGTGATGGCATCGAGTTATGGATTTGGTCCGCGGCTGTTGTTGGTGGACGGTCACGCTTATGCGTATCGCTCGTTCCACGCTATAAGAGGTTTGTCGGCGCCGGATGGTTTCCCGACGAATGCGATTTACGGCTTTGTGAAAAGCGCCAGAAAACTGAGAGAGTTGCTGCGACCGACGCACATTGCAACTGTGTGGGACGGAGGGTTGGCGGCCGAGCGCATTTCACTTTTGCCGGAGTACAAGGCAAATCGCCCGCCCATGCCGGATTCATTGGAACAGCAGTTGGATCAGATGATGGCATGGTTGGAAGCGGAGGGCATCCCGTCAATTTGCTGTCACGGTGTTGAGGCTGACGATGCGATTGCAACGCTTGCGCGTTCCGCCGAGAAGGCCGGGATGAATGTTGTGATCGCAAGCAGCGACAAGGACTTTGGTCAACTGGTGTCGGATCGGATTGGCCTGATCAATCCGAATGATAAAAGCGGAGCGATATTGACTCCTGCCGACATTGTGGAACGAACAGGCGTGCGGCCAGAGCAGATTGTGGACTGGCTTAGCCTGGTCGGGGACAGTGTGGACAACATCCCCGGTGTGCCGGGTGTTGGTGAGAAGACCGCGGCGACACTGCTGCAGAAGTTCGGGGACTGCGAGCGCCTTTTTGCGCGGATCGAGGAGGTAGAACCGGTCCGTTTGCGTGACCTGTTGCGGGGCGCGGCGGAGACGGTCAGGCGGAATCAGCAGATGATACGGTTGAACGACAGCGTGCCTTTGGGTGTTGGGCCTGAGGGGCTTTGCCCGCGAGAGTCGCGGCTAGATGAACTGAGGCGGTTGTATTCGAGATGGGGGTTCAAGTCTTTGTTGGCTGAGCTGGACGAGAATCTTGCGAATACGGCGCAGGGGACATTGTTCAATTGAGCTGGTTGCAGTGGCCTTGCGGGATTGATGGTCGATTGGGAACAAGATAGGGCGCTTGTGATGGCAGATGGCAAGTTAAATGCTTGATTGACTGGTGTTGCGATGTGTTGGTGAGGTTGAGAGTTCGAGATCGATTTTGGTGCTAATGGTAATCGTTAAGAAAACGTGGACAAATGCAGGGTGCATTGCTAGAAACCACTAACTTTATGTTGTCGTTGTCGCGTGCTGCTCGCCCTTTGGCGATGATGTGTTGGCCGTTGGCCTCGGCTTTGCTGGTTGCGGCCGAGCTCGCTTTTCTTCCACAAGGAACGGAATTCCCGGTCACACGCCGGATGGTCGGTGACCAGACCAACCCTCAAATCAGTTTGAGCGCTGACAGCGGGTATGCCGTGTGGCAGGACAACGGTATTGACGGAGACGGATTGGGTGTGGGTGCGATAGCGTTGAACTCATACCTTTCTCCCATCTCGACCAGATTGGTTCGGGTGAACCAGAATACGGTTGGCGACCAGGAGAATCCCGCTGTGCAAATGCTTGCGAACGGCGGCGCAATATTCGTCTGGCAGGGGGGCAAACCTGGTGAACAGGACATTTACGCGCGCGTGATTTCTGCCGGTGGTACATTCGTCACAGACGACATTCTCGTGAACACTTTCACCACGGGGCAACAGGGGACGCCTGCTATTGCAAGGTTGAAGGACGGTAGTGTAGCAGTGGTTTGGGTCAGTTACGATCAGGATGGTAGCATGCAGGGTGTTTTTTCTCAGCGGCTGTCGTCCGCAGGTCAGAAGCTTGGTGCTGAGACGCAGGTGAACCAATTCAACGTTTACAATCAGCGTTCGCCTGCTGTTGCGGCGCTTGAGGATGGCGGGTACGTGGTTGTCTGGATTAGCGAGCAACAGCGCTATGTGAACAGCGTTGATGTGTATGCGCGGCGGTATAATGCAAGTGGCGACCCGACTGGCAACGAATTCAGAGTGAATGTGCGAAACGCCACGTGCGCGAATCCGACGGTTTGCGGGTTGCCGGGCGGCGGATTTGTTGTTGCATGGAGCAGACTTGCTGCTGAGGAAATTGGGAACGGGTGGGACATAGCCGCGTGTGCATTCGACAAAGACGGTGTTCGGCAGGGCGATGAGTTGGTGGTGAACGCGAACCTTGCTGAAAGCCAGCACAGTCCGCGCATTGCGCGGGTTGGGAACCAGTTGCTGGCGGTATGGGTGAGTGACAGGCAGGATGGTTCGCGCGAGGGGATTTACGGAAGATACCTTGGGGCGGACGGTGTCCCGACGGGGGAAGAATTCGGGGTAAACACGACAACGATTAGCAGACAGATTCAGCCTGCTGTTGCCGGAGACGGTCAGAAACGGTTCTTGGTGGTTTGGGCCGGGTATGTGGGCGGAACCACCAGTTTTGAGGTTTTGGGTCAGCGATACGCTGCGGACAGTGCTTTGCCGCAGCCTGAGCCGCCGTTTGTGGTTGCGTTGGATTCGAGTTCGTTGTTGGTGAGCTGGCCGGCGGCGGTTGGTTACACGAATCTCGCCGGGTATAGATTCTACAAGGACGGCGAGACCACCCCGACGCTTGTAACCAGCAACTACGTCGTTGTGAAACGGCTATACACTGACTCGACCCACACGTTCAGAATCGCAATCGAGCTTACAGATGGCCAGGTGTCACCCGTTTCCGAGCCTTCGACGGGCAAGACATGGGGCTGGGATGACAACGGTGACGAACTCCCTGACGATTGGCAGGCGTTATACTGGGCTGAGCCAATGTCTGCGTGGCCTGGGCGTGACGTTGACAGTGACGGAGACGGCGCGAGCAACTGGGCAGAGTTTTTGGCCGGAACCAATCCACTAGACAAGGCTAGTGTGCTTCGGATGCAGGCAAGGCCGACTGCGGGCGGCAGCGGATTATTGATCGAATGGAACGCGGCTCCTGGGTCTGTGTATAAAGTGCAGTCGTCGGCTGATTTGAAAGTCTGGTCTGATGCGGGCTCGGCGCAGTTGGCAGCGTCGTCGGTTGGGCAGATTGTTATTCCGGCTGCAGAATCGGCTTCGTACTATCGGGTAATTCGAGTGCGTTAGTTTATTCTATGATGTCGTCTTTTTGGAGATTGGTTTTTTGTGGTGTGTTGGCGGCGGGCGCGATGCGGCATGTCTGCGCGTTCTCTCTGTTGGGGCCGCTGCCTGATTGGCAGACCACTGAAATAGGGTACAACATTCCGTTCATTACAGCGGAGGTTGGCGGTCCAATGAACCTCGGCGAGGAGTATCGGTGGAACATCCCGCTGATAACCTACGGTTTTGACGAATCGTTCTTGAACTACTTTGGTGCCAAAGGAGTTGAGGAGATCGAGAAAGCAATCAAGGTTTTCAACGATCTGCCGCCGTTTTCCGAGATGGACCTCTCAAAATATCCCCTTGATACGCGCCGTGTGAACTACCGTGCGAGCGCGCTTTACTTGCTTGACTTGAAATCATGGGTTATGGGGGCCATGTTGGAGGCACTGGGGTTGGGCCCGGCGGAGCGGTATGTTTGGACACTGCGATCGCGCACAGTGATAAACGACATCCCGTATTATGTGGTGATGAAGCGGAACTTTGATCCGGTAACTTTCGAGCCGACCGCATATGTCAACGGGACTCTTTACACATACTTGGTTTTCCAGACTTACACCAACCCGGACGTTTACGAAGCTGTTGAGTTCGAGGTCGATCCCAGTCTTCCGAGTGTGAGCTCGGTTTCAGCGACTATGACAGGTGGCGGAACGATTTATGCCTCCGGTTACTATGTCAACAGCATGCCGGGTTTGTTTTACACCGGGTTGACACGTGACGATGTGGGCGGGCTCAGGTACATATACAGGAAGAACAACGTGAACATGGAAACCCTTGCCACGAACGTCGTTGCCGCACAACGGTCCTTGAAGGAGGGCAATTACCTGATAGGTGCCGACAGCACGTCGCCGTGGGCAGCGCCGCCGGGGTTTGTTTACACGAACGTCACGGGCACGAATGCTGCTGTGCTTCAGGCATTGCGGACAGGGATAGACAAGTTGAACTTCACGCGGGTGGACTTTGACTCGTACACGGGTTTTTGGGTTCCGATGACGAATGTGTATGTCGATTATTATGTGACAAATTCGGCGATCAAGAAGCAGTTGGTCCAGCGGGCTTTGGCGCAGCCGGACATTCTGTTTTCGGCGGCTGATCTTGGGTTGAGTCAGGATGGTTTTCCGGTGTTCTTCTTGAGGACGTCGGGCTGGGTCAATCAGGATGCGATCAACGGGATTTCGGGCACGGCTTTGGATGGGCCGGGGATGATTTCGCCTCCGATTGAACTTACATTCTCGAAGCTTGGGCAGTACTTGATCAACACCCCTGAGGGCGGCGAGGCGGATGGTTTTCTTGATTTCTGGTGGGGATCATACGACGGGACGACAAACGCGCCGGTTGTTTATCCTTCTGGGACGAGCCTGATGACGATTGAGAACCTTGTGCAGTCGGGCAAGGTCGATGAAGGGCCGAGTCCGTGGCGAAACCCATTTGATCAACAAGGGCAATGAACTCTGTCGGCGGGCATTTCGGATTGGCAGTGTTGTTTTTGGAGTCATGAAACGATTCGTTTTGGCGGCATTGGTTTTGGGATTGACGGCAGCCGGTCTGCGGGCAGGGCCGTTCACGATTCCGGTGTATATCAACTCCGGGAACGTGACATGGACCAACATGCCGCAGATTGATGCGTATGCGTTCATCAATCTTGGCAGATTCGTGGTTGATTCTTCGCCCGCGGTTTTCGATTTCATGAACGTGCTCGATTACACAAATCGCGGCACGATGATTGGGTATCCGGGATTCAGGTTCGATTGCACTGACGATTTTGGTACGCGGCGTCCGGCGCGGCAGTTTGTGAACACGGGTTCGATTCTTGCCCAGGAAGGTTTCATAATGCTTGGGTATAGCAACATGGTGGCGCCGACATATCTGCACATTCGTGCGACGAACGTGGTGAATGCCGGGTTGCTGAGCGTGATGAATGCGGGCAGCCTCAGGATAGAAGGTGATTATGTGAACCTGACAAGAGGTGGGCTGGCCGTCGAATCGATGGCTTCTTATATGATGGCGAATAGCTACACCTACGACGAAAACGGTGTGCCGATTTCTTTCACTCCCGACAATGCGGTTTATGACAATTACTGGGGGATTGGGCAGCAGGACCCGAACGATCCCGGGCCGATAAACACCACTCGCATTCTGCAGTTTACCGGGCAGGGTGTCAATGCTCAAACTCCGCCGCACTATGTGCTGAACAAGTACGGCAACCGATATTTGACAGCTTTCTCGACGTTCGTGCCGAGTTCTTATAACACGACTTACGCGTACACGGGCGTCGTTGATGGGCTGACCGTTGTGTTGACCAACTTCGACGGCACGGTTTCGAACGTTTTCGTGCCCACGAACATCTATCGGCAAGCAGTCGTTGTGGGACTCAACGACACCAATATTCAGGTGCGCACAAGGTTTTCGTCCATCTATTCGCGAACTGACTTTGGCGCGGTTGCCGTCGAGTTGAGTGCTCCGACGACGAACAACGTTACAGGCGACGAGGAGATTAACTCGATTTACTTTGTTGACTACCTTGCTGCGGAAACCAATCTCGTCAATGTGGCAAACGAGGTTTCGGTCCCTATAGCCACCGGCAGGCCGTACATGTACGAAATCTGGAGAGAGATGCCAGGTGTTTTCAGACTCGGGGTAAATGGAAACACGGAATTGTTCAGGAGCATAGTTTACGACATGGCGTTTTCGAACCGGCTGGCCACGAATTTTTACGCCGGATATTCGGCTTCGATCGACTACATTCAATCGCGCACGCCGGCGGTGCCCGGAGCGAGCCCGACGAATCTTCCCGGGCGAATCGACATTGCTGCGGACAAGCTTGATTTGAGCATGACACGTCTCAGGGGAATGAGCGCGATAAACATCAAAGCCAATCACCTGATAAGCAGTTCTGCGGCGACTGTTGATGCGCCCAATTTGGCCTATGATCTCAGTTCAACGAACGGATTGCTCACCATTACCAATTTAGCCAAGATCAGCGCTGATCGATTCTATGGTTCGCTTCGCGCATGGAGCGGGCTGTGGACGAATCAGTTTGCAATCATACTCTCGAACTGGGTTTGGTCGGCGGACGGCACAAGCAACTATTTCAGCCCGATCACAAACTCGGTCGATTGCGGGATTCACTGCCTGATTTTGAGTGCCGACGGGATGATTAGCACGCAGGCTGTGGTTGTTCATTCGTTTACTGCGCGGAGCACGAACGTAGTTGTGAATGACGGGCTGATAGTGGGCGGCGCGTTCAATCTTGATGCGGAGTCGTTCACAGTAAACGGGATGCTGATTCTTACCAATCAACTTGTTGACTGGGTTTATACCAACGCTCCGACTCTCAAATACTTTACGAACAACGGTTCGATCAGCGTTTATAACATCGCCAATTACGGCTATGGATATCCGGGCAACCAGCGCTGGGCGCGACTGGTCAACACCGGCACGCTCGAAGCTGTGGGTCATAACATCGCGTGTGACGAGTTCATTGACACCGGCAACATGGTGACCAGAGCGGATTTTCTGCTCACCGGAGGCAATGCCAAGCTGGAAGGCGCGCGACAATTGACAACGGGGGACGCGCACTATCGACTCGAGAACATGAAACTTCGCAACGCAACCATCAACGCCGGTAGGAGCGTGTTCTTGGACGTGGTGAACGATTTGTCTGATAGTGGCGTTGGCGCCAACAACCAGATCAGCGTGAATGAAGGATTCCATCTTGTGCGCAAGCCGAATACAGGCGCTTTGTTTGGGACCACGTTCACAACAACAGCTCCGCGGTATTACAGCATCTCGCACACGTGGGCGGCTGAGGATCGCGGCGCGAAGAAGGACGGATTTGAGAACAATGCCGCCATCGGCAGGCTCCAGTTGAGATTGTATCCGTACGGCGAACTCAGGTTTGGTCCGCCCATCGACGCCCAGGGCAATCCGGTCCAAGGGAACTTCGCAATGTACGTCGATTACCTTGACCTTGACACTTCGTTGCTGTCGGATCCTGAAGCGGGCGGGTTAGTGATCGAGCCTGGGCTTACGGTCTATTTTGCTTATGCAAACGCGCCTGCGGAGAAACTTGATGGTATGTTCAAAGGGCGGTTGCGCTGGGTGAAAGACTTTGCCGGACCGAACAGCGGAATCGATGTCGCTGTGCACGTGGGGCCGAATTCCTACAAGACGATTCGCGTGAACAGGGCGCTGTTGGAGAGCAAGCTGATTGATTCGGACGGTGATGGTTTGGCCAATGCTTACGATCAGTGGCCGTTTGACGGGCCGACGTTGGGGCCTGTGAAGGTCTCGGGAACGCCGCCAACCGTTTCCATATCATTTGCTGCTGCTGCTGGCGCGACCTATTACGTGGAACGGACTTCGAGCTTGGCCGCACCAGAGTGGATTGCTATAGCAACGGTTACCAACGATGCCAAGTTTGGACGGGTTATGACAGTGACCGACCCGGTGCCTGGCTTGCCGGAAGGGCGGGAACGCTATTACCGGGTGCGTTATAATCCCTGACAGTTAACTTTTCGAGGTAATCTAAATGAAGAGGTGGAAGACAAGAGGATTGTTTGCGGTGTTAGCGGTTGGTTTGTCGGCTGCAGCATTGGCATACCAGGCGCAATACCCTGCTCCGGCCCCAACGATCGACTTGCGACCGGCCACGGTGCGAGCCTCGAGTGCTCCTGCCCTGCTACAGGCGCCCAGCGATGCGGGGCTGAGGGATTTCAGCCCGCGGCAGTTGCAGGCTTTTGGCCAATTGCGGCAGCGGTTACCAAATGCGAAGGTTGCGCTTGATCGGATTACCGGTTCGCCGCGACTGGTTACGGCCGGGGTGTCAGGTTATCTCACCGGCCCGGGTGGTCGTGGCGCGGCGATTTCGCAGAGCACATTGGACACTTTCCCATCGCAAGACCCTTACCGGGTGGTTAAAGCTTTTGTTGCAGAACATTCGGACCTGTTCGGGCATGATTATGCAGCCCTCGAAGAAGCGGTGGTCAGGAGCGATTATGTGGACCGGCACAATGGTGTCCGGACAATTGTTTGGCAGCAGCGCTTCAATGACATTCCAGTTTTTTCGGCCCAGTTCAAGGGCCATCTGACTGCTCGGAACGAGCTTGTGCGACTCTCGAGCCAATTTGTGTCCAATCCGATGCTTGCAGCGGCGAACGGGGCTCGGAACTGGGCTGACATTCTTGCGAACCCGCCGATCAGCGCCGCGGAGGCGGTGGTTTGGGCTGCACAGGCCGGGAACATCGACGTGCGGATCAGTCCCTCGGCAGTTGTGGCTGAAGGGGCGTGCGAGGGTGCGGAGCGCGTTCAGCATTTCCGCGCGCCGGGTCTGAAAGGAAAGGCCAGGGTCGAGTTGTCGTGGTTGCCTTTGGACAGGGAAAGCATGCGTCTTTGCTGGCGGGTGTTTCTTGTCAGTGGAAAGAGCAAGGAAGCTTTCCGGGTGTTTGTTGACGCGCTGACGGGCCAGGTATGGTTCAGCCAGAACATCACGTTTTACCAGGCTGCGCCCGCGATCAGCATGAGTGTGTTCACCAGCGACAGTCCGTCGCCTTTTACTCCCGGGTGGCCGACTCCCAACAGTGCGCAGCCGCCGTTGGTTCCGCGGACGCACCTGACGAATTTCACCGCATTGAACACGGTTGCATCGCCGGCCGGTTGGGTTTACCCGGCGACAAATGGTGTTTATGTGACCGCGGGCAATAACGTGCATGCGGCTACGGACGTTGACGACGATGACGTGGCGGACTTGCCGCGACCGTCCGTGCCGGAGACTGATCCGGACTTCACTTTTCCGCTGGATTTGAACATGCCGCCGCTCACCTACACAAATTCGTCGGTGGTAAACCTTTTCTATTTGAACAACTTCATGCACGACCGGATGTATGCGTATGGGTTTACCGAGGCTGCAGGCAATTTTCAGGACAACAACTTTGGTCGTGGCGGTTTTGGCGGCGACCCTGTGATTGCGGATGCGCAGGACGGCGCGCGGATAAACGATCCGTTTTACCGGAACAATGCGTATTTTGTGCCGACGCAGGACGGTGTTCCGGGGCACATGGCAATGTTTATTTGGGACGGGCCACGGCCGGATCGCGACGGTTCACTCGATGCAGAGATTGTTTGCCACGAATACACGCATGGCGTCAGCACGCGGTTGGTCGGCGGCGGCGACATTCTGTTCTGGGAACATCAGCCGAACGGGCTGGGTGAAGGCTGGTCGGACATTGTGCCTTTGTGTTTGCTGAGTGAGGCCAGCGATGACCCGAACGCCGTGTATCCCATGGCTGGTTACTCGTCCTACATGTACGATGATTTGACGGAGAACTATTATTTTGGTATCCGGCGCTATCCGTATTCGACGGACATGACAAAGAACCCGTTGACGCTGAAGGATATCGATCCTGACCTTGCCGACCCGCATCTGGGCGTTCCGATCAACCCTGTTTTCATGGCGTACAACGATCCCACCGAGGTTCACAACATGGGCGAGGTCTGGTGCATTGCTTTGTGGGAGGTTAGAGCGAACCTGGTGGATTCTCTCGGGTGGGATGAAGGCAACTCGACCATGCTTCAGTTGATTGTCGATGGCATGAAACTTTGCCCGCCGAACCCGACCTATCTTGAAGCTCGGGATGCAATAGTGCAGGCGGATGAAATGACTTTTGGCGGACTTAACAAGGCTGAGATTTGGCGCGGATTCGCCAAGCGCGGCATGGGCTACAGCGCGAAAGTGCCGCCAGCAAACACCACAAGGGGCGTCGTTGAAGCTTTTGATCTTCCGCCTGATGTGACGATTGCACCCCCTGACGGCATTTTGGAGATATACTTTACACCGAGTGATGGTTCGACGGTGATGGGCGGTTCCGTCACGCCCGTTTATGTCCGGGTGCGCGACGGCGTCAGTGTGACCAACGCCACTGTCAAGGGCGTGATCAACGGTGTAACTCCGGTGACATTTAACAATGCGGGCACGCCACCCGACGCGCGCAGAAATGATTCAATTTACAGCGCCAATGTTTCGGTTCCATCGACCGGTACGAACTTGACACTGACAGTCACTGTCACCGCGCCGGGCAAACTGGACGCGACCAACACGGTCACTTATTACGTGGCGTTCAGGCCGCCCAATGATTTGTTTGCGAACGCGAGCAAGGTCCGGGCAGAGGGTGCAGTGTTGACATCAAACAACCGCTTTGCAGATGCCGCTCTGGAACCGGGAGAGCCGAATCATGCTGGGGCGCCGCTGGTCACATCTTCTTTGTGGTGGAGCTGGACAGCACAAGCAGATGGGCCGGTGCTGGTTGACACGAGCGGGAGCAAGTTTAACACGCTGCTGGCTGTTTATACCGGTTCAAGCGTGAGCGCGCTCAAGCAAGTTGCATCTGCACAGACCCAGCCCGGAGGGCGCAAGGGGTACGTGATCTTCAACGCCAAGAAGGGCGAGGCGTACAAGATTGCTATTGCCAGCGTTGGCACGAATTATTCCGGCGCCATAACCCTTGCGGTTTTGCCGAATGGAACGCCGGACCTCACGCCGCCGGTTGTCAGCGTGGCCAAGCCCGTGAGCGGCATTATTGTCCAAGAGAACACCGTTGACCTGGTTGCGTCAGCATTCGATCCCGGGCCAATCTCGAGCGGCGTGGACAAGATCAATGTGCAGGTCTTGCCGATTACCTATCGAAACGGGCTGGTGAGTTTTGCACCGGGCCAGACATCTACAACCAACAAGCTGGCTTTGATCCCCGGCTACAACACGGTCAAAGTCTATGCGACTGATCTTGCGGGTAATGCATCTGAAGAAGTTACGCTTACGGTGACCTATCGCAGGAATCCCGTGCCCAACGACCATTTCAGTTTTGCCGCGTTCCTGACAGCAAACTCGGGCACGGTCACCGCTGACACGACAGAGGCGACGCGCGAACCCGGCGAACCGCGGCATGCGGACAACGACGGCGGGCATTCGGTTTGGTACAAGTTCAAAGCACCCGAAAACGGCGCAATACTGCTGAGCACTGAAGGCAGTGATTTTGACACCCTGATTGGCTTGTATCAGGGAGACCGGGTTGACAGCTTAACGAAGGTCGGGGCCAACGACGATGCTTTCGAGGGATCGGCGTTCAGCAAGCTGCAGCAGGGTGTAAGGTCAAATCAGCTCTATTACATAGCGGTGGACGGTTTCAACGGCGCCACAGGGAAAGTGCAGCTCGCATGGTCGTTTACGCCTGCGGAGCTTTACACAATTACATTGTCGGGTACGCCTGGTGGCAGAATCAAGGAGCACGACTTTGGTGTTGTTGATGTGGTGGCGGGATCGGCTCAAGTCCTGACTGCTGTGCCTGACGCGGGATTTGAATTCGTTCGCTGGGAGGGCAGTTATGAAACATCCGAGAACCCGGTTTCTGTTCTGGCTAAAACGAACTTGGCCGTTCACGCAGTGTTTCGTGCTGTTGCTTACTCAGACGATTTCGAATCTGGGAACCTGAGCAAGCTGGCATGGAGCACGAGTGGCGCTGCTGGATGGTATGTGACGAACACGACGGCTTCTGCGGGAACCTATGCGGCGCGATCGGGCGCGATATCGCATGGCCAGAGCAGTTCTTTGAAACTGACGGGCAAGGTCGTAGCCGGCAGGGTTGAATTCGATGCTCGAGTCAGCAGCGAGGCCGGTTGGGATGTTTTCGAGTTTTACATGGACGGCGCGACTGTACCTTTGCTTCGGCTGTCTGGGGACGTTGGCTGGACTCGGTACAGCTATCCGGTTTCGGATGGCACGCACACGTTCGAGTGGCGTTACACCAAGGACAATCAAAACAGCGTGGGTCTCGATGCCGCCTTTATCGACAACGTGAACATTCCTTTGGTGCCGCCCGTTGATCCGACGGCGCCCGCGCGGCTTGTGCTGAAGAAAACTCCGCAGGGCACATGCGAGCTGCGACTCACCGGACAGCCTGATCAGGTTTATGTGATCCTTCGTGCGCTGGAGTTGCCAGCCAACACAAGACCCGATTGGGTGCCAGTCTCCACCAACAGAGCCGTCGAAGGGCAGATCAGGTTGTTCTTCGATCCTGCAAATTCAGGCGCTCAACAAGGTTTCTATCGTGCCGTGACCCGCTGATTACTGCGCGAGTTCGATCTTGCCGGGCAGGCCATGGATCGTATGCATGGCTGGTCTGGCAATGACGCTGCAGATTGATGGTCGTGGTTTTGCTGTTGGCAAGCGTCGGCGGCAACAGCTATTGCGATTGATTCACCATGCTGCTGTTGGGGCTGACAGGCGGAATTGCGATGGGCAAAACGACGGTTGCGGCGATGTTTGCCCGCCGGGGCGTGATGGTCATTGACACTGATGCAGTGGCACGTCTGTTGGTTGAGCCCGGGCAGCCCGCATTGGGGGAGATCATTGCCGAGTTTGGAACAGGCGTTCTGGATTCACGGGGGAATTTGCGCAGAGACGCGCTTGCCGGGATTGTGTTTGCCGATAGCAGTGCGAGGTCAAAACTCGAGGCCATATTGCATCCGCGAATAGCTGAGTTTTGGCAGGCCCAAGCTGCGGAATGGCGTCGGCGCGGGGTGCGCATTGGGATGATTATCATTCCGTTGCTGTTCGAGACGGGTGCGGAAAAGCATTTTCAGGCGACCATATGCGTTGCGTGCAGCCGTGCCAGCCAGGCGACGCGAATGTCGCTGCGCGGGTGGACTGCAGAAGAGTGTCGTCAGCGGATTGCCGCACAATGGCCGGCGGAGAGAAAGATCGAGCTGTCAGATTACGTTGTTTGGTCCGAAGGCGTCCTCGAGGTTGCCGATGCTCAAGTTGAACGCATATTGATGCAACTGACGGCTTGAGGCGGTGTTTGAAGGCCGCGCTGGTTCGATGGCAACAAGAATGCCATTCAACTGTCATTTCTTTGTCACGCAATTCTGGCCGGTTTTCTTGTGAAATGGAACGCAATGTGCTCAAATTATGGGAGCCTTTGAAGCAATGAGATTCACCGGCCGCAAAGATGTCGGATGGCGATTTGTATCTGAGCTGTTACTGCTGTCAACAGTTGGGGTGTTTGCTGTTGCGTTGCTTTTCGATGGGCACGCAGAATCGGCGGATCGTTCTGCGCCGGGGGCGGTGAAACTGATGTCGGCAGGAGCGGTTCTGGAGGGTGGCTGGGACGGGCGGTTCGGGTCTTCCGACGTGGAGGGCACGATATACGCTGTGGCTGCGACGACCAATCTGGTTTACGTGGCTGGCGAGTTCACGTCCATAGGAGGTGTTTCGGCGACCAATGTTGCCGTATGGAATGGCGAATCGTGGAGTGCCATCGGGACTGGGACTGACGGACCCGTGTACGCGATTGGCGTGCAGAGCAGTAATGTGTATATCGGCGGTGCGTTCAGTTCGGCCGGTGGCAGTGGCGCGACCAACATTGCCAAATGGAATGGGTCGAGTTGGACTGCAATGGACACCGGATTTGACGGGCCGGTGTACGCCATCGCGATCCAAGGAACAAAAATCTACGCTGGGGGCGAGTTTGGAAACGCCAGCGAGACGAATGTCGCAAACGTTGCCGAGTGGAATGGCTCTCAATGGCAGCCAATGGGCGATGGCGTGAACGGCCCTGTCCGGGCGATCCAAGTGCTCAGCACCAACGCGGTGTACGTAGGCGGCGAATTTGACCAGGCGGGCGGAGGGTCGGCGCTGAACGTTGCGAAGTGGAGTGGCAGTGCGTGGTCTGCGCTCGGGAGCGGCGTGAATGGTCCTGTTCGAGCGCTGGCGGCATGGGGCACGAACCTTTGTGTTGGCGGTGCGTTTGCGCTTGCCGGTGGTCTTAATGCTCAGGGGGTTGCCTCGTGGAACGGGACGGCATGGGCGACGCTCGGCACCACTTCGGGGGAGACGCCTCCGGAGATTCGCGCTTTGGCTGTGAGTGGGGGATCGTTGTACGCAGCAGGTCGATTTCCTGATTTTCGCGGGCAGACAGTAAACAACATAGTGCGATGGGACGGGACCAGTTGGCAGGTGGTAGGGCGGGGCATCGAGGGGACTGATCCGGTGGTTTGGGCACTGGCGGTGAGCGGCGCGCGAGTGTACGCCGGGGGCGAGTTTGAGTATGCGGGGGGAAGAGCTGCTCGGAACATCGCAGTGTGGCATACGGGCAATGAGTGGATTGCTTTGGGGACTGGACTGGGTGGTTACCCCAATGCACTCGCGGTTAACATCCGAGGCGAAATGTTCGTTGGCGGGAGTTTTGATTCGGCTGGTTCGGTCAGTGCGAGCAACTTTGCCGTTTGGAACGCTGTGGCAAAGAAATGGGCTTCGATCACGAACGGAGTCGATGGGCAGATTCGCGCAGTTGCGGTTTATGGCGGTGAAGTTTTCGTTGGCGGGAATTTTGTAAGCGCTGGAGGTGTAATGGCCCGTTACATTGCGCGGTGGGACGGGACCAATTGGAATTCTGTTGGCGGCGGTTTGGACGGGCCTGTATCGGCTTTGTTCTCGGATGGGCGTGATCTTTATGTGGGAGGTGAGTTTGGGGCGGCGGGTGGTGTTGCGGTCTCGAATGTGGCGCGTTGGGACGGTGCGAAATGGTTTTCGCTCGGGAGTGGGGTTGGAGGGCCTGTGCATGCCATTGCAGCGCGCGGTGGACGGGTGTTTGTCGGTGGAGCATTCACTAATGCCGGAGGCGTGTATGCTTTGAACATTGCACAATACGAGGGAGGGCGATGGTACAACCTTGCGGGGGGCGTGGGCGGCACAGTGCACGCGATTGTGATGGCCGAGGACGGAAGCATTTTTGTCGGTGGCGAGTCGTCCGAGGCCGGCGTGGTGGATGGGGCGAACAACATTGCCAAATGGGACGGGGTGAAGTGGCGTGTGTTGGGCAGTGGTGTGAATGGAACTGTGAGGTCTTTGTCGCTTTTTGGAACGGAGCTTTACGCGGGTGGTTCATTCACGCGAGCCGGCGGATTGAATGCGATGAATTTTGCGCGCTGGCATGACGATTTGCAGACATGGGCGTCGTTGGGCGACGGGACAAACACCGGCGTGAGCGGCAATGTTCTTGCGTTGGCTGGGGGGCCGACTTTGCTTTATGTGGGCGGCCTGTACACCGCGGGCACGAACAACGTAAGGAATCTGGCGGGTTACGTTCCAAGTCACTGGGAATCGCTCGGGAATGGCATCGTGGCCAGGACCGTGGAAGGCCAGATCAGGGCAATTGCAGCGACTGACCAGGCGGTCTATGCGGGTGGGAGCATCTCAGTTGCTGGCGGATTGGTGGTGTCAAACATAGCGAAATGGGACGGAACGAGCTGGTCCGGATTGGGGGGCGGGCTCAATGGGGATGTACTGGCTTTGGCAGTGAACAACCGCAGCGAATTGTTTGCCGGGGGCGATTTTACGAGTGCATCAGGCGTGACGGCTTATCGTGTGGCGCGGTGGGACGGCAGCAAATGGGCGCCTTTGTCGATTGGGCTCGATGGCCCAGTGCATGCGATGGTGGTTAATGGCAACGACCTTTACGTTGGCGGTGCGTTCACGCGCGCCGGCGGGTTCAGTGCAAACGCGGTGGCAAAGTGGGACGGAACGGTCTGGAGTCGGTTGGGGACCGGAATGAACAGCAATGTTTATGCGATGGCGATTGGGCCTGACGGCCGGCTTTATGTCGGTGGTGAATTCACTGTCGCCGGTGGCATCAAAGCAAACCGCGTTGCTGTTTGGGACGGATCGAACTGGTCGCCACTTGGCCAAGGCGTAGGCGGGACGGTGAACGCCATGGTTTTTGTGGGGCGAGACTTGTATGTTGGCGGGCAATTCGAGTCGGCTGGCGGGAGTTCGGAGATAAAGTATTTGGCCAAATGGGACGGAATCCGCTGGTGGGCTTTGGGCAGTGGGTTGGGCGGAGCAACGCCTTATGTAATGGCACTGGCGGCTTCGGGCGGTGACGCGGTTTTTGTTGGGGGCGCTTTCGATACAGCGGGCGGGGTGGTGGCGAACCGGATTGCACGTTGGGATGGAATCCGGTGGTCCGTTCTCGGTGCCGGTTTGGATGGGATCGTCAGGGCCATTGCAGTGCGTGGGCGCGAGGTTTTTGTTGGCGGGGATTTTCTGAATGCGGGCAAAACGCCTTCGCTTCATTTTGCGCGGTGGACTTACGCGAATCAGAAACCAGAGGTTACCCTTGTTCGCCCAAAGCCGGCAGAAACATTTGTGGCACCATCGGACCTCGTCTTGGAAGCTGTCGCATCGGACAGCGACGGCACGGTTTCAGAGGTCAGCTTTTTTGCAGGGACGAATTTCATTGGGCGTGCAACCGCGGCTCCGTACGTTCTGACATGGACCAATGTTAATGCTGGGATTTACTCGCTCAGTGCCAGCGCGATAGACGACGGTGGCGCTCAATCGGTTTCGAGCACGGTCGTGATTGTTGTTAAGACGAATCAAGTGCCGCGTGTCGGCATGCTGTGGCCAACTAATGACGCGTTGTTCATGCAGCTGATCGACCTGCCGATTAGTGTCGATGTGTTTGATCCGGACGGTGAAATTGCGCAAGTAGAGTTTCTGGCAAACTCCAATTTGATAGGTGTCTTGAATTTGCCTCCTTACCGTTTTGTATGGACCAACGTCCCCGCAGGCAGCCATGAATTGCAGGTGACAGCCATCGATGACCGTGGATTGGCAGGCTACTCCGCGAAGGTCCGGATTCAGGTCCAAACCCCGGAGCCGATCAACCTGACTGTGTCCGGTCCTGTTTCCGGCGGTGGATTTAGCTTTAGTCTTGTCGGTCAACAAGGCGGGACAGTCTTGGTTGAAGCTTCGACGAACCTGATCGAGTGGCTCCCGATACTGACCAACACCTTTGTGAGTGGACCCATTGAGTTTGTTGACCCGGACGTTGGAGCATTTGATTGGCGATTCTATCGCGCCAGATACGGGCCGTGGCGATAAACCCTGTGGCAGACCTTGATGTCTCGAGGCCAATATGCGTAGCTTAACCTCGAAATTGCTTTGGTTGGTGAGCATGGCGCTTTCGTGCTGCTGGCTTGCAGCGCAGCCTGCGCCGATGGCGCCCGGGGTTGTCGTGGTGCCGCCAGCCAACACGATCATGCTCACTCAGACTGTGCAGACCGTTTTCCTGACTGTTACCAACTACGACTCCTTTACGAACCTGGCGTCCATGATGCAGGTTGTGACCAACGGAATCCAATTGCTCGATGATGGCGTGCCGCCGGATGCGAATGCCAGCGACGGTGTTTACAGTGGCAGTTTCATTGTCCCGGCGTTTGCTGTGCCTACGAACTTCGTGGTGCGCTTCACAACCTACGGCCAGGACCTCTCGATCACAAATGACATGGGCGAGTTGTTGCCCGAATCGTGGGCGACAAACATCACCGACGTCACGTACATGGCAGTTGTTCGACCCGCAAACGACAATTTCGCCAATGCGATAAAAATCCCGCCAGGTGGCGGAACTGTGACAGGCTCGAATGAGTTCGCCACTATCGAGCCTGCGGAACCTTTTCATGCCGGCGATCCGCAAGTGGCTGCGTCGATTTGGTGGACTTGGTCGCCAACCAATAACACGTCTGTCTTGATCGACACGGCCGGGAGCGATTTCGAGCCGGTGCTTGCGGTTTACACGGGTGCATCCCTTGATGTTCTCAGGCCGGTTGCAGCTTCCACCAACGACGTTGAACGCGGATTGAAAGCATACGTCGTGTTTGACGGTGTGGCCGGAGTCACTTATCGGATAGCAGTGGCTGGTTATACCGATGCCGATGCGGGCCTTGTCCGGCTTCGGGTTGTACCGGACGGGCTTCCGGATACCGTCGCGCCGGAAGTGGAGATTGTCGAACCTGTGGACACTGTTCTCACAAACGCTGTTGTGCGGGTTGCCGGTGTTGCTTTGGATCCAATGCCTCACGGGACTGGCGTCAGCACCGTAATTCTGCAGCTCAACGATGACCAGCCATCGCTTGCGACCGGGACCACAAGTTGGAATCTGAATTTGACTTTGTTGCCTGGCACGAACCTTGTGAGTGTTATTGCCGAAGACGTTGCTGGGAACCGTAGTGAACCGGTTTTGCTGGTGCTTTATTACTCTGCGGTTCCAAATGACGACTTTGCCGGGGCGCTGGAATTGAGCGGGTTTTCCGGAAGCGTGACCGCGATGAATGATCTCGCAACACGGGAGATTGGCGAGCCGATGCACGCCAATAACGAAGGCGGTCATTCGGTCTGGTATTGGTTCCGAGCGCCTGCGACGGGGGTGTTGCGCCTGACAACCCAAGGGTCCAGTATCGACACATTACTTGCGGTGTATGAAGGAAGCACGTTAAGCGAGCTGGTGCCTTTGGCCGCCAACGACGATGCAAGCCCGGGCAGTGGATACAGCCAATTGACCGCTGCGTTGGCGCGCGACCGGCTTTATTACATCGCCGTTGACGGATTCGGAGGAAGCACAGGCACGCTGGTCCTCGAGTACGAGTTCGAGCCGACTGAAATCATGCGAACTCTGAATGTGATTGCGGGTCCCGGTGGCAGCACGGTTCCTGCGCCGGGCCTGTTTCCGCAAGGATCCATTCAGGTGGTGACGGCACTGCCCGAGCGTGGTTTTGTGTTTGCTGGCTGGCAGGGAAGTGTGAATGCGACTCAAAACCCGCTCGTGCTGGTGATGGACAAAGATTATACGCTTACCGCGTCATTTCGAGTTGTTGGGTACACGGAGGGGTTCGAGTCGGGCAGTTTCGGCAACAGATTCGCATGGGCAAGCAACGGGAATGCTGCATGGGTCGTTGCATCCACCGAGGTTTACGACGGCCGGTTTGCCGCTCAATCGGGGAGAATTAGCAATGGCGAGCAAAGCGCGCTGATTCTTGAAGCAAATTTGCGGGATGGGACGGGCGCTTTCTGGGTCAGGGTCAGCTCAGAAGAACAATGGGATGGGTTGGAATTCTATCTGAACGGGGTTCTTCAAGAGCGCTGGACAGGCGAGACAGGATGGGAGCTTTATCAATTCCCCGTGATTGGCGGCGTGAACACTCTTGAATGGCGGTATTCGAAAGACGCGAACTTCAGTTCTGGTGCAGATGCTGGTTTCATAGACAACCTTTACCTGCCCCTGGCGGATGAACGGATTGTTCCTGTGTTGAGTATGGCGCGGGTGCCGGATGGCACGGTTCAGCTTGCCATTCAGGGCTTCCCAAACCGTTCTTACATCATTGAAAGTTCAACAGACCTCATCAATTGGGCGGGGATAATGACAAACTCGTCGCCTTCTGGTTCATGGGTATGGAGAAACTACAATGCCACAGGAGTGCAATTGGAGTTTTACCGCGCACGTGAACGGTAGGTCGAACCGATCACTTTTCTGTCACAGTTGTTGCGGGAACATGCCGGTCCGGGGTAGCGCGTTGCCGCCGACGAAAACTGGTCCACTGGGTCGAAAAGCGCTTGGATTTCCTTTGTCAGGTTGCGAGTTTGGGCAATCTCTCCGTATCTGCTTCTCTGCCAGCCAGCAGTGCGGTCGCAATGGCCCGGCTTTTGGGAGTGAGTCGGACAAAGTGACGGAGTCGTTGTTTGGGTCTGGGGCCAAATAGGGTGACAGGCTCGTTGTTTGGGTTTTGGCCCCTGATTGTGGCGTGGCCCGCAAATTGCCTCTTGTTCCAATCCGCAGTTGCCGAAGTCTGTGCAGGTGCCGAAATGGGGACAGACACGTAGTTGTTGGCTCTGAGCGACGCGGGTCGCCCGTTGGAGCAGGCTCAGACTTCCTGATCCCGCCGCACAAAGGTCCTCGAACCAGAATTTGGGCTGATACCAATTCCCCAAAACTTTGCCTTATTACCAACGGTTTATGTGCGGAAACCTCGTCGTGGTGGGCTAGGAAAGGTTCAGCGCTTTTTCCGTGAGAGTATGAGGTTTGTGACTGGAGCGCTCTGTGAAACACTCAGGTCTTTGTTGCAGAACGGGCGGAAAATCGGGCACCGTAAGGGCCTGCTGGTTGGCTTACCAGCAGGCGGGCT
>JAAYVR010000272.1 GCA_012517065.1 Verrucomicrobiota bacterium | reverse complement strand
TCTTTCGCGTTCTTTCGCGGTTGAAACCACCTGGGGCGGTGCCCGAGCCCGGAAATCTCACCGCCTGACAAGACCAAGACACCCAAAGCTTCACTCCGGTGAGATTTCCGGGCCAGGCTGGTATAGATCGGGCCTTCGGCCTTCCAGTTACGGTAACACAACACCCACAATCTTGAGCTATGAGAATAACATGCTCGGTTGTATGAAACTGTTTCCCCGAAAGGCCGGACCCTGGCATACCGCCTCACGTATCACGTCTCACGCTTCACGCGCCACAATAGCCCCGGTCTGTGGTCCTTGGTCTATGGTCTTTGGTCTCGCGCGCCCGCGCTCGTGCAGCGTGCCCAAGGGCAGGACTCTGAATCGGAGGCTGGCTCGCTAATTCTTGCGGGGTGGATGAAACAAAGGGCAGTGATTGACCTGGCGAATGCCGGTATCAGCGGCGCAATTTGCGCATACGCGTAGTATTGCGGCGAGGTGCTCGAGTTTGGTTGCAAGTCTTAGTTTGTCGGCGGGCGTGAGCTGTTTCAGGTTCGGCAACACGTTGCAAACGCAGTTTTGCTCCGCAGTTTCGGCCTTGGCAAAAGCGCTCACAAGTCTGTCAATCACGGGTCACCTCCATGGAATTGATGTTTGCTTTGGTGGCTTTTGAGGCGTGCTTTTTTCGGCGGAGCTGCCACGCGAGGGCTGTCAAGCCCATAACAGCGGCGCAAGCAAGGCTGCCTGGCTCAGGTGCAGCGACGATTTCAATGCTCCAAGAGTTGAGCTTTGAAACGCCCACAGGCGACACATCAGCAACAAACAATGTCCAGTCGCCACGCGGGTCGTGTCCGAGGAACGAGCTCAAGAACGCTGATCGGTCTGAGGTGTCGAACACGGAGTAAGGCGATGCGGTTCGTGCGTCTGGCTGCCAAATACCGGTGAGAACACCGCCGTTGGGATCGAGTGTCAGTCTGTACGAATGGATGTCGGCGGTGGCTGAATCGTCGAATGTGATGTTGAACCCGGTGTCGGGATAACCGTCTGGGTCGGATGCTGTGCGCCCGGGCCGGTTCAGCAGAACGGAGAAACCGACATTCTGGCCAGATTCGTGGTAAAGGTACGCGAACAGATCGCCGTTGTAACCACCGGATATGTCCAGGGTGACGCGAAGCCCGGTGACAGTGTGTCCTTCGGCGAATGCGACATTTATTGTATCGATGACGCCGAGGTCGCTGCCGTCGGGGATGATCACCCCGGGGCTCGAAGCCCAAGAGTACGTGCCGGCAATTGCGAGGGGCGGGGCGATCATCGCTGCCGCAATTGCCAGGACAGTTTTAGGTTTGAGTTTCATGTTCTCCTAAATGCTCGTAGTTCAAGGCGCACTTATTCTTCGATAAAACCGCGTGGCAGGCTTTGGCCACGTCGTGTCCACGTACTCGATCATCCCGGTCGGGCCGGTTGTGAGCGGCGGCGAAAGGTCCGTCCATGGCCCTGTTATCTCAGGAGCGACCTGGATGATGTAACTCTGACCCGGAATGCCGAAGAACCGCAGGACGGTTTGTTTCGGATTCACAGATTTAAGAGTTACATCGTGCTGTGCTGGAACCGATGAGGACACGCTGACTGTGATTGTGGCGACATCGGTCCCTCCGTAATTGTCTCCGACCGCATAGCGGATTGTGTCGTATCCCGAGAACCCGGGCGGCGGTTCATACACGAGCGTGTCGCCGTCAAAAGTCACTGTGCCGCCCATGGCCGATGTTGCATCGGCATCGACAATTGTCAGCGGGTCACGGTCTGGGTCCGAATCGTTGGCGAGCAATTTGGTTGCGTTGACTCTTGCCGGTTTGCCGCCGCCGATGGCGAGTGTTTCGCCTTTTGCGCTTGGCGGCACGTTTTCTGGCACGGCGTAGCTGACCTCGTTGGACGGATCACTTTCAAGGTTTGCCGTGTTGTATGCTGTGGCGACGAAATAGTACGTGACGCCGCGGGCAAGGCCCGAGATTGTGGCGTTTGTGACGTTGCCGACGTCGATTGTGATGTTCCATTGACCGCTGCTTGTCCCGTAATGGATTCTGTAGCCGGCGAGGTCGGGTTCAGTGTTTGGGTCCCAGACGAGCGTGACGCTATCGGCCACCGCGAAGTATGAAGGCAAAAGAATACCCAACGCACTCGCAAGGCAACTCTTCAACATGCGAGCAAGCGGCCCAGTTACGACGTCACGTTGCATCAATTCAGCCGAGTTTCGATAAGGAAACAAATGCCCTAAAAAGGGCTGATCTGGGCCAAAGCACTGGTCGTACCAATGCAGATGAAATGCAAGTCAAAATTAAGGTTTTGGAATGGTGTTTGGTGATGTTCGTGTGGAAGGTGCTTGAATGCAATAAGTTGCTTGGCCGGTGCGATTCGAGATTCGGATCGGCGGTGTGGTCAAGTGTATGATTGGTTTGTCATGGACTGTGGAGACCTGGGACAATGGAAGACAGTGTGTGTCAAATGGATTTTCAGGGTCGCGGCGGTGGTGGCGATGGTCGGCAACAAACGCCGGGACCATGAAAATCTGGGGAGACTTCGTCGCCCTGGCCCGCATATTTCATACCCTGAGCAGTCTGCGAAACGGGTGTCTTCAAGCAACAAAGGAATATGCGGACCCCGGAAATCTCACCGGAATGAAGCTTCGGGTGTCTTGGGCTGGTCAAGCGGTGAGATTTCCGGGCTGGGTGGGTAACCACGGAAGATGCCGAAGCAGCAACGGCGTTCGGGAGCGCGGCCGTCCTCGGCCGCATCAACCGGATGACCGATCGGAAGGCCTGTTTCAATCACGCGAATCCGGCGCCCGAACATGGACCGGTTCGGTGCGGCGAAGAATCGCCGCGCTCCTGCACGCGTTGGAAAAGGCAATGGCGCCGGGAGCGCGACCGTCCCCGGCCGCATCGAGCCGATGACCGATCGGAAGACCTGTTTCAATCATGCGAATCCGGCGCCCGAACATGGACCGGTTGGGTGCGGCGAAGAATCGCCGCGCTCCCGCAGGGCGCTGGAAACCGCAACGGCGTTTGGGAGCGCGGCCGTCTCGGCCGCATCAGTCTGGTGACCAATCGTAGGGCCCGTTTCAATCATTCGAATCGGGCCTCTGAGACTCCAGATTAGCGCGGGCTTTCAGTCCTTATCTTTTCGACACCGGTCCGACTACCTGGGGCTTCGCCCCAGGCTGGTATAGATCGGGCCTTCGGCCCTATAATCACCGTCATACTTCGGATGTTCCTGAGGCGACACGGCCTGAAATGCGACAAAGCCTTATGTGTGGGATTGATATTCGAAGCCCAGTTTGAATTCACACCAGGCCGGTGGCCCGAGCATACACCAAAGCGCCAACGGCGCGGTCTTATACCAGCGTGGGGCGAATAAGGCCATTCGCTTGGCATACCCGCGTCTCAGTTGAACGTTGCGAGTTGAACGTTGTACGTTGAAAGTTTTCACAGGTTGATCAGGTTGGTCGTCTTCTTGAGAACGTTGAACGTACAACGCTCAAGGTTCAACGTTCAACGGTATTCCTGCTCGATGAATGCTCGTTTCAAAGCCGCCTAAAGGCGGGACTCTGGCAGCCGTGGGCGTACCATCGCCAAGAGCGTGGGCCAACCCACCGCCGTTAGAGTTCAGCGTTTACGCGGAACCCCGTCCTAATCCAAAAACCCTTTCGCGTCTTTCGCGTTCTTTCGCGGTTGAAACCACCTGGGGCGGTGCCCGAGCCCGGAAATCTCACCGCCTGACAAGACCAAGACACCCAAAGCTTCACTCCGGTGAGATTTCCGGGCCAGGCTGGTATAGATCGGGCCTTCGGCC
>JAAYVR010000271.1 GCA_012517065.1 Verrucomicrobiota bacterium | reverse complement strand
CAGAGTTCCGCGTTTACGCGGAACACAGGCAGTCCACCGAACAGTGCTCACGGTCAGGTACATGTAACCTTGCACGAAGCAGGCGGACATTCCGCGCACATCACAAACCACGTGTCTGTCCCCATGTGGCCCCGTTGCCTTGCGCCGCTGATCCCGATGGTTTTTCAGGCGCTGCGGCGGATGCATTGGGCGTTAGCAGGCGCGAAGCGTTTGGAGTGCGGCAGCTTGCTGCCGCTTTCTCTTTATGCGCGAACAATGTGTCTGTCCCCATGCCGCGTCATCCGCAAAACCCCTTTCGCGTGTTTGGTGTATTTCGTGGTTGATACAATCTCCATCCAAGCCCACTCGGCCTGGACTCCCGTCGGGATGAATCTATGCGTGTCGTGGTCTGGTCGAGGCGTGGGATTTTCGGGCTGGCCACGTGAGAGCAACTGTCGGACGGGAGGCCTGTGCACGTCCTTGCCCGGTGGAGTAGAGGGGAGCGAGAGCTGCGGCATTTCTTGTTTCTTGACGAAGGATCGCACAGAGGAGAGACTGCATGGAGACTTCGGTTAAGAGCGCGATAGCACGAAATGCCTTGCCTATGAAAACCAAAAGCACCCGAACTTACGGCAACCATGCCGGCCTTGTTGTGGCCGCATTTGTTGTGTTTAGCCAGCTCATTGTTGCAGCGCCGCAAGGACCTGCGCCTCAGATTCCAGAAGGCGGTGGGCCTCCCGGGCCGTTCCCCAACACGTGCGTGTCGGCCGCCAATGTGATTGCAAAAGGGAGCAGTGTTTTTGATGGCCGAGTCGAAGTACCCGGCTTCGATGGGCAGGGTCCGATCGCGTGGTCATTGAATCGTTACAATCGCGGCGATTTCGCGCTCAGATTGGCCCCGGGTGATCCAGTCGCCGCGCTTGGCAACTTGGGACAGGGTTTTATTGATTTTGCGGATAACTCGCCAGGCGTGGCTGCCAGCCAAGCATGGCGACCCAGCCAGTCGTTTGGTGTTGTTATACCGACTGTGCGGCAAAACGGTCCCATTGATTGGGGTGATGGCGAAGGGCCTTTTTATCCTACTGTGGCGATTTCATGGGCGTCCTCGGGTCCGTCCTACAACATGGCCGACGGCAGTTTTTCTGCCGGGGGCCTTGATATTAATACCGGCCGAGCTGGGACGCACAGTTCAAGTCCGGAAGCAAACTTCAGTTTTTCAGCCACATGGTTTCCGTTCGATCAAGGTTGGCTTGGGGGCGACGTTGCAGGGCCGACTTCGGAGGGGCGGTCTGGTTGGACCGGTGCAGACGCACACGCCGCGGGCTTGAGTGCGGGGTTGGTGAAATGGATTGAATACCCGGCTGGCAGCATGACCTACGGCGGTTTGGCCGAGCTTCGATTGCCCGGCGTGAACACGCTTCAAGACGGGATGCTGTTTGCCACTTCGTCAGACGGGGCCAGTGATGTCAACATCGTCGGTGTTGCACCCAAAGACGACGGTTCGGCATGGATCATCACAATCCGCGAAGACTCCGCGACAGACGCAGAGACACTTGCGGCGGCGGGTCAATCGGAGTTCCAGTTCGTGTACATTCCATTCAGTGCCCAACGCTTGATTGGCGGTCACATACTTGGCGCCGACGGCTCCAAACGCAAGGCAGTGGGCGAGTTCACCATAACGCGAACCGGGGTCGGCACCTACGAACTGACACTGCCAGGGAAAACCGGCGGCGACGGAACGCTGTTGCTTCAGGTTGCAGATTTCGAGCCTGACACCTCCCCGCAGCTAGCGTCACGGGCCTTCCTCAGTTACGAGTACAAGGACGGAAAGTTCATTATCCAATCGCGCAAAACAACCAGCGACACGACTGCCGAATTGTCCGATTCGAGTTTCTACGTGGCGTGGGTGGACTTCAAAGAACCGCTGGCGTTGCCTGACGGGCCGCGAATGCGCAGCCTCGGTCCCGTGGCGGTGTCAGAAGAGGGCGTTGTTGCGAAAGAAGCTGGCATTGCAGTCAACCCCGATTCGCCCGAGGCGCTTGTTGTTTTCATTGACTCTGTGAACTTCAGGGCTGAATACGATCCAATCACAGGCGCGATTGCGACCTACGCGGTCATGGGCCGGTTTTACGATCCAGCCAATTTGCGGGCAACCTCCGATCCTTTCATAATTGCCGGGAACCCGTACGGCACGATCAGCCGCTGCGATTTTAAGTATAATCCCGTCTCGAAACAGTATGTGGTTGTTGCCACGGCTCGCGCCTACAGCGGCTATGGCACAGACGTGCCATTGGTTGCACTTGTTAATTCTCAGGCTGCCGGCGGCGGCGGTCCAGCTTTGGCAAAGGTCTGGGTTCACCACCCTGAATCAGAGGAATCTTATGATGACGTTGCGGTGGCAGTGAGCCCCCGGAACGGGAATTTCTTGCTGGTTGCAGAACGCAAAGCAACCGGCGAAGGTGAATCCACCGGCGGATGCCTGTACGACAAGGACGGCAACCGCCTGACCCCGTTTTTCACGCGCCTTGACCTGCTGCAGTCGGTTGGCGACGAAGACGATCCGGACGTTATCTACCACGACGGACTCAAAGCTTTTCTGTACATCTCGAACACGGACAACTCGAACGGCTCGACGGGCACGCTGAGCAATCGCATTGTGGGATCGATTGTGGACGACGCGCCGAATGCGCAAGAGCAACTGGTGGTCCGCGTTGAACAGCCTTTGTCCGATGGGCTTCCAGCGGGACGCGCGGAAGGCCACCCGGCTGCTATTGTGAACCCGTTCAATGGCGAGCTCATTGTGGCTTATGATGCCGGCAACAGCACAGCACAGGGTGACTTGTCATTCTTCAATCTCGGGACTCCGCCGGATTATGTGTTCAGCCCCGCCAAACCCGAGGTGCCTTATCTCAACGGCGCATCAGGCAATCCGTTCAATCATCAACATCCGCAGCTTGCCGCTGACCCCGAGCACGGCGTAATTGTGGTCGGGTTTAATGCGACAGGAAGCGCGGTCGGGTTGCCAGAGGCTTATGCGTTCTGCCTGCTTGGCCCGGATGGTCAGCCAATGCCAAGTCAGTTGGGTGCACCGTATTTTCTCGCCGACTCACCGGGCGGCTTGGGCACCAGCGTCAATTACCACAACATCAAGTATTCTCCGGCGAGCAAGTCATTCCTCGCTGTTTACTCGAGCGCGCCGGGTATCACCTATCTGGCTTCGCTTCAGATAACCTCATCGCACCTGCCGCCTGTTGCACCACCTGCATTGACCGTCACGATTCAAGGCGACAGCGTCATTATCACATGGCCGGCAACTGCGACAGGGCTTGCTTTGCAGACAACCACGACTCTTTCGCCGCCGGCCTGGCAGGATTCCGGCCTTGCGCCCGTAGTCGAAGGTGACAGATTCAAGGTGACGGTAACCGTCTCAGGGCCAAGCCGGTTCTTCCGCCTTATTAGCCGTTAACGCCGCCTGTTTTATTGCTGAGGCACTCGCAGGAAGTCGATGTCCTCACAGGATTATATCGTTATACGGAAAAATTCTCGTTTCGACACAGAGTGTTTTGCCGAGCGTGGGGCGACTCACCCCGCTGCAGCGTGTGGTAAAGCGGCAGCTCGGATCAGCGTTCGCAGGGTCCCGCTCGCCGGTTGTCCAGTACTATGCCATCCGCGCATTGTTGCCTGACTGCGAAGTCGTACTCTCGGCCTTGGCGCATCTCAGTAGCACGCAACCATCGGACGTAGTAAAAGCTTTCGCGGCAGGAGCGCCTTACCTGCGCGTTGACGGCATAATCCACGAACAAGAGGCTGAACTGCTGCGCGCGATTGCCGATACACTTGAATGCCCGATCCCGCCATTTGTCGAGGTTACACCAGAGACCTGAAAGCGCCGCACCTGAGCGGCTTGCAAGGCCTGACGTCAGCCAAGTCGAGCCGAAAACAAAGCAGGAAATGCCGAGCCTCGCACATTATTCACAAAGCTGCGAAAACGCCCGAGAATTTGCTTGACAAATTCCAAAAACCTGGTTTTAGGTGCTGTTACCGTGGTAACAGTCTAACACCAATGAAAACAACAGCCTGCGCAAACAACAGCCTGCGCAGGACTCAACCCGAAGCCTAACCTCCAACGCTGCCTGCCCGGGCGCCAAGACCGGCTGGCGCCTGCCCAGAGCATGTATTCCGGTCACCTGCCTGGCGATGTGCATGATCACAGCTCATCAAAACCAGGCTTCTGATCCGATCGATCCGAGCACGAGCGACCTGACCGGCCCGGCCCCGGCTTTCTCGAACGCCGGTGCAATCTCCCTTCCAACGCAACCGCCCGGCTCGATCAAGCTCCAGGGTTCAACACCGGCCTTCTACTCCCTGGCACATCCGGAATTTCCTCCCTTGCCGTTCAACCCGTTTCCGGACTTGGCCGTCTTTTGGCGCGGCGAGGGATTGTTCCTCTACGACGACCGTGATGTGGATTACGTCCGGCTCCGAGCAGAGGCGCAAGAGACATCATGCTCGGCAGTGAAAACCGAGCGTCCCATTTCCACTGCCGTCGCGGAGTCCGTTTTGTTAGGCAGCCAAACCGAAGGCGAAGGCACGCTGGCGATAAAGAAAACCGCGGGGGGCCTTGAGCTGACCATCAGTGGTTTGCAGCCCGGCACCCAGTACGCTCTTCTGAGCAAGAAAGACCTTTGGCAACAGCACTGGGAGGCCGAATGCGTATTCAACCCCTCTCCGGAAGGGCAATGGACAAGAGGATCTTTTCAGGCCAAGCTCCCGCAGAAGTTTTATCAGGTGCAGCGGCCGACGCTGCCGATCGTCTCGGTGGAATGCTACCGGGACACTATTATTGGCAGCGGCTACGGCGGTGTGTTTCTTGTCAGAAGAAGCAACTGTGACGCGAACAGCCAAATGGTGGTCCATTGGACAGTCAGCGGGAATGCAACTCCGGGTAACTGCTCCGCGAGCGGGGATGACTACATTGCACTGGAAAACTCCGTTACGATCGAGGCCGGCAGCACGAGCGCCGAAGTTTACGTTCAGCCTTGCACCGGTGCCCAAGTTGGGGACTCGTACGAGACAGTGATTGT
Source organism: Verrucomicrobiota bacterium (assembly GCA_012517065.1). GTDB lineage: Bacteria > Verrucomicrobiota > Verrucomicrobiia > Limisphaerales > J093 > JAAYVR01. Next base: position 2,485 of record JAAYVR010000271.1, on the reverse strand, counting down.
CACTCTGGAGCCTGACTCGAATTACTGGATCAATGCCCGTTACAGCGCGGCCACAAACAAGATTTGTCGCAACCTGTTTGCTCAGGTACTGGTGCGGGACCGTGGCCCCATAGGTATTGACTACTACCCGGTCACAGGGGATGAGGGGCTGCTGATCTCGGACAACTGGTGGTACTCGGGCAGTCCTTGCAACTTTACAAAGATATCCAAAGTCAACGGCCAGATCGTTCTGAGCCCATGGTCGAGCATCAGCGGCTTGTCAGACGAAATCAAAGTTGCGACGGTGAAAGAGCATGTGGCCAACTTTCAGCAGGGCGACATGTTCTTTGGCTATAAACCTGCCACCGGATGGACCACAATCGGTAGAGTCTGCGCGGATGGCAGCCCCGTCGAGTTGGACTGGGCGGTTTTGCCGGGCGAAACCAGCCCGGTTCATGGTGGGCTTCATTTGGACCGGACGGGTCTCTTTGGCAATGATCTTATCGTTGTCACCGGCGGTGAAGTGGACCTTGAGGGCGAGGGCGGCCGCGTCTGGAGGATTACATCGAACGCAGACCATTCTTCCGGCACGAAAACCGTTTTCGCTGACATTACCCAAACATATGGGCCCACACATCTCGAAGGCGTCCTAACCCTACCGAATGACCCGGTAAAGTATGGGCCTTGGGCTGGCAAGATCATTACCGGCGACGAATCTCGAGTCCCTGCGCCTGTCATCTACACTATAGGCCAAGGCGGGAACGTGAACTACTTCATAGTCGAAATAGAGGATCCCGGACAGTACCTCTCGCCCGAGGATTTCGACATCATCGCACAGGGTCAGAGTCTGTATTGCAACGACGCTTGGGACCGCCGCATTTGGCAAGTGCCGGAGTGGTATTTTGCCGAGCATGCCGGGGACATACTTGTCACCCAAGCCGGCGAGTATTATGGCACTGCAATGTTGGTGATTCTGCACTGGGACGCTGAAGAGGAACGGTTTGTTCCGAAGGCGATTTACCCGCCGTTCAGGAATTTTGAGCATGTAACCTTTGCGCCAATCGATTTGTTATTGTTAAATTGAGTTTGGAGGTACCTATGAAAGCCTTGGTGTTATCTGGATTGGTCTTGTTGATAGTGTCAGCGATGCATGCTGATGTGGAGGTCATATACGGTGATGCACAGATCACTTATGTTTTTTACGATCAAGTCAGTGAGATGCCGGAGGGTGTCCATTTGGGGGCGGCGTGGGGCCTGAACGTACCCGAGCAGTATCGGCCTGGCCAATCTTTCACTCCGTGGTCACCATTCATTGACTTCATTGACCTGAGAGTGGGCGGCTCTCAATCTCAAGGAGGATCCGTTTATGTGGTTCTTAGGTCGGATTCCATCACAGGTCCCATTATCGCTTCCACAGATCCAATTGCCATACCTCCAGGAGGAAGCAGCGGATGGACGAGATTCATTTTCCCTTCCAGAGTCGAGATAAGGCCGGACGAAACCTACTATTTTCAGCCTGTCCTCGAACCGGGTGGATATGCGTATGTGGTGGGATATAACATGACTCGGTACACTGCTGGCAGGGCCTTCTTCGGCACACAGTCCCAAAGAGGTATGGATATGTTCTTCAGAGAGGGATTGATCGAGACTGTCGCTGTTCCTGAACCATCGACTGCTGTGCTGGTTCTTTCCGGACTGTTTGTCTCGGGATTGGCAGTACGAAGAAAGCGGGCGTGACAGACCAAACTCGGTGCTGCTGGCAAGCGAGCACGATTGCACCCCGCCTAGTCCAAGGCTATTTCACCGGACGGATTAGATCGCGAAAATCACACAGTTTGAGAAGAACTTCCTAAACAGCCGGCCTGTGCTCTGCCAGACCGTCGTCCATGTCAAAGGCCACTGGTTTGCCAGACAGAGTGTGCGGATCCTGGCAACTTGTCGTGGTCTGGCAGAAGCGGCATGCGCTCGAGTTTGGTTGCGACCAGGACAGGGAGTCATGTGAGCTGGGTTATTATGCGACCGGTTTGCACTATGATTGGTCCCTGGGCAACGGATTGAGCGAGGCAATTGGCAGAACTGTTGAGAGGAATACTGGGGAGGCCGGACCGTTACGCAATCGGCGGCCGAGCGCTGCTGATATGATGCCAGGCACCTTGTTTGTGCATGAAAACAAAGCGGCAGCAAGCTGCCGCACTCCAAGCGCTTCGCGCCTGCCAACGCCCACTGCATCCACGGCCGTTCGAGTCCCGCCTTTAGGCGGCCTTGAAACGAGCATTCATCGAGCAGCAATACCTCTGAACGTTGCACGTTGAGCGTTGCACGTTGAACGTTCTCAACAAGACGACCAAGCTGATCAACCCACGAAAACTTTCAACGTACAACGTTCAACTCGCAACGTTCAACTGGGCCGCGGGTTTGCAAACCGAGTGGCGTTGTCCCCCGTCGCTGCCAGAGTCCCGCCTTTAGGCGGCTTTAAACCGAGCATTCATCGAGCAGTAATACCGTT
>JAAYVR010000270.1 GCA_012517065.1 Verrucomicrobiota bacterium | reverse complement strand
TCACACAGTGGCTCACCAGCTCGATACCGCAGAACCGACACAACCGCTTGATCAATCCCTCAAGCTTGTATTTGCACAGTTGATCCAGCAGGTGCTCCTTGCCGACGATTCTGGACATGCAGTGATACAGAACGGTTTTACCCTGAATTTTGATTCTGGGCAGTCTCATTACAACCTCCTTGATTTGTCTTGTTGTTCTCCTTGCAACAGGGCGACAGGCACGCAGCCGTGCCTCCCATTGGCCGACCGCTTGGGCGGGTCCGGGTCGGAACCCGGGGCGCCCAAATAACGTGTCTGTCCCTCTATTTGGGGATAAAATCGCACAACACGCACTGGTAGTCAAACGGGACCAAGTGCTAGCCCGGAAATCTCATCGCGTGACCAGACCAAGAGACCCAGAGCTTAACTCCGGTGAGATTTCCGAAGCCCGCATATTCCTTGGTTGCTTGAAGACACTCGCTTGGCAGACTGCTCAAGGTATGAAACATGCGGGCTAGCGGCGATGGGTTGTCCCGGACATTGGGCGATGCCACGCCCGCGGCTGTTAGAGTCCCGCCTTTAGGCGGAAAAGTTTCATGTAGTTAGAAGTTACTCTGGCAGCGTCGTCCAGTGGGAGGCTTGATCAGTGTGCTTTTCCTGGTGACCGGGCCGTAGCAGATACTTAGCAGATCGGCGTGGCCAAGAGCGTCATCAGTGGGCGCGTGAGCCGGGTTAGTGCCCGTCAGGCAACTTTGCTTCCGGATACGCCCGGCTGCGCAATATGCGGCGAGCGCGGCGCTGGTTGCGGCAACAGTGCACTGTGGTATCCTTTTCTCATGGGAACGGCCGCCGGTTTCATATTTGCTGTGGCACTTGCACTCGGGGTCGTCACATTGCGCGCCGACAATGAACCTGCATTGGTGCGAATCCGCCGGGTCGAGGGCAGGTATCAACTCGAGCGGGACGGCAGACAATTCTTCATCAAAGGCGCTGTCGGGACCTATCGCCTTGACCTTCTCGCAGCTTCAGGCGGCAACTCTGTTCGTGCGGGCCCCCATGCCCTCGACGAAGCGCATCGGCACGGTTTGACCTGCCTTGTCGGGTTGCCCTTGGCAAATCCGCGCAAGGGCTTTGATTACGAAGACTGCGAACGCGTAAACAGCCAGTTCGAAAAGATCCGGGAGTTGGTGAAACGCTATCGATCGCACCCTGCACTGCTAATGTGGGCGATTGGGAATGAACCCGAAATCGGAACGTCACACAGCCAACGAGTTCCTCTCTGGCACGAAGTGAATCGCATCGCACAAATGATCAAGACCGAAGACCCAAGCCACCCTGTAATCACAGTTCTCGGCGATGCGTACAAGCGAATCCTGCCCGAGCTGGATGAGCATTGTACCGCGCTCGATGCCGTCGGCCTGAACTCGTACAACGACATGTTGACGCTCCCCGAAGACGTGGCACGCGCAGGTTGGACCAGGCCATATGTAGTGACCGAATTCGGGCCGCGCGGTCACTGGCAGGTACCAAAGACCCCGTGGCGCGTGCCAATTGAAGACTCGAGCACAGAAAAAGCCGAGTTCTACCTCAAAGCGTACCGCCATGCCGTCGAAGGACGACCCCAATGCCTCGGCGCGTACGCTTTCTACTGGTCGCACAAGCAGGAAAAGACCCATACATGGTACGGAATGTTCTTGCCTGATGGCAATGAGACGGCTGCCGTTGAAACGATGAGGTATCTCTGGACCGGCCGGTGGCCAACAAACCTTTGCCCGCGAATCGGGCCAGGCAAGATCAGAATCGTCGGCTCACAAAGTCCGCAGAATCAACAAAGCGCAGTAATGATGGCCGGCAAAGGAGTGTCAGTCGAGGTCGATGTCCAGGATCCCGACAACGACGATCTCGTCATCACGTGGGACTTTCGCGGAGACACTTCTGACAACCCAAATGTGGGCGGCGATTACGAGCCGCCGACGGCGCCGATCCCTGACGTTATTGTTAGAACCCATTCAGGTGGGCGGATCGCAGATCTACGTCTGCCAAATCGCCCGGGGAAATTCAGGTTGTTCGTGTACGCCAATGACGGCCACGGCCACGCTGCAACGGCAAATCTGCCCGTGCTGCTGGTTGCACCGAGCAGTTGAAACGCGATTGCCGAACCCGGCAACTGCAGCCGGACGTAACTCCGCGGGTCTTCCAGTCAATTCACCGGCCAACAACGCGTTTTCCGCCGACATACACCGGCATGTACAACCCAGCCCGGCGTAGCCCGAACCAAAGTCGCCTGACGGGTAACGCCCCCGGCTCCTGCACGCGGTGGAAAAAGCAACGGCGGTCGGGAGCGCGGCCGTCCTCGGCCGCATCAGCCCGATGACCGATCGTGCGACCCGTTTCGATCAAGCGAATCGAACGACCCAACATTCACCGGTTGTGAGCGGGCAAGAATGCCCGCGCTCCTGCACGCGGTGGAAAAAGCGACGGCGTCGGGAGCGCGGCCGTCCTCGGCCGCATCAACGTGACGACCGACCATATGACCCGCTTCGATCGCGCAAATGCGGCGCCCGAAGATTCACCGGTTGGGTGCGGCGAAGAATCGGCGCGCTCCTG
>JAAYVR010000269.1 GCA_012517065.1 Verrucomicrobiota bacterium | reverse complement strand
GTTATTGGTCCACGAACAGCAACGGTATGAAACACAGTCAGGGGTGTGCATGGCTGAAACAATCGACTGCGCTGCCATGCAAGAAGCTGTTGTCTTGGTCGGTCATGGAAGCGCCAACGGCGCGGTCCATACCAGCGTGGGGCGAAGCCCCACGACAAGGAGGATCTCGACATCATTTTCCTCAATTCAAGGGCTGAAAGCCCGGACTATCACAGCGCCGTTTTCGTGTATTTCGTGTGTTTCGTGGTTGGCACAGTGTCCAGCCAAGCCCACTGGCCCTGAATTCTCATTGGAATGAATCTTTGCGTGCCGTGGTCTGGTCAGGCGGTGAGATTTTTGTGTGCTGTGCGGAATGGTGTCACGCGGCCGAGCGGATTGGGGAAGGCGCAACCGATCGTTTGACTGGTTTCAACCACGAAAGACGCGAAGTAGGCGAAAGGGATTTTGCGGATGACGCGATATGAGGACAGACACGTTGTTAGTGCACAAAAACAAAGCGGCAGCAAGCTGCCGCACTCCAAACGCTTCGCGCCTACCACCGCCCACTGCATCCGCGGCGGCACGTGCGAAACTATTGGGATCAGCGGCGCGATCGAATGAGGCCATATGGGGACAGACACGTTGTTTTCGGCGTCATGCCGATCTGGTTCCAAGTAAGTTGGTTGTGCATAGAAACAAAGCGGCAGCAAGCTGCCGCACTCCAAACGCTTCGCGCCTACCACCGCCCACTGCATCCGCGGCGGCGGGTGAACAACCATTGGGATCAGCGCGCTCTTCCCAGCGACGGAGTCGCAGGGGATATTTCGCAGACCGGCGTGACCGACAGGCCCAGTGGGTGGTGTAGCCGGGGTGTTGCCCGTCAGGCAACTTTGGTTCCGGTTACGCCGGGCTGGGGAATATGTGGGCTAAGGCGTGTGGATTCGGAAGAACTGCTGAGATCTGATGAAGCGATTTGTCCATGAAGTCACGGTTCCACCTGAAGTGAGGCCGGTTGCCACGATATCTTTGCATGTGGTGGCGGTGGGGCCTGTGAGAACGCTGTAGAAGAGGTAAGGCGAACTGTTCCAGCGGATGACGGTTTGTCCATCGGCGGATCGGCTCAGCATGGTGACTGCAAATCGATAAGTCTGGAACCAGCAGATGGTTCCTTCAGTGTTGCCAAGGAACAAGTCCGGCAAGCCGTCGCCATCCCAATCGGCAAGGTCCATGCGCATTCGGTTACTTGTATTGACCGGAACGATTTGGCCGGAGCTGATTGGTACGGTGAGCGGCACTGGTTTTGCGAGGCTGGGCGATGTTCTGGTTCCATAATTGCGACACCAGTAAACACCCGTGCTTGAACTGGCGACGAGGTCGATGAGACCGTCGTTATCCCAGTCACAAGGGCGGGCGACTGCCCGGGACCCGAAGCTGAGCTGTTTTCCGTCGGCCAGCAATCTGAGGCCTGCGACGAAGAGAGGTGATTTAGCTGAACCGATGTTTTTGAAGAAGAAGACGGTACCGTCGCCGGCGCCGCATATGAGGTCCGGGATTGCGTCGCCGTCCCAATCAGCGAAACACGGAGTTGCATATGTGCTGACGGTGAGGGGGTCGCCGTTCCAGAGTGCAAGTCGGGTGCCGTTGGATAGGACGGGTGTGTTATTGGTGCTGGTGTTGCGGAAGAGAATAACGGCACCATCGGGAGCGGACCCTACGAGCAGATCGAGATCGCCATCGGCGTCAAAGTCGCCAACCCACGGTGCTGGCGCGCCGCAGCCGGAACCGCCGGCGACCATTATGTCGAAGCCACCGGCCTGCAGATTTCCTGCGTAGGCGAGGTATGGGTTGTCAGAGGTTCCGATGTTGAGAAAGAGTGCGATTCTATCGGCTGGGCGATATCCCACGATGATGTCTTTTCGGCCGTCGCGGTTCCAATCGGTCACGGCGGGGATGGCATAATCACCGACGTCGAGGACTGCGCCGTCGAGCATGAGATACTCTGGCGGGCGAAGGCTGAGTGGGGCGGGGGAGGTGTTGGAAGCGTCGGCAAAGGCTACCGCTGCTGCAAAGCATGGCAGGGCGGCGTGGAGCAACCAGTCGAGGGCTGTACGAAATAGTTCTGCGAGAGCCAGTCGGGACGGTGCTTGAGATTGACCTGCGGGAGCCTTGCTTGGCGGGGTTCGAGGCATGTGGTCAGCCGAAGCGTTTCTCGAGGCGGCTGCGATGGAACGCGAGACGCTGTGCAGGTGTCATGTGGTCGAAATCGGGCTGGCCGTTAGGCAGAATGGGCCATTGCGGTTCTGCGGGAGTGGTGTTGGCGGCTTGCGCTGTTGACGGCGGGGCAGGGGAGCGATCGGGTTTTTTGGCAACGGGTCCCGGGGCGATAACTGTTGAGCGGGCACCGGCGTAACTCATCGATTGGTCTGTGAGTTGAAGATCATCTTCGAGTGACCGGTGGGGTTTAATGCCTTTGGCTTGGAGCACACCGTGATAGGCGCGAACGGCTTCTTCGGGAGAGACGCGGCCTTCGACGATGAACCTTAGCATTTGGATGAATGCCAGTTGATGTTCGGCGTTGTTGATTTTTCTTCCGAACAACGCAACGCGCGCGCCGTGTTTTTGGGCTTCGTGAATGAGCTTGAAAGCGTCGTAGGTTGTGCCAGCGCTGCCGCCGAGGATGCCGACGACAAGGTTTGGATCGTATTGGACAAGCTCCTCCATGGCGCGCGGGCCGTGATAGACGATCTTAAGGAACCGGGGACGGCCTGATTCAGGCACTCCGGCGAGGCTTCGGATGATGTTGTCGTTGATGAACTCGCCGAGCTTTTCGGGCGCGATGCCGCTGTCGATGTTTGGATCGAAGACTTCGAGGAAGTATTGGAACCGTTTGCGTTCGGCCTCTTCGCGGAACTGTTTGAATGCTTCGAGCGTGCGTTTGTCTTCTTCGAGTTTGTTTACGAAAGTGACGCTGTACAGGCCGAGATTTGCGCCGGGGAATGTTTCTGTGTCGCGTTCGCATTCAGCCTTGCCGCATTGGATGTAATCAATGCTGGCGGTTCTGAAAGGCTGTGAAGGCTCGCGTGTGTAGGAACCGTGACGCACGGCCCAGATGTCTGTTGTGTCGTTTGCCCGGGCGGCCGGGGTGACGGGTGATTCGCGGAACAGGCCTTCTTTGATTGTCAGCAGGTCGTTGACGTAAGCGGACATGAGCATGATATCGACAACCGCCTGGTGGACGATCTCGCGGATTATATCGAGGAATTCCGGGAGATTGCGGTAGCCGAATTCTTCGCGTGTCCAGATTTCGGGCGAGAAGTGGGCGGGTTTTGCGCCGACGGCTGACAAGTACGCGCGCGGTCCGGTTGCTCTGACGCCGAATGCCATGTCGGCGTCCTTGGCATCAGCGATGATGAAGGCCTTCGAGTTGGGGTTGGCTTTAAGCTCGGCGAGTTTGAGGTCGAGCGACTTTAACATGCGCATGGCGTTTTGGTTATCTGCCATGTTGAGTGTGCGGGTTGGATCAGTTGTGCGTGTTTTCCATCTGCGCGGCGGTGTGGGTGCGCGGTGTGATTATTTCATTTTGGCCATGATTTGGTCAGTGATAGTTTGGACGACCTGTTCGACGTCCTTGTCGAAGTCGTCTGACTGTTGTTTGGCGGGAACGGCGCATGTGACGCCCGGCCGCCAATCTGCGTTGTCGCACAGCTCGCATTCTTTGAGGCCGAAGCGCGGGTCTGGGAGGTTAAGGTCTTGTTTTATCTTGAGCAGCTCACGGAGCTGCGCCGGGGTCATGGTGTTTGGTTGGCGGCCCAATTGGGTTGCCACGAGGACAGTTCTGCAATAGGCCTCGAGGATTTCCATTTTGAAATATGCATCTTCAAGGCTCAGGTGGCTCCATGAAACCACACCATGGTTGGCCATGAGGATTGTGTTGTGCTGATCGACAAGGTCTGCTACCAGCTTTCCCATTTCCGGGGTGCCCGGGGTGCGATAGGGTGCGACTGCCACCGCGCAGAAAACTTCGAATTCAGGGATCATGCATGTTGGAGGTTCGACGCCTGCCACGGCGAATCCGGTTGCGTACGGGGGGTGGCAATGGACGGTGGCAATGGCGCGCGGCTGTCGCTGCATGATCTGGAGGTGCATCAGGATTTCGCTGGTCCGTTTTTTCGTTCCGCAGAGCTGGTTGCCTTCGAAATCGACCAGGCACATGTCAGCAGGTTTCATGAATCCTTTACTGACAAGGGTAGGCGTGCAAAGGGCAAGGTCTTCGCCAACTCGTATTGCGAGGTTGCCGCCGTTGCCATCGACGTAGGCGCGCTGCCAGAGTCGGCGGCCAATATCGACCATTTGCGATTTCAGTTCCTCGCATTGCGGTGAGTTGAAGAACGCATCTAAATCCGCCTTCGAACTTTTGGAGGTGACCTTTGGTACTGGCCGCGAGGACTTGCTGGGTGCAGTCGCACCCGATGCGCTGGCCGATGAGGTGCGGCGTGGTTGCTCGAGATGTTCGCGGACGAGGTCGCGTGCAGACGGGGTGAGGATGACGTCTTGAGGAATATCGGCGAGATTATCGCCTTTGCGTATCATTTCCTCGATATCTCTTTGAGTTAGAACCCTTTTCATAGCTGAAGAAAGGCTGGCATTTTATCGTTACGTTGGCGGGGTGTAGAAGACGTCGTCTATGATGGCGACGTTTATTGCATCGACCGGGGTGGGTTGTGGGAACGGCATTGCCGCTTCTCTGCCTTCCACATATCCCACGGTATCGCCAATTCCCGCGCCGAGATTGTCGTAAACAATCAGTGAAAAATCGCGGCTGAGTCCTTTTGGTTGCTCGCGGCGGTTTTGGAAGTGATCGCGGGTGAACGGGGTGACGATCAACCATCGCCCGCCTGTGAAAGCGGGGATTGTCTTGCTCAGTGTGACACGTCCTATGACAGCTCCCAATCTCATGATTTGCTCTTGGAAGTGCTGGTTTCGTCCACGATCGCTATGATCATCCAGCGAGCGGGGCTATGGTCGTCTCCCACAGCTTTGCGAGTCGCCATTCCGTCGGACGATATCACAACCTGCTGATGAAGTGCGGCGCCGTGCGGATCGATTGCAACCTGTGGCGAACCTTCAGGCTGGCCAGCGCCGTTGATGGGTTGGCATATGAGGAGACGCCACCCTTCAAAGCTCGGGTGTTTCCGAGTTGCGATGACGCTGCCATCGACGCGTGCAAGCAACATGTTCAGAAAATCCTCAGTTTATCGACCATCACGCATCGCCGTATGCGGGTGAAAGTGCGTGGGTTGCAAATGCCTTCGCCGGTTGTGGTTGCAATGCTGAAGTTCGGGTAACCTTCGCCGCCGTTGCCAAGCCCGGCGAGGCAGGAACCGTTCTTGACGAAGAGGGTTGTTTCGAGAGCTTTGGCCATTGCCGTCATGTTCGCCACGTCGTAGCTGTGGATCATTGCTGAATGCTTGTAGCCCCGTTCAGCGATCTTGGCTTTTGCAATGCCGTCTTCAACGCTCTTCACTCTGACGACCGGGAGGAATGGCATCATTTGTTCCTCGATGACGAACAAGTGGTCCGGGCCGGTTTCGGCGAACAACAAAGGCGTGCTGGCGGGAACTTCGAGGCCGGCGATTTTCGCAAGCACGGCTGCGTCGCGCCCGACGAGCTCTCTGTTCAGGACCGGGTGTGATGGCCCACCGCTTTTGCTCTGGGGGGTTGGGAAAGCTTCTTTTGCGAGGCGCTCGACTTGTGCATCTGTAAGTCTGACTGCGCCCTGTTTCTCGAGCGCCGCCATGAACTTGTCGAAGAACGGCTCGAGCACAAAGACTTCTTTCTCGCCGATGCACAACAGGTTGTTGTCGTAGGCTGCGCCGATCACGACGCATCTTGCGGCGGTGTCGAGATTGCTTGTTCCATCGACAAGGACGGGCGGGTTGCCCGGGCCGGCACAGATGGCGCGTTTGCCGCTGGACATTGCGGCTTTGACAACGCCCGGGCCGCCCGTGACGCACAGAATCTTTACGTTTGGATGCTTTGTGATGGCAGCGAACGATTCGAGCGTGGGGGGCTCGATGATGCACGCAAGGTTCTCGATCCCCAACTCGCGGTAGATTGCTTCATTAAACACTCTGGCCGCTGTCACTGCACATCGGTAGGCAGCGGGATGCGCATTGAACACGGCTGCGTTGCCCGCCGCGGCCATGCTGATGATGTTGCAGGCCATGGTGGGAATCGAGTGTGTGCTCGGGGTGACAGCTCCGATGACGCCGAACGGCGCGTATTCTTCGAGTGTGATGCCGTGGTCGCCGCTCAAGCCGTACGGGTTCAAGAACTCGACACCGGGAACGGCCCGAAGTCCCAGCAGCTTTTCAATCTTGTGATCGAGCCGGCCGATTTTGGTTTCGTCGAGCTCGAGTTTGCCCCATTCGACGGCTTTTGCGCTGCAGATGTCTTTTACGATACGGACGACCGTGTTGCGTCCGGCGACGCCTTTTTCGGACAATTGCAGATAGGCTTCTTGGGCGGCTTCGCAAGCTTCGTTGGCATCTTGGAAAATGCCGAACTTGCCGCGGAGCCCGATGCGCCCCTGGCTTTTCTTTGGCGAGTCTGGGGATTCCTGTGAGCAAGGACAAGACTGGGGGGAGGCGGGCTGAGTTGTGGCCGGCTTTTGAGATTGGGTGTTCGAGCTTGACGCGCCTGTGGGGCCAAGGCGTTCCAAGACCTCTTGTATGATGTCCCGAATCAGGTTCTCGTTAATTGGAGGTGTCATGGCACGTTTAGCTAAGATTATGGTTGGATCAGCCGGTGCCGGATTGATTGTTTACCAACACTTTACGGAGATTGGGATTTCGACGTAACCGCTGATCCAGAACGTCGAATCGGTGTTGCTGCCGTCGATGGTTGTTCTTGTGTAGAAACCATACCTGATGTGTCGTTTGGGTGTTGTGTAGCTGAAACCCGCGTCGATTGCGTCGCTGATTTCTCGCACTTCGGGCGAGTATTCCAGTTCTTCGCCCAAGCCACGATAGTCAAGGTTGTTACCCGAGATTTGCTGGAAATGGCGATAGCCGGCATTGAGCGTCCACCCTTTGATTTCTTGGAAGAATCCGACAGCGACTGCGTACTGGTCATCGCCTGTTGTTTTCATCCAGCGATAGAAGGCATCGGCGTAAGCGCCAAAGCCTGTCCATCCAAAATGTTTTCTCATTAGCAAACCGGGTTCGATAGCCGCCGATTTGTGGCCCGGGGCAAACGGGAATTTCTTGTCAAAAGACCCGGGCAACACGGCGCCGGCACGGAATGTCAGCGTGGGCAGCCACGAAGGACCTGATTCTCCTTCAGTGAAGATTTGGTAGCGGACGCCCAGGCTGGTGTCGAGCAGGCCGCTTGTTGATTCTGAGCTGCCTGTTGGATTGAACGACCTGGTTCCGACGGTGCCGTAGCCGAGGTTCAAATCCGCTGCCCACCGTTTTGTGATGCCATATTCGAGCGCCACGATTCCCTGCATGTGGTCGATCCCGTATTCATCTGAGCCGCGATCGACCGTGATGTCGTGGACTCTTTGGCCGTCCCAGATATGATAAGCCTCGCCTTCCTGATACCACAGTCGTACGGTCAATTGATGCGGTGCGGGCAATTGGGCCCATTCGGCAAAAGGTTTCCGGGGAACGTTTTCCGAGGCGCGAAGCCCCGGCGCAGTTCCAACAACAAGCAACGCAGCAGCCAAAAACACGGCTTTCCGAATCGGCAGAGCGCTCGTGCTTTGGCCCAAGCGGCTGACTGAATTTCGAGTCTCGTTTGCGGTGTTTGTCATTTTGCTTTTTGTTTTCATCGCTGTGGCTTCCACTCCCGGGTGCTGGATATCGGTCTGGTTCAGCAGTGTCTCCAAGCGATTAAGAACGCTACATTGTCGCGTGGCGCGGTAGAGGCGGCGTTCATTGCTGTCTTGCGCTGTAAATCTGTTTTCCCAAGACATCGACAGAATCGACAATGCCGATCACGACTGCGTCCACGGGGGCGTCTCTCAAACCCGGCGCCAGCCGCGCCGAGCTACCCTGTGTGAACATCACCAGTTCGCCTTCGCCGGCGCCGACGCTGTCAACAGCGACGATGGTGTTGACTCCCGGCTTGAATTTTGTGGGGTCTTTGTCGTCCACCAGCATGGGCCGCACCAACAGGAGCTTTCTACCGCTCATGTTGGCGTCCTTTTTGGTAGCGACTACGGCGCCTTCTACTTTGGCGAGGTACATGTTAACACTGGTTAAGCTGACGTCATGGGCAGCAGCGCCAACACGCATTGCCGCGGCACTGCGGAATCAGACGCCGCATCTGCAACATCATTTCTTCTTCGGCAGGACGGCATCCACTTCAGGGTGCGGGCGTGGGATGACGTGAACGCTAATCAATTCGCCCTGAATGGCTTTGACGGCTTGGGCGCCGGCGTCAACGGCGGCTTTGACAGCGGCCACGTCTCCCACCACCACTGCAGTCACAAGGGCGTTGCCGACCTGGGTTACAGGTCCGGCCAGCTCAACGTTTGCGGCCTTGAGCATTGCGTCGGTTCCTTCAACCAGCGCAACCAACCCGCGCGTTTCAAGTAGTCCAATTGCTTGTGGCATATGTTGTTATTCTGTTCTGAATGTTGATCTGATGTTCAAGATTGCTCGAGCAGCCGCCGCGCCTCGCGCGCGACGACCAGTTCCTCGTTGGTCGGAATGACCATTACCTTTGTGCGGGAAGCCGGAGCACTGATTGTTGCTTCGACTCCGCGCACAGCCGCGTTCTTGTCCGGATCAAGGACGATTCCAAGCTGATCAAGGTTCTCGCAAATCGCTGCCCGCAGCTCGGCCCGGTTTTCGCCGATTCCCGCCGTAAAAACAATCGCATCAGCTCCGTTGAGCTGAACAAGATAGCAGCCAATCCATCGCCGTACCTCGTGAACGAACAAGTCCAACGCCAGCTTTGCGCGGCGATCGCCTTTTTCCGCTGCGGCTTGGATGTCGCGGATGTCACCTGAAAGGCCGCTAACGCCTTTCAAGCCAGATTCGCGGCAAAGCAGCCTTTCTATCTCTTCAATGCCGATTCCGAGTGCCCGCATTACGAACGGGACCGCCATCGAATCAAGATCGCCCACGCGATTGTTGTGCGGGATTCCGGATTGCGGGCTTAAGCCAAGGCTGTTGCCCACAGCCACGCCGTTCAATATGCCTGTCACACTCGAACTGCCTCCCAGATGACACGAGATCACGCGCAGATCAGGCCCCTTGACAAGCGTTTTGCCTCCGTCCACGTACAGATTTCGGGCCCGCTCCGCAACATCGGTGCGGCCCAGCAACTCAGCGCTGCGTTCCGCGATGTATTTATGACTTGCCCCATGGAATCCCCACCGCCGTACACCGGCTTCAACCCACGATTCCGGCACAGCATAGCGCATGGCGGCTTCGGGCGCCCACTGGTAGAACGCTGTTTCGAACAGCCCGATCAACGGCACCCCGGGCATCCGGCGCGCAAACTGGCGTATGCCATCAACGTACGGCGGGTTGTGCGCCGGGGCCAGTTGACTGAAGGCTTCCATCGCGTCCACCACACGGTTATCCAGCCGCACGCATCCGGTTACTCCCTTCGCAAGGACCGTTTTGAAAGCGACGGCATCAAGGTCTTTCTCACTGCGCAGCGCGCCGCTCTTTTCCAGGGCAGCAAGACAATCGCCAATGGCTGCAGCGTAATCAGTGACGCGCTCGTAACCTCCCCGATGCAGCATTCGTTCCTCGTTGCCCGCAAACTCGAACAAACGCCACTTAAGCGAAGTCGATCCCAGATTTGCAACCAGTATTTTCATTCACTCGGTCGGGCGGCGATCATGACTTTGTTGTCGGTTCGCGTGCCAGCGCCGGAGGTCGTCTTTCAATCCGATCTTGTGAACCCGCCAACCGATTACAGCGGAGGGCGTGACGGATTGAGTCCGGGCCGGACCTACTGAAGCCAGCGCCCCAACGTCGCCAATCCTTCGTGAGGGCGGGGGATCACTTGGACGCTGACCACCTGGCCGACCTGTGACGCTGCGGCAGCGCCGGCATCGGTCGCAGCTTTCACTGCAGCCACGTCGCCGCGGAAAAACGCTGTGACATATCCGCTGCCGATCTTCTCCCAGCCGACGAGCTGGACGTTCGCGGCCTTCAATGCAGCGTCGCTTGCCTCGAGCAACGCACAAAGGCCCTTGGTCTCAATCATCCCAATCGCTTGTTGCACCATAACAATCCAAAAAAGTTGAGGTTCTCGCTCTAACAAACCTGTGGAAGCCGCCTCGCTTTTATTTCTTGGGCGCTGCGGTCTCGCCAAGGAATGATTTCAGGAGGTCGTCGTGCGGTCTTGCTATGATGTGCGAACTGATGAGCTCGCCAACCTTGCTCGCCGCTTTGGCTCCTGCGTCCACGGCAGCTTTGACGCTGCCAACGTCGCCCCTGGCAATTACTGTGATCATCCCGCCGCCAATCGGGATGGTTTTGACGAGGCTGACGTTGGCGGCCTTTACCATGGCGTCGCTGGCTTCGACTGCGCCCACGTAGCCTTTGGTTTCGATCATGCCCAATGCTTCGCTCATACGATTTCTTAAGGTTATCTGTTTCGGCTGTTCGTCCTAAAACCGGTTCGTTTTCTCTCTAACATCAATTTTCGCAGTCACTGCGAATTCTCGCGTCGAACGAGACTTTTGCTTTCCAGCAATCCCACTTCTGACCAAACGGTTGCGGTCGCGCCACGCCGTGGCAAATGCAGGCTGAACCTTCGCAGGTCATTTGATGAGTTCGCACGGTGTGTCCGGCTGCAGGTTGCAGGCGTTCCCTTCGTCAGTGTCAATATGCACCTCGAGTTTGAGGTCGGCCTCAACCCGCACCAAAACGTGGTCAAATATGACTCCGCACGGTCCGCCCACTTTGAGTTTCATCTCGTCACCGCTTTTTACTCCGTAAAACTCGGCGTCTGCGGGGCTCATGTGCACATGGCGCAACGCCCTGATCACGCCGGACTTCATCTCGAAAAAGCCGGCGGGTCCCATCAGCATGCAGCCGGGCGTGCCTTCAGTTTTGCCTGACAACCGCAGCGGCACGTCAAACCCGAGTGAAATTGCATCCGTGTAAGCCAGCTCCACTTGGCACAGTTTACGGCACGGACCTAGAATGCGCAGATTCGAAATCACCCGGCTGCGCGGCCCAATCAGTGTCACCGTTTCCTTGGCCGCAAACGAGCCTTCTTGATAAAGCCATTTGTGCACTTGGAGCTGATAACCCTTGCCGAAAAGGTGATCGACAGCCTCCTGAGTGAGGTGGCAATGCCTTGCACTAACATTGACCACCAACGGACTCGGCGCTGCTGCAACCTTGGGCAAAGGCCGACCCAAACGCTGATACACCACCTGTCGAACGACATGTTCGACGACAGCCCGTGGCAAAGCTGATTGAAACGGTGCCATGAACTTTCCAGAATTTCCTCAGAAACAGGTCGAAAAGTCAAGAAATTTGTTGCAAGTTCTGTCATAATCTTGCACAATTCATTTCAAATGCAGCCGGAAGAGCGTCGGCAGCGGATCGAAGAATACTTGCAACGCGTTGAATTTGCCTCACTTGACGAGCTCGCCGAGGAGGTGGGTGTCTCCGTTTCAACTGTTAGGCGTGATTTGGACACTCTGGAGGTCGTCGGCACAGTGCGGAGGACTCACGGTGGCGCGCGAATTGTCAATCCACGCACGGACGAGTTTGTTTTCAATGCGCGCGAGACGCATCAATTGGCGGAAAAGGAAGCGATCGGCAAAGCATGTGCGGAGCTGGTGGCGCCGCGACAGAGCGTGATTCTGGATGCGGGGACTACCGTGTACCACGTGGCGAGGTATTTGGAGCCGAAGCGGCCACAGATCATAACCAACTCACTACCCGTTGCCAATCTGTATGCGTCGTCGAATTTGGTTGAAGTTGTTCTTTCGGGCGGGGTGATATATCCGCGCGTTGGCGTGCTGGTTGGGCCGTTGGCGGTCGAGTCATTTTCACGCATGCATGCTGATGTTGCGGTGATGGGGGCGGGGGGAATTACGCTGGAAGGCATCACGAATTCGCACGGCCTGTTGATTGACATCCAGCGTGCCATGATGCGAGCGGCCCAGCGGGTTGTGTTTTGTCTTGATCACACCAAGTTCGGGCGCAAGTCACTTTCTTTTCTCTGCGGGCTTGAAGCGGTGCACACGATAGTGACCGACTCGAATGCGCCCGGGGAGATGATCGAAACTTTGCGTGCACATGGCCGCGAAGTGGTCGTCGCGCAGGTGGGTGAAGGGCAGTTGTTGCGCAGTTGAGATGGCAGGCTTCGGATTGGGGGGGGCGCTTTACCAGTTGACGCTTGGCTGGAACCGCCCGTAAACTTGCGGCATCGCGAAGATCGCATTTTCGACGTTGCCGTCTTCGCTGATACGCTTATGGCGGAAGGTTACTGCGTCAAATGCAAAGCTAAGAAGGAAATCGCTGATGCCGCTGAAGAGGTCATGAAGAATGGCCGGAGAGCGATAAAGGGCAGATGCCCTACTTGCGGTGTCGTGATGTTCAAGATTTTGGGCGGCAAGGCTTCTACTGTTTCGGGGGCTGGGACACCGCCTCCTGCTGCCGCGCCTGACACCCCACCTGCGCCTGCATTGCCGGAGACCCAGGAAGGGCACCAGTGATGGGGCAATTACGTCTGAAATGAGGCCGCGCATCTTTCCAGAATTGGAACCAACCAGGCTCAAGTTGAAATCTCAGAGCGGACGCGTTGCTGTTGAGTGCAATTGAGACTAATTTAATCGCTGACTATGTCTGAAGAATTAGCATACGCCATTATCACACCTTACTCGTTACATAAGTCCCGGACCGGGGGAATAATCGCAAGGCTGATATCGCGCAGCGGCGTTGAACTGGTCGCAGCACGGATGTTTGCGCCCAGCGCCGAACTGGTGAGCGAATACGCTGAGCAGGTCGTTTCGCCGGATGACCCGCAAGAGAAACGCATACAGGAGCTCATTAGAGAGTATGTCCTTCGCAATCTTGGTCCAGAACCAAAGTCGCAACGGCGTCGCCGTGTAATGATGCTGCTGTTCAAAGGGGAAGACGCCGTGCGCAAGCTCCGCGCTGTTATCGGGAATTTCAGCCCGCACAGGCGCGGTGGCGAGACAATCCGCGACACTTACGGCGACCTCATCATCGACGAGAACGACAATGTGCACTACTTCGAACCGGCGGTTTTGGCCGCGCCGACGCCTGCAGAGGCGAAAACGAAACTTCTCATTTGGGCCAAATACTCTGACACCGACGGTGGCGTGCTCGAAGATGTGATCCAGTACGGCCCACACGAAGTGCCGGAGAGAACCTTGGTATTGTTGAAACCGGACAATTTCAAATTCCCCTCAGGTCGGCCCGGGAACATGATCGACTTTTTCTCGAGGACGGGCCTGTTCATCGTCGGGATCAAGGTGCACAGGATGAGCGTTGCCCAGGCTATGGAGTTCTATGCGCCTGTACGTGAAACTCTTCGCAATGCGGTCAAAGAGCGCGTGGCCGTAAAAGCCAAAGCTGCGTTGGAAAGAGAACTGGAAATTAAAGTCCCTGAGGCGGAGCAACGCCAGTTGGGTGAGATGCTCGGTCCATTGTACGCCGAAAGCCAGTTCGAAAACATCGTGCGGTTCATGTCCGGGATCAATCCAAGGGAATGCGACCCGTCGAAACTGGCCGAGCCCGGCACGGAGAAATGCATTGCTCTGATCTACGAGGGCGTAAACGCCGTGGCGAAGATCAGGTCTGTGCTCGGCCCAACCGACCCGTCGAAGGCGCCGCCAGGGTCAATCAGGCGCGAGTTCGGTGCGAACATCATGGTGAATGCGGCGCATGCGAGCGATTCACCCGAGAACGCCAGACGCGAGATGCGCATTGTCGATGTGGGTGAAAACCTGTTCCGGCGGACGGTCGAGGAGTTCTACGGGACGGCGTGAGTTTGAGTGGGGTTCTCACGGGTTGCCGACCGGCTTCCTGGGGATGCGTCGGTTGGAAACCGCGACCCGGCCCACGTGGTTAGAGAATTGAATTGAAACATGGTTTGTGTTGTCTGATGCTCAAAGTAAAAGGAATTGATTGTAATATGAAAAGTGCACTGATCTATGGTGTGGTTGCGTTTGCTCTTGGATTTGGTTCTGTTTATGCGGCTGAGGGCGAGGCTTTCAAGGATAACAAAGGGAAATTCAGTTATGCCCTCGGCATGAGCCTTGGCAACAACCTGCGAAGGTCGGGCATACCCCTCGATGAGATTGATCCAAACGCCATTATGGAGGGGGTGAAAGATGGTTACGACCTGAGCAAGGCACGCCTCAGCGAAAACGAGGCGCGGGATATCATCATGTCAACCCAGCGCGAAGCTCGAACAAGGCTCGCGGAGAAGAACAAGAAAGACGGCGAAAAGTTCCTCGAGGAGAACAAGAAGAAAGAAGGCGTTGTTACACTCCCGAGCGGCCTTCAGTACAAGGTCCTTGCCGAGGGCAGCGGCGAATCGCCGAAGCCGAACGACATGGTGACTGTGAATTACCGCGGCACGCTTATCGACGGCACCGAGTTCGACAGTTCGTATAAGCGGGGACAACCGGCCAAGTTCGGTGTCAACGGAGTTATCAAGGGATGGTCCGAAGCTCTCCAGCTCATGAAGCCCGGAGCGAAATGGCAGTTGTTCATCCCGCCCGAACTGGCTTACGGCGAGCGCGGGTCCGGGCTCGCTATCGGCCCAAACTCAACCTTGGTGTTTGACGTCGAGCTCCTCTCAGTCGAACAAAGACCAACGACCTCGACTTCCTCCAGCGCACCCATTACAAGCGATATCATCAAGGTGCCGTCCAAGGAGGAACTCGAAAAGGGTGCAAAGATAGAAGTCATCAAGGCTGAGGAGCTCGAGAAATACAAACAGGCAGAAGCGGAAAAGGCAAAAGCCGGAAAGTCCGAGACCAAGCCCGAGCAAAAGTAGCGGGGATCGAGGCACTTCATGGGGTGGACATTCTGCTGCTGTCCCAAAAACCGCTTGTGACTTTGCGCGGAAGTGTTCGCGAGAGGGCGAATGTGTGGTTGCGCCCGCCAGCGTTGGAACGTTCTTTTTAGCTCTGTTTCAGCGGCTGTCGCGCATTTACGCTCCTGAGAGCCATTCGCAGCATGCATTGATTTAATGGCGGAAACCAAACCAACCAGCACCAGCGGGAGCCTTGGCTATCTCATTCTGATATGCGCGGTGGCCGCTGTTGGCGGCTTCTTGTTCGGATTCGACACTGCCGTCATCTCGGGCGCCGAGCCGCTGTTCACAGACGAGTTCGCGCTTGACCCAAAGATGGAGGGGTTTGTGACCAGCTCGGCCATCGTTGGGTGTTTTTTTGGTGCCCTCGGCGCAGGGTTTCTGACCGATAGTTTTGGGCGCAAGAAGACACTCTTGGTTTCGGCCGTTTTGTTTCTTGTCTCGGCACTCTGGTGCTGGGTTGCCGGGGGCAAGATCGAACTTGTGTTGGCGAGGTTGTTTGGCGGGCTTGGCATAGGAATCGCATCGCTTGCATCGCCACTTTACATCGCTGAAGTGTCGCCGCCGCGAACAAGGGGCCGTTTGGTTGCGTTGCAGCAGCTCGCCATTGTGCTGGGAATACTCGGTGCATTCTTTAGCAACTCGATAGTGAACAGAATGGACATGGCAGACCCGGCAAAATGGCGGCTGATGTTCGGAGTTGCTGCGCTGCCTGCGGCAGGGTTTTTTGCGCTGCTTTTCCTTGTCCCGGAAAGTCCCCGATGGCTGAGCAAACAGGGCCTTCACCAGCAGGCGCGAGAAATACTGTCGCGCGTTGCCGGTGTTACGGAAGCGGACATTGCGCTTGCGCAAATCCGTGAGGCAATCAGTCAGGAAGACGTGGGCATTCGGGAGCTGATCCGGCCGGGAGTGCGGCGTGCTCTGTTTGTGGGGATTACCTTGGCGGTGTTCACGCAGATCACAGGGATCAATGCGATCATGTATTACGCGCCCAAAGTGTTCAAGGAAGCTGGCTTTGGTACATCCGCTGCCTACTGGCATAGCGTTCTTGTGGGAGTGACGAATCTTGTGTTCACTGTGGCATCTATGGCTGTGGTGGACAAGATGGGCCGGAAAGCGCTGCTGCTGGTGGGCTCAAGCTGCATGGGAATTGCCCTTGCGCTTGTGGGGTATGGGTTTCATGCCAGGCTTCCCGCGCAGACGCTGCTTGCCGGCGTTCTTTTTTACGTGGCGTCGTTTGCGTTTTCAATGGGAGTCGTTGGCTGGGTTGTGATTTCAGAAATATACCCAACCCGGACGCGTGGACGTGCCATGGCGTTGGCTACGTCGGCTGTGTGGGCCTCGTGTTATCTTGTATCTGTTACTTTTCCGTGGCTTCTCAAGAACTTTGGCAGTTCAAGCACGTTTTGGGGCTACGCTCTGATGTGTGCCGGCGCTCTGATATTTGTGGCGTTGTTCGTGCCGGAAACCAAGGGTAGAACTCTGGAAGAAATCGAACGCGCGTGGGCACGCCGATAGAGCACCAATTCGCTTGCAAGGAGATAAGGGGACTTGCTGTCTCTTGCTAGACTTGCAGAATACCCGCTGATGTCAGCACGGAGACGTTTGGTATTGATAATCGAACCAGGGTCGCGGCAGTTGAACATTTTCTCCCAGTTCACGTTGCCACGACTGGGCAGTTTCTTGTTGGCGGGATTGGCAAACCGGAACCCGAATTGGACTGGCAGGGTGTTCGTCGAAGGTCGCGAATGGTTCGACCTTGACAGATGGATTTCGCGCCACGGTCAACCCGACGTTGTGTGCATCTCGACAATAACACCGACGGCTAACCGCAGTTACCAGATTGCCGATGCATGCCGAAGCAAAGGCATCCCTGTCGCTATGGGCGGGCCACACGTCACTTTCATGCCCGATGAAGCTCTGAATCATGCCGAACTTGTCGTGCGGGGCGAAGGTGAAATAGCCTTCCAAGCTTTGCTCGATTTGTGGTCGGACGGACCCATAAAAGGAACCGACCCGCGATATGCCGGGGTCCCGAACCTTTCCTGGAAAGACGATGCGGGTGGCGTTCACCACAACCCTTTGGGGGCCAAAGTCGAGGATTTGGACACGCTCCCGCTGCCCGATTTTTCACTTGCGGACGGCACTGCCGACTGCGTGATTGGCGGGAAACGGACTGTTGTGGTCCAAACATCCCGTGGATGTCCGTTCGACTGTTCATTTTGTTCGGTCACAGCGATGTTCGGCAAGAAACTGCGCCACCGTTCCACAGCGAGCGTCGTTGAAGAGCTTGAGAAATACGACACGCCCAAGCACGTTGTTTTTTTCTGTGATGACAATTTCGCCGCGAACAAGGCCAAAGCCCGTGAATTGGTTGAAGCCATGCTGAGGCGCGGGTTCAGATTCCACTGGTCCACCCAGGTGCGAACGGACGTCGCGCGCGACCCTGAGCTGCTGGGCCTGATGAAAAAATCCGGTGCACACACGTTGTTTATCGGTTTCGAGTCAGTAAATCCCACAAGCCTCAAGGAAATGAAAAAGGCCCAGCAATTGGACGAAATGCGCGCTGCAATCGAAACGATACACAGGGCCGGCATTCACATCCATGGCATGTTCGTCCTGGGTTTCGAGAGCGATGACACCCGAACGGCCGAGGAAACCGTCAAATTTATCCAGAGAATGAAGCTGACGAGTGCGCAACTGCTTATATTGACCCCGTTGCCAGGCACTGAACTCCACAAACAGCTCACAGCCCAGCGCAGGATAGTGTCACAGGACTGGGACTTGTACGATGCGCACCATGTTGTTTTCCGCCCGCGCACATTTACGCCGTGCGAATTGCAGTATGCCCAGGTCAACGGGCACACCAGACTTTACTCTTTGCCGCAGGTCTTGAAGAAAATCGTCACAGGCCGCTTTTTGTCAGCCAGCCTGTCGTTGTATGCATGGCAGATCAATCGGCGCTGGCAAAAAGACAATGCGGAATACCTCGCATGGCTCAGATCGTCCATCGAGAATGCCGACGATTAACCTTTTGCGCCTGCGTGCCGCGGAACGGCCCGGGACGTTTGATGGAGGCGCGAGTCTATGAAAGCGACCGTGTACTGCGGCTGCAAGCGGAGGGACTTACTGTCCACGGCCCCCTGGCGGCATTTACGCGGTAGGTGGCGGCATGGGGTCTTTGGACAAGGACGGTGAGCGATTTTGGGGCAGGGCAGATCGGGGTCCAACCGCGTGAGCCGCTGAAGCAGTTGGAACAGCAACGGCCAGAACCGCCGGCCCGCGAACCGCACCAACGACTGGCTATTGTTGGCGGGAGTTTGGCTTCTGGAGGGCGCAAGAGGAAATCCTTTGCCTTGTTCATCTGTTCGCGACTGCAGGCTGATTAGAGGTGTGCCACGTGAGTTGCTTTAGCGTGGACATCGAGGCGGTTGCGATCGAGCGGGCTGAAAATCCTGATTGGGTTTTTGCACCGAATGGGGCGATTGAAGCGGCTGCCATCGCCAAGAAGCAGGGCAAGGTGCGGTTCATCGGGTTCACCGGGCATAAGAATCCCGAGTTTCACTTGGCAATGCTCAAGCGCGTTTCCCAACCGGACATCCGCACTGTTTGCCCGGTGCGCAGTAGGCAAAACCGGATGGTGTTCAGACGAGCTTGCTCAAGTGTTCCAGACTCTTTTGCGCCTGTGTGGGCGTGCCGCATTCGACAGAGAACACAATGTCGCGCGGGCATTTCTCACGAACGATCCGGATTATGCGTTCCCAGTCGAGAACGCCCTCGCCGCAAGCGCATCCGACCGGCGTGCCGGTGACTTTGCCGCGTTCAGCCTCAGCATGTGTTATCGAAATGTCCTTGGCATGCAAGTGAACCAAACGCGATGCGACACGTTCAAGCCATGCATAGACGTCGTGACCACAGAGATACGCATTGCCGGTGTCGAAGTTGATGCCGATGGCTGGGGATTTGACGAGGTTGTAGATGCGATCGAGCCCGTCCGGATGCCGGGAATACTGGGCATGTGGTTCGAGGCCGATTTTTACACCGCGCCGTTCGGCAATGAACGCGGCTTCTTGGAGCGTGTACTTGATCAGCACAAAGTCTTCTTCTTCGGTGGTCCATTTGGCTTTGATGCCTTCGTCTGTATTAACGACTGGCACGCCGATCTCGGCGGCCACGCGGATGGCAAGTTTGATGTATTCCCCGTGCACATCGGGTCTGCCCAGAGGCCCGTGCGCCTGCAGAGCTGATATTGTCAGCCCGGCCTTGTCGCACGCCTCCTTGATGCGCCATGGGTCATCGAACATTGACACGGTGTGGAAGTAACCTGCTTCGCTCATCAGCTCCCGACCAAAGTGCACCATGGGCTCGAAGAACTTGTACCCCATGTCGGCGGCGGCCTTGACAGCCCATTCGAATGGCTTGTCCGAGCTTCGGGAGAACTCTGCATTTAGTCCGATGTAGATTTTGGCCATATATTGTTCCTTTCGACGGTGTCATACTGCAAGATTTGAGCGGCCAATACAAGCCTGTGGACGGCGGCGCGAAAATTCAGGTGGTGGGTGCGCTCCCTGTGGTACGAACCGCCGCGGCGGCCAGAAGTTCAATTCCCTTTCAGACGGAAGAACTGCGTTGGGTCCATGTTAGTGACCACCGTGGAAATCAAGTCGGCGTTGGTCGTGAACGAGCTTGAGACTACGTGCCAGACTCCGGTTACTGCTGCAGCACTCTCGAGGACACAGGAAGTGCCGTTGTTCGTCCAACTCAAGGCGACCACGTTTGTTTCACCCATCCGTTGACAACTTACCAGGCTCAGCGGAGGCGGACTCGGCAACGCCTCGAGGTGCATTGTTCCCCAGAGATTCTCATAGTTCCACGCGTCGGTGCTGGAACCGTTGCTTGACCAGAAAATCCAGCCTTGCAGTTGGGTACCGTTGTCTGCGTCACAGAACTCGGCTTCGAAGCCATAGCTGTTGCCCGGAGTCATGGCTGCCATATTCCGGTAGGCAGCCAGCGCGATGCGTTCTTCGAAGGTGTAAAGATAGCCGCCGGTCGTCACTGATGTGACCGTGCACTTCGCAAGCCAGTGTGTTCCGTCTGGACTGGACCCTTGGGGTGCCGGCTGCTTTGGCGGACCCGTCGTGTTGAAATCGGTGTGCTCTCCGTAAATGTTGCCATCGGTGCTGTAGCCGAACTGTTCGTAGCCATGTTGAGTGGAGATTGGGTTGCCTGGAATGGCGCTCTTTCTGGCATTGGACGAATCGATGTAGAGATGCAAAGTATCTTCCAAGTAAGCCATGTTGGAATTCGCTTTAGCGGCGAACGGCTCGTGGTCATCGTCCTGGACCTCGGCCAGCACGTACAGAAACACTCCGTCATGGGCCAGCCACAGGCTCACGGTGCAGTCTGCTGCGCTTGAAATGGTGCCAAGAACGGTGGTCCCGTAGTGAGTCGCCGTGCCAGCATGGCCGTCTCCTTTGTAGAAGGAGATGCCTTTGCCCTTGGCCTTGATCTCAGTCCAATCAGTAGCATCGCCGTCTATGGCAAACGAAGCGCACGTGTAAGGGACATCGATCTCGGGTCGTACTGCGGCAGACAAGCCAGATAACGTCGGCACGGTCAGTAAGAGGCTGAGGAGAATGGTGCTCCCGACAGGCATTGGCCGTTTGGACATACCTGGAGCTGAACTGTGGCTGATGCGAAGGCGTGAGTCAAGACTGGGCTGGGCAGAATTGTTCCTTGGCCAACTCGATGGCAGGAGCGCGGGCAAGAGAGATTAGAGACCATAGACCATGGACGAAAGACCGAAGACCATAGACCAAAGACCAAGGACGCAGAACAGCGGACAGGAGACAGGGATCAGGCAATAGCAACAAGAGTATCAATGCAATCACCACTGCCAATCTGTACGGATTGAGAAGAGCCAAAGGCCAGATTCATACCATCCTGGCCCGCAAGCAACGAACTTGAATTCAGGCGTCATGTGTGACAGACTGCCAACATCGGCAGCAGATCTGCAGGTCTGAGCTTGAATCTAGTTTGGAATCAGTGCGAACCAACCGTGTTAGTATTCCGAACCGGACAGACAAGTTGCGCCGGTCGGCTTCGGGAGAACCACGGCCATGCTTGGCAGATGAAATCAGTGCTCGCCAAAAGATCAACACGCTGTCCGCACGGAACCCACCGACAACTCCAAAGGCAGTCAGCCCAAATCCATACCAGTTATGAAGAAGATGTTTGTTAATGCTGTTACGCTGTTGCTGGTCGGGATCAGCAACGTTCTCGGCGCCGAGCCTCTGAGCACGGCTTTCAGCTACCAAGGGCTCCTCGCGCAGGATGGTCAACCCGCCAGTGGGGTTTACGACTTGAGATTCGCAATCTACGATTCACCTGATAGTGGAAACCCGATTGCGGGCCCAATCGTGAGCAGCCCCGTGTATGTCACAAACGGGTTGTTTGCAACGGAACTGGATTTTGGCCAAGCAATCTTCACTGGACAAGCGTTGTGGCTCGAAATCTCGATCCGGACAAACAACACCGTTGAGTTTGTTACTCTCGATCCGCGGCAGCCACTGCGGCCTGCCCCGTACGCCTTGCATGCTCTGTCAGCAGGCAGTGCACTAACAGCATCCAGTTTTCTCGGGGTCCTTGGCCCAGATCAGTTGGCCGGTCCCTACACAAATGAGGTGGCTTTGACACACCCGGCGAACCAGCTTGTTGGCATCTTTTCCGGTGATGGGACAAGCGTAACAAATGTCAACGCGGTTGCGCTAGGTGGGATGAGTCCCGGCGGTTTTTGGCAAACCTCGGGCAATACCGGGACACTCAGTGGGACACATTTTCTTGGCACTGTTGATGAACAACCGCTGGAACTTCGAGTGAACAACACGACTGCATTTCGTCTGTTGCCCGGCAACAACGTGCTCGGCGGTGCACCCGACAATGTGATTGCATCGGGTGTCCTGGACGCAACCATCAGCGGCGGAACTGGGAACCGTGTCGAAAGCGGTGCGGCCCTCGCCACCATTGGAGGCGGCATAGATAACCGAATCGACAATGGCGCAATGTCGGCAACAATTGCAGGCGGTGATTGCAGCCGCATTGGCAGCGGTTCGTCCTATGCTGCCATCGCCGGAGGAAACGACAATGACATCGGCACAAATGCCATCGCAGCATTCGTGGGTGGCGGTGAGGAAAACTCTGTCGAAGATCAGGCAAGTTACGCAGTCGTTGCGGGAGGAGAACGGAACACCATCCAATCGAATTCGCAGTACGCAGTCATCGCGGGTGGTCGGCACAACTTGATTGCAACCAACGCAGCAAAAGCCACGATTACTGGTGGAGCGGAGAATCGCATTGCTCCCGGTGCAGAAGGCGCTTTCATAGGCGGCGGCAGCAACAACTACATCGAAACCAACGCGTGGTTTGGAACTGTCCCGGGCGGGCGTCTCAACATGGTCGCCGGCAGGTACGGATTCGCAGCCGGCAATCGCGCCGCCGCTATGCACGAGGGCACTTTTGTCTGGGCCGATTCACTCGACAGGGATTTCGCTTCGACAAGGCCCAACCAATTTTTGCTTCGGGCCTCTGGCGGCGTTGGCGTTAACACCAACCAACCCCAAAGCGCTCTGCACGTCGCTGGTACGATCACGGCGGACCAGTTCCGCGGTTCTGGATCAGGTCTGGCAAATGTTGACGCCGACAGATTAGACGGACGGCACGGCGATGAATTCGCGCCTGCCTCGCACACCCATAGCGGCGCCGATATCACCTCCGGTACCATCGCCGATGCAAGATTGTCGCCCAACATCCCCAAGCTCAACACTGCCCAGACCTTCACCGGAGCAAACCAGTTCACTCATGCGGGAAACCTGTTCGTCGGCGCGTTTCAGGGCAACGGAAGCGCCCTGACGGACATCGACGCGGACAAGATCAGTGCCGGGACGCTGGCTGATACACGTCTCAGCACAAACATTCCGCGCTTCAACAGTCCTGCCAATTTTGCCACCAATGTCAGTGCGCCCCTCATCCTGGCGAACAACCTTGTGGCCGATGCGGCCAATCAGAACAACGCCACCCTCGCACCCGGACTTGTGCTTGGCGGCGCCAACAGTGGCGAAGGTATAGCTTCCAAACGCACTGCCGGTGGCAACCAGTATGGACTCGACCTGTTCACGGCTTTTGCCAGTCGGCTCGCTATCGCCAACAACGGCGCAATTCACGTCGGTGCCGGCAATTCGTTCAGCGCATACGGCGACGCACGCAGTTCGACCTACGTGCTGCGTGGGGCCAGTACTGGCAGTGCGTACGGCGAGCTGTTCCTACCGGGAAATCAACGTGTCAGCGTCCCGGTCAATTCAACGTGGACATTCAGGGTTTTTGTTGCAGGCCGCGGCTCGAACGGAAAAGCCGCCGGCTATTTTATCCGCGGGTTTGTCGAGAACGAGAACGGCAGCGTGCGCATGCTCGAGTCGCCCAACACGGAAGACTACGCAGAGGACGACACAACATGGGACGTCAACGTCACCGCCAACGATGCCTACGATGCCCTGGTTGTAACCGCCCGGGGTAACACTGGCGACTCGGTCCGTTGGACAGCCGTGATCTATACCGTCGAGGTCAAGTGGTAGCACCTTAAACTCCAACTCCGCCGGCAACATGAAGCAAACTAACAGACTGTACAAGCCGGGTGAAAACCTGGGCCTCATGCGGAAGACCATTAGCTCCTGCTGTGTTGTCGCCCCGCATTCGATTGGGTTTCGCGATCAGCCAAACATAATCGGCCTTTGCTTTCTGTTCTGCTGTTTTGCTTTTGTGACGTGGAGCGAAAGCTACTCGCTCCATTGGTGGACAGGCCAAGGCACAGCGGGCACAAGCACAGGGGGACTCTATCGCGTCACCGGCACCGTTGGGCAACCGAATGCGACACCGTACCTTAGCCGTGGACGATTCACGATTATTGGTGGTTTTTGGAGTTGGGTGACCGCTCTGCAAACTCAAGGCGCACCGTATCTTAAGGTCACGTTTACAGCCACCAACTCGGTGGTGGTTTCCTGGCCCATGGCGGATGGATCAGGTTGGGTCCTGCAAGCCGCGAACACCCTGTCCGCGCCGTCTATTCCATGGCACACAATCCCGCCACCATACCAAACCAACGGTGAACATCTGCAATACATCGAACCGGTGCCTTACGGCACCAAGTTCTATCGCCTGAGCAAACCGTAGTAGCTCTGACGAACGCGGGGGATATTAGGGAGCTCATAAGTAAGACGACATTTGGCACAATATGTGCTTCTTTTAATGAGTATGAAGAAACCTGTAATGGATGCGCGCAAGCTGGACCACGACACCTTGGAAGAAATGCGCATTCGAGCCGTGCGTCGCGTCCAGGATGGCGAAAGTCCCGAATTGGTGGCCAAAGTGTTAGGAATACATCGTAGCGTAATCTATGAATGGCTGGCCCGATACCGTGCCGGAGGCTGGGATGGGTTGAAAGCCAAGCCAATCCCCGGGAGGCCGCCCCGCCTTAATGGCCGGCAGATTCGGTGGATATACCAGACGGTGGTCAACAAGGACCCGCTGCAGCTTAAGTTCCCCTTTGCGCTCTGGACCAGGGGCATGGTCCGCAAACTGATAAAGGACAAATTCGGGATAGTGCTCAGTGTGACGTCGGTTGGCCGACTGCTGGGGCAACTGGGACTGACCTGCCAGAGACCGATATGGGTTGCGTACGAACAGAACCCAGCGCTGGTGGAGCGCTGGCTGCAGGAGGAATACCCTGCGATTCGGGCCAAAGCAAAGCGCATCGGGGCTGACATCTAC